>NMUI01000277.1 GCA_002221445.1 Phenylobacterium zucineum | reverse complement strand
TCAGGGTGGCGCCGAGGGCTTCACATGATGAATCACGCTTCGCCCCAACTGGGAATCTTATTTCGATTCAACCCGCTCGGATTCAGCTCTAGTCCATCATGTAGCAGATTCCGCGCAGTGCAACTGCAGGGCATGTAGTCCGAAGTAAATTGAATCTCTTGCAGCAAAGCGGGGGATCTCACTCCGCGGTGATGGCAGCCATGCCACCCCAAACATGACACCGAATTAAGCTGGCTATCTGTTGAAAAGCCCCCACATTCAGTGGGACGATTTCACAGGAGGCCGCATTGAGCGACCAGATCAACAGCAATCCGATCCCGGTCGCCGTCGAGGACAAGACCATGACGGTGGTGACCTACGCCCTGTTTCTGGGCGGGTTCATTACCGGCGGCGCCAGCGCGGTTATCGGCTTGATCCTCGCCTACGCCAATCGCAGTACGGCGACGGCGCGGGCTTTGTCGCACTATACCTTTCTGATCCGCACGTTCTGGATCGGGGCGGTGGTTATGCTGGCGACGGGTGCCATGTTCTTCTGGGGGCTATTCTCAGCATTATCCTGATCGGTATTCCGATCCTGATGCTGGCCCAGCTCACCCTGGCGCTCACTTCCATCTGGTACGGACTGCGCTGCGTGGTCGGCCTAGTGAAAGCTTCACAGAATGAGGCCTATCCGAACCCGCTCAACTACATTCTATAGGCTCGCCGGGGTGAGGTCATCCTCACCCCGAAAGCTTGTTACGCCGGAACCAGCTGGTGCCGGACCATTTTGGCATAGTCATTCATCAGGCCCAGGGACAGGGTGCCTGGGGTGAAGGTGTAGTCGCCAATCTGTGAGACCGGGGTCACTTCGGCCGCTGTGCCCACCACGAAGCATTCGGTGAAGGTCGACAGCTCTTCGGGCATGATGTGGCGTTCAGTCACGCTCACCCCCTGGCTGCGGGCCAGCTCAATCACCGACTGACGGGTGATGCCGTTCAGGAAGCAGTCGGGGGTCGGGGTGTGGAGGGCACCGTCCTTGACGAAGAAGACGTTGGAACCGGTGGATTCGGCCACATAACCCCGATAATCGAGCATCATGGCGTCGGTATAGCCGTACTTTTCCGCCGCATGCTTGGAGATGGTGCAGATCATGTAGAGCCCCGTCGCCTTGGCGTGGACAGGCTCGGTCTCCGGCGAGGGGCGCTTGTACTTGGCCCAGCACATGCGAATGCCCTTGGCCTTTTCCTCCGGCTTGAAATAGTCCGGCCAATCCCAAACGGCTATGGCCACGTGGATCTTGGTGTTCTGGGCGCTGACCCCGATCATTTCCGTGCCCCGCCAGGCGATGGGGCGCAGATAGGCATCATTCAGGCCATTCTTGGCGCAGGTGTCCTTGCAGGCCTGATCGATCTGGGCGACGGTGAAGGGGATTTCGAAGTCCAGATACTCCGCCGACTTGAACAACCGTTCCGTATGAGCCGTCAGCTTGAAGATCTCTCCACCATACATGCGCTCGCCCTCAAACACCGCCGAGGCGTAGTGCAAGCCATGGGTCAATACGTGCACCTTCGCCTCACGCCAAGCAACAAACTGGCCGTCCAGCCAGATCCAACCGTCGCGATCATCGAAGGGAACGAGAGTCATGGGGAAAGTTCCTCCTTTCAAGGAAACCCCCTTACAAACCTCTGCGCGCGCCGCGTCAAACATTTTGGAGCCTGCCCGTGACCTCCAGCCCTGTAGCAGACCGCCACCTGCTGGTGGTGGATGACGACGATCGCATTCGTCAGTTGCTGAAAGAATACCTCTCCCGGAAGGGCTTTCGGGTCTCCGCAGCTTCTGGAGGGGCCGCGGCGCGGGGCTTGCTCGACTCCTTGGACTTTGATTTGGCGGTGTTTGACGTCATGATGCCCGGTGAAGACGGGTTTGCCCTGACCCGCTGGTTGCGGGCGCGTAAGGGCGCGGCAGGGCGCACACCGGTCCTTATGCTGACCGCCCGGGGCGAACCTGGTGACCGGATCGAGGGTCTGAAACTGGGCGCCGACGACTATCTGGCCAAGCCCTTTGAACCTGAGGAACTATTGCTGCGCATTGAGTCGATCTTGCGGCGGTCTGACGCTAAGCCGACCCAGACCGCGACCGGGCCTCTCGTCCTCGGCACCTGCCGCTTCGACATCGACCGGGGTGAACTGACCCGTGAAGACGAGGTCATCCGCCTGACCGAGGCGGAGATCGCCCTGCTGCGCCGGCTGGCCCGCAGCCCCCACGAACCGGTGGAACGCATGGAACTGGCCAGGGAAACCGTCGATGCCTCCGGCCGGGCAGTAGATGTTCAGGTCACACGCCTGCGCCGCAAGATCGAGACCGACCCCAAGATCCCGCGTTACCTGCAGACCGTGCGGGGTATCGGCTATCTGTTGGCACCCGACTGATGCGCCTGAGGCTCTTTTCGTCCTTGGGCTGGCAAAGGCTAATCAAGCGCAGCCTGCCCACCACCCTGTTCGGGCGCAGTCTGTTGATTATCGTCCTGCCGGTGGCGATCATGCAGATCGCGGTCACATGGGTGTTCTTTGATGCACACTGGCAAACCGTGACCAGCCGCTTGTCCGAGGGTTTGGCTGGTGATGTGGCCTGGGCGGTCGAAAGCTATCACGATGATCCCAGCCCAGCGGCCCTGGCCAAGCTGACCGACCGGGCTGAACACTCGATGAGCCTGTCGATTGCTATTCAGCCGGGCCGCGCCCTGCCGCAAGGGCGACGCCAAAACCCCTTCGCCGTGGTGGACCGGGTGCTGGAAAGGGCCCTGGCCGCTCGATTGGACGCCCCATTCTGGTTCGACACGACCCGCTATCCCGCCTATGTGGACATTCGGGTCCGGATCAGGAATGGCGTCATGCGAATCCTGGCACCACGGGATCGCGCTGTGGCGACCCAGGGTCATATTTTCGTCTTGTGGATGACGATTGCGACCCTCCTTCTCACCGCCATCTCTATTCTTTTTATTCGTAATCAGGTGCGCGCCATTGAGCGCCTGGCTGATGCCGCCGAAGATTTTGGTCGCGGAATCGATTCACCGGCCTTCAAACCCCACGGTGCGCGGGAGGTTCGCAAGGCCGCCCGGGCCTTCCTGGCCATGAAGTCCAGGATTCAACGGCACATTGATCAACGCACCTCGCTCCTGGCCTCGGTCAGCCACGATCTGCGCACCCCCCTGACCCGACTGAAGTTGGAGCTGGCCCTGGCCGAACCCAACAACCGCACCGCAGAAATGAAACGTGATCTGTCCGAAATGGAGCACATGATCGACGAATATCTGGCCTTCGCCCAGGGCGAGGGAGGTGAGGTCGTCGAGTCGGTGAACCTTGGCCAACTAATCGCCGAAGTCGAGCAAGGTGCCCGGCGGGCTGGAGTCGAGGCCAAGGTGACGGTTGATGAAAACCTAGTTGTCCGGGTGCGCTACAACGCCCTGAAGCGGGCCCTGTCCAACCTGATCATGAATGCCGCCGCCCATGGGGACAGGGTTCACATTGCCGGAAGTCCCCTGCCCGAAGGCTGGGTCCAGATTGTCGTGGAGGATAACGGACCAGGTATCGCGCCGGAGCGGTATGAGGACGCCTTCAGAGCCTTTAATCGCCTGGATGAGGCGCGAAATCAAAATGAGAAGGGGGTGGGTCTTGGTCTGGCCATCGCCAGGGACGTGGCCCGGGCCCATGGGGGCGACATACTCCTGGCACGCTCGGCCCTGGGGGGCTTGAAGGCGACGGTCCGGCTGCCGGGTTGACCGGGTCGAGGGCGGACTAAAGTGCGTTCCGATAAGTGG
>NMUI01000276.1 GCA_002221445.1 Phenylobacterium zucineum | reverse complement strand
TGAACGCTCGCATAGGTCTCAACCTCGAACAGGTTCTCAACCGCCACCGATTCGGGCTCCGCCACCACCGAAAAGTCATTCCGCATCAGGTCTACAATCATCAGGTTCTCGGCACGCTCCTTGGGGTCGCTTGCCAACTCCTCGCGTAAAGCCTGATCCTCGGCGTCGGTAGCACCTCGACGACGCGTTCCCTTGATGGGCTTAGAACTGATTTGGCCTGACGCATCGATCGCCAGAAACTGCTCTGGGCTGGCCGAAACCACGGCCGTATCACCGAATCTAATGAAGGTCGCATAGGGCGCAGGATTAGCCTCTCGAAGCCGCAGAAAGGCCTCGAGCGGGTCAATCGAACTCTCGGCCGAAAGCTCGTTTGTGAGGCAAATCTGATACACGTCACCCCTGCGAATCGCGGCATGTGCTTGCGCGATATTCAACAAGTACGCAGCTGGAGAATGACGCAGGCGAGTTTCACCAACTTGTGAAAACCGCTCGTGCCGGTGGCGATACTGCCCCAACTGACCACCAATGAGTGAAAGCCGCAGCAGAGCCGCATTGTGCCAGTGCTTGAAGTCGGTCTCGTCTTCAAACAGCCCAACAAAATAAGTCTCACGGGCATCATGGTCGAAGACCATGGCTCGATCTGCGAAACCAAACTTCGGTGCCGATAGCTCGTAATCGAGGTAGCCAACCAAGCCCGGCCGCCACGAGAAGGGCACATCGATATCGGCATCCACCGCTAGCGCTTCAAGAAACTCGTCGATCTGAGCCTGCGCATCGGATCCTGTCATTTCCATCGGTTCGGCACACGCCCCGATTACCGAAAATCGCTGAGTTGGATGAGTTTCGCGATCTAGCCAAAAGGCGTTTCGCTCTGGTTGATACATTGCGATGAACGCGTCGGCAGGCTTTGCCCATCCTTGAAGTGACGCGTGAAATAGCCGCAACTAGCAACCCCTCGCATTCTGGTGAACTGGCTTTTCGAAACCGATTTACTCTATAGATTAGACGCTGAGTGGGCGCGCTTCAGTCGAACACCGACCAGCAAGGATGAGGGGTTGAGCCAATGCCAGACTTTGGCCAGTTCTATGCCTTTCGGGCTGGCGCACTTTCGCTCATTAGTTCTGCCCCAGAGACTGAGGTTCAACTCGGGGTGGCCGACTCCTGGCTTGTCGAAGACGGCCGTGTGCGTTCGCTCGATGTGCACTTTGCGCGCTTCAAGGCCTGGGTCAGCTCGATTGACTCGGCAACCGCCGCTCAGTGCGATGACTTCGCCGTCGCCGTAAAGGCCCTGCTTCCGCGAACCGGACGCTGGTTTCCGCGTATCGAGTATCACGGTGAGGCTGCGACCGGTGAGCGACTGTATCTGCGTCTTCGTGAGGCACCTGAGCAGTTGCGCGACATGGTTCTTTGGACATATCCCGAAGTTGATCCACGAGTGGCTCCGACGGTCAAAGGCCCCGACCTGAGCCTTGGCATGCAGATGCGCCGCAAGGCCATAGTTCACGGGGCCGATGAGGCAGTTTTGCTTGATGCTGACGGCTTCATTCTCGAGGGCGCACTCAGCTCGATCGTCTGGTGGGATGGCACCGTGCTCTGCGCCCCTGCCGATCGACTCCCCTGGATCGATTCCGTCACTCGCCGCGAGGTTTTTGACATCGCCAACCAGATGGGCATCGAAACAGATACTCGGTTCGCCACCCCGTCGCAGCTTGTCGGCTGCGAGATCTGGGGGTTGTCGTCGCTTCAGGGCATCCGCCCAGTTGTCGACTGGATCGATCTCGATGGCGCTGTAGGCAAGGCCACGCGCGTTGAGGCCTTCCAGAAGCGCTTGCGCATGCTCGCGGCGGC
>NMUI01000275.1 GCA_002221445.1 Phenylobacterium zucineum | reverse complement strand
CTTGGATGCCCGCTCAGCCAGGTCCAACCGAGCGCCCCCTTGAACCCGTTCATCTGAACAGTTAGGTCGATCATGGAGTTAGTGGTGATGCCGAACTCGGCGGCCGAATCACTTGCGAAGTTGGTCGCAATCGAGTCGCCGTTGCCGTATCCCATAGTTATTCCAATGCGATTTGGGTCGGCATAGCACTCGCCCGAGTCAGGGGTTTTGCCAGTCGGGCAAGAGTTGAAGGCGTAGATTGCGGCACGCACCGGCGAGGCCCAGAAGTCATCGGTCGGCGATTGCGGCACATCGGTTAGTTGAGATACTCCGTCGATGGTTAATGACGTCACATAAGGTCGAGCATCGAGACCGATTGCGGTGCCGTCCCATCCGCCATTGAACTGATCGGCGTGATCCGCACCGTTCTGGCCCTGAGAGCCGCCGTCATTGGCGCTCGCCGCACTCGGCGGGGCGGTCAGCCCAACAGTAAGGGCCAGCACAAAGGCACTCACTACCGCTAAAGACTTCTTGATGTTCATTTCGCAACCCCCTGAAAGATTGGTTCTTGATGCCAAGGTATCGCTGGCTGGCTATCGCGGCAATAAAATTCGCCGATGTTTCTCGATTGTTAGTTGGTTGAAACCTTCAGGATGTCGGCCAGCTCGCTGGGTTCCCCGCCGGACCGCGGGTAGCTCTTGGCCAGTTTGCCCCAGACGATCAGTCGCTGGGCTGCCGTGTAGCGCGGAGTGCAGGTGGTAAGCGTGATGTATCGACCGGTGCCAAGGTGAAGCGGATCTGCCTGAATCACCCATCGCTCTGACGGTTCGACGACCTTCGTGGTCAGAACCTTGTAGTCATACCAACCCCAGCGGGTCTCGACCACGATGTCATCACCCGGTATGAAGGTGTCGATGTAGTTGAAGGCCCCGCCGTGGGTGGTTCGGTGCGAAGCCAGGGCGAAGTTTCCAACTTGACCCGGCAGCGCGGTGCCGAGGTAGTGGCCGATGCCAACCGGGTTCAACACCTGCTCGACGCTGGTTCCCTGGCCAATCAGACGCCTAAAGTTTTTACCCAATCGTGGCGCATAGAACAGACCGAAGACCTGGCCGACTGCGAGTTTTGCATTCGTCAAATGGCTCGGATGCGGGTCGCGCGAGTATCGCTCTGCGGTCTGCTTGGCCTCAGCGCTCTGGTTGCCGGCCTCGATCGGGCTCTGGATCAGCTCTTGGTAAAGAGGTACCGAAACGGCCGCCAAGCCAACCACAATGAGCAGCCCGCCGAGCCAGGAGCGCAGGCGAGATTTGTCCGCATCACTGCCCAGTTTTACCGCCATACCAAAAGTGTAGGCGCGGCGCTTTTGCGCGAAGAAAGCGCCTCGGCTTTGGGGCCGAGGCGCATCCTTGAAAACTTGTTATTTGACCGGGTCACCGTATTGGTTTGGGCCAGATTGGCTGTCGCCGACCAGGTAAACCAAAAGGATGATCGCGCCAACGAACGGCAACAGAAGCCAGAAGAGCGCCTTGCCAGATCGGCCGGTGTCGTGAAGGCGTCGAACGCCCATGGCCAGGCTCGGGACTAGAACTAC
>NMUI01000274.1 GCA_002221445.1 Phenylobacterium zucineum | reverse complement strand
CCTCCTGGCTTCACCAGCGAAGCCCTTTAAGTTTAGCCGAGGGCTCTAGTAAAGAGAATGCCCTCGAAGCCTGAGAGAACTCTGGCAACTCCATCGTCCTCGACGTTGGCGGTGACGGCCGTGGCCTGCTCGCGAACGTCTTCTGGCCCCTGGCCCATGGCATAGGCGAGACCGCCGCCGGCCTGCGCCCACTTGAACATGTGAACGTCGTTGCGGCCATCACCAATGACGAGCACCTGGTCTTGGCGAATATTGCGATCTGCGCGGATGCGCTCGAGCGCCGTTGCCTTGCTCACCCCCTCTGGAGATATGTCGAGCCAGGCCGTGTAGCCGATGGCGTAAGACACCGAGTGCAGTCCGGCCTTTTTTACGAGCGCCAAAAAGTCGTCGAGGTCGTGACCTGGGCTGAGCACGACGACTCTGCTGACAGGGTTCTGCATAAGTTCTTCGAGCGGGGTCTCTTGGTTTACGTCGCCGAGCGCATATGCCGGAAACGGCTTATGAAACTTGTAGCTGCCGTCGAGCTCTTCAACAGCGAAGTGGGCATCTGGCAAGTACTGAAGCAGCTCGGTGAGCACCGTGCGTGGGTCGAAGCTGATTACCTCGATTGGTTCAAATCCACGTGGATGAGTGTGGTCGATGCGAACCGTCACGGCACCGTTGCTGCACACGGCCTCGCCGCCGTCGATGTCTAGGTCGCGAATCACCGGAATCGTGTTAGCCGCCGACCGCCCGGTTGCAATGACAACTTCGTGACCAAGTGCTCGCACTCGCGCAACCTCTGCGGCGACGACCGCAGACATGTAGCCGTCGTCGTGCACGAGTGTGCCGTCGACGTCGAGTGCGATTAACCAGCGGTCGTCTCCTTGGGCGATCGGCTGGTTGTTCATGCTCGGTGCTCTTAGCTCTTCGGGTTGATGCTGGTGGCGCCGCCGAGGTATGGGCGCAGTGCCTCTGGAATTCGCACCGAGCCGTCTGCCTGTTGGTGGTTTTCGAGAATCGCGACTAGCCATCGGGTTGTGGCGAGCGTGCCGTTTAGCGTGGCGACGTTTGCGGTCTTGCCGTCTTCGCGGCGGTAGCGCACGTTTAGGCGGCGAGCCTGAAAGGTGGTGCAGTTCGAGGTCGAGGTGAGCTCGCGGTAGGTCTGCTGGGTCGGCACCCAGGCTTCGGCATCGAACTTGCGGGCCGCCGATGAGCCGAGGTCGCCAGCCGCGGTGTCGATGACGCGGTATGGCAGCTCGCACTTCTGCAGCATCTGCTCTTGCCAGGCGAGTAGACGGGCGTGCTCAGCCTCGGCCTCGGCAGGGTCAATGTAGGCAAACATTTCGAGCTTGTTGAACTGGTGCACGCGCAAGATTCCGCGGGTGTCTTTGCCGTGGCTGCCGGCCTCGCGTCGATAGCAGGTGCTCCAGCCGGCGTAGCGAAGCGGGCCATCGCTTAGGTCAACGATTTCGTCGCGGTGGTAGCCCGCGAGCGCTACCTCGCTCGTGCCGGTGAGGTA
>NMUI01000005.1 GCA_002221445.1 Phenylobacterium zucineum | reverse complement strand
GGCCTAGAGTGCGTTCCGATAAGTGGGAACCGGTTATCGGATCGAAACGCACTCTAACATCTTGAATTAGAGCCTGTTGTATCCCTCTAGACGTTTCCATCTAAAGGGAACAGGCTCTGGCATCGGGCTTGCGCCGTTTCTTCTTGGTCTGATCGAGTCCGGCATTGGCTTAGAGGTTCATACAACGGCGGTACCAAAGTTAGATTCAGACCAAGAGCGACCCTTGGCACCTGAAGCGACCTCGCCTAATAGACCTGCTCAATGACTGTTTCGCCTCCTGGTCTGAGCGAGGTCCTCGGACGGACCTTCCCGTTTCCACGGCGGCATTTTCTGTCCATTCAGGACCTGAACCCGGTGGAAGTGACCGGCCTGCTGGATCTGGCCGACGGCTTCGTCAGTCTGAACCGGCAGACCTCGAAAAAGCTCGACCTGCTCAAGGGTCGAACCCTGATGAACTTGTTCTTTGAGAACTCAACCCGAACCCAGAGCTCGTTCGAACTGGCGGGTAAGCGGCTCGGGGCCGATACCGTGAATATGAGCCCGCGTTCATCGTCGATTTCAAAGGGTGAGACCCTGATCGATACGGCGGTCACCCTGAACGCCATGCAGCCTGACATTCTGATTATCCGTCATGCTGCCTCGGGGGCGGCGTCTTTGCTGGCTCAGAAGGTCTCCTGCTCGGTGATCAATGCCGGGGACGGCCAGCATGAACATCCGACTCAAGCCCTGCTGGACGCCCTGTCCATGCGCCGGGCCTTCGGGCGCATTGCAGGCCTGCGGGTGGCCATTTGCGGGGATGTACTGCACAGCCGCGTGGCGCGTTCCAATGTCGGCCTGCTTCAGATGATGGGGGCTGAGGTTCGCCTTGTGGGCCCTCCAACCCTCATGCCCGCTGAAGCTGGGCGATGGGGTGTCAGCATATTTCATGACCTTCGCGAGGGCATTACCGGGTGCGACGTGGTGATGATGTTGCGCCTGCAACTGGAACGTATGGACGGGGTAATGGCCCCATCCCAGCGGGAGTATTTCCGGTTCTGGGGCCTGGATCGCGAGAAGCTGGCCTGTGCTGGGCCGCATGTACGGGTCATGCACCCTGGCCCAATGAATCGCGGCGTGGAAATTGATTCCGACGTGGCAGACGATCTCAACGTGTCCCTGATTCAGGATCAGGTGGAAATGGGGGTCGCCGCGCGCATGGCCGTTCTGGCCGCCCTGGCTGCCCGACTGGATAACAACTGATGCGGTCGATCTGCGTCTTTTGCGGCTCAAGCCCCGGCAAGGACCCAGGCTACCTCGCCGCAGCCACGAGGATGGGGCGCCTGATCGCCGAGCGGAATGCGGTGCTGGTTTATGGCGGGGCTAAGGTTGGTTTAATGGGTGCCGTAGCCGACGCAGCCCTGGCGGCGGGCGGTGAAGTTGTCGGGGTCCTGCCGGCTGCCCTGGCAGCGAGGAACTGGCCCATACTTCCCTTACCCGGCTTGAGGTCGTCGACTCCATGCACGCGCGAAAGGCGCGAATGGCGGAATTGTCCGAGGGGTTCATCGCCCTGCCCGGCGGGGCCGGAACCCTGGAAGAGATTTTCGAGATCTGGACCTGGGGGCAGCTTGGATTTCACAACAAGCCCGCCGGTTTTCTCAATGTCTCGGGCTATTACGATGGCCTAGCCCGTTTTCTGGACCACACGGTAGAGGCCGCTTTTGTAAAGGCGGTTCATCGCGATATGTTGACCTTCAGCGATGACCCCGAGGTCCTGATTAAGACCATGGCGGCCTATCAGGCCCCGGTCGCCGAAAAGTGGCTTGAGCGGTTAGAGCTGTAGAGGCCACCCTTAAATGTCCCGCCCCCTTGCCATTCTCAACGCCCGACTGGTTGACCCAGACAGCCGGTATGACGGCCCTGGGGCCCTGCTGATCGGCGATGGCAAGATCGCCGACGTGATCAGATGGGAACGGCCAGACGGTATTTCGCCGGACATTGAGGTGATTGACGCCAAAGGGGCCATGCTGGCACCGGGCCTGGTGGATTTACGGGTCAAGACCGGCGAACCAGGGTTTGAAACTAAGGAAACCCTCAAATCGGCCTCCCTGGCGGCGGCGGCGGGCGGTGTGACGTCCATCGTGCTGCAACCCGACACCTATCCTGTGATTGATGAGGCCTCGGTGGTGGACTTCATCCTGCGTCGATCTCGGGACATTGGGCTTGTTCATGTCTATCCGGCTGGCGCGGCGACCAAGGGCTGTGACGGCAGGCGCATGGCCGAAATTGGCCTGATGCGAGATGCCGGTTGCGTTTATGTCACCGATGCGGATCGTCCGATTGTCGACTCCAAGGTGATGCGTCGGGTTCTGGCCTATGCCGCCGGCTTTGGCGTGCTCGTTGCCCACCGGCCTGCCGATCCCTGGCTTTCGGCCGGCGCAACCGCCACGGAAGGGGAATTTGCAGGCCGCATGGGCCTCGCCGGTGTGCCACCCATCGCCGAGAAGATCATGCTGGACCGCGACCTGGCCCTGGTCGAACTGACTGCTGGCCGCTTACTGGTGGATCAGGTGACGACCGCCTGCGCCCTGGAAAGCCTGGCCCGGGGCAAGGCCAAGGGCCTTTCCGTTGCAGCGACGACCTCAATAAATCACTTATCGTTCAATGAAATCGACATCGGCGATTATCGGACCTTCCTCAAATTCGACCCGCCGGTGCGCGGCGAGAATGACCGGCAGGCGACCATCGAAGCCCTGGCCAGCGGTCTGATCGACATTGTCGTCTCCGCCCACGCCCCAGCCCCCGCCGAGGACAAGCGCCTGCCTTATGACGAAGCTGCACCGGGGGCGGTGGGCTTGCAGACCCTGCTTCCGGCCCTGCTGGCCTTTTATCATGAGGGGCGTATTCCTCTTCTCGACCTGATGGCTGCCGTCACCAGCCGACCAGCACAATTGTTGGGCCTGAACGCCGGAACTCTGGCCAAAGGGCACCCCGCCGATCTTGTGCTTTGCGACCTCGATGCGCCTATCGTGGTTGATCTGGACCAACTGAAATCCAAATCCCGAAACTCACCTTTCGACGGCCGCCGCCTGCAGGGTGCTGTCAAAATGACCCTGGTGGAAGGGCAGATTGTCTATCGCGCCGCAGACTGAACCCCCTTTCGACGGTATTGAATCAAAACTGATCATACAGAACATTTGACGAACACTTACAGATTGGGCCATGCTGGTCTGCAGAGGTGACGTCGTCCGCCCCGCCGGTTAGGCTCCGGTGCAAATCCCCATAAGTCCCTTGAAAGTCCTCAGTCGGAGAAAACACACATGCTGGCCCTGGGCGTTGATGAGAGGTTCGTCGCTGCGGCGGTGATCGGCGGCTATCTCTTGGGAAGCATTCCCTTTGGGGTCCTGGTGATGAAGGCGTCGCGCGCCGGTGACCCTCGGGCCATAGGTTCAGGAAACATCGGTGCCACCAATGTTCTGCGATCTGGGCGTCGCGACCTCGCGGCTTTGACCCTGATCGGCGATGGCGGAAAGGGGGCGCTGGCCGTTCTGTTGGCCTGGAGCCTCACCGGCGGTCAGACCCCCGAAACTCGGACCCTGCTTTGTGCCCTGGCCGGGGGATCAGCCTTCCTAGGACACCTGTTTCCCGTATGGTTAGGTTTCAAGGGCGGTAAAGGAGTTGCGACCTTTTACGGCACCCTGATAGCCGTGGCCTGGCCTCTCGGATTAGCGGCTGGGGCAACATGGCTGGCCGTCGCCTATATCTTTCGCCGTTCGTCCCTAGCGGCCCTCATTTCTGCGGCCCTGGCCCCACTTCTGGCCCTTCTTGTCTTCGATGAACCCTTGCCCGTCACTCGCCTCGCCCTTTTCATGGCCATTCTGATCTTTGTTCGGCATCAGGAGAACATCCGTCGCCTGCTGCGCGGACAGGAACCTAGAATCGGAGCCAGTAAGTCCACTGAAAATGTCACCCCATGACGACGGTCCCTTCGCCCTCTGAGCGGCGGGACTGGGTGCGGCTCGCCCGTACCGAAATGGTCGGCCCCGTCACCTTTGCAGACCTTTTGAAACGGTTTGGCGGGCCGGAAAATGCGCTCGCCAATCTAAGCGGCCTGTTCCGTACCCGGGAAAAAGGTGCCCCGGCTATTCCCAGCCGGGAGGAGGTTGAGGCCGAACTGGATCGTGGGGAAGCCTAGGAGCTCGGTTGCTCTTATCGTGTGAAGCCGACTATCCGCCGATCCTGGCGGCTCTGGACACCCCGCCGCCTCTGATCTGGACCCTAGGGAATGTGGCCCACCTTCATCGACCCGGCGTGGCCATTGTCGGTGCCAGGATCGCCTCTGCTGCCGGTCAAAGATTCGCCCGCACCCTGGCCGCAGAAATTGGTGCTGCGGGCTATGTGGTGGTCTCAGGTCTGGCGCGCGGCATAGACGGAGCCGCCCATGAGGGTGCGCTTTCGACGGGCACCGTCGCGGTTCTGGGCGGGGGGATTGATGACATCTATCCGCGAGAACATGACAAACTCTACGAACAAATTGGTCAAAAGGGCTGCATCGTCTCAGAAAGCCGCCCGGGCCAAATCGCCCAGGCTCGGGACTTTCCCAGACGAAATCGCATCATATCAGTCTCAGCCGCGCCATTGTGGTTGTTGAGGCTGAACTTCGTTCCGGCTCACTGATTACCGCCCGGATCGGCGCAGAACAGGGCCGTGATGTGCTCGCCGTACCGGGCTCGCCGCTGGATCCCCGCGCCAAGGGCTGTAACGACCTCATCCGCCAGGGTGCGGCTATCTGTGAGAATGTAGATGACGTCCTGCGGGCCCTGGAGGGGTTTGGCGGATTTCAGGCCACTGCGACCCCTTGGCTTGCCGAGCCTGACACTGGGTTTGACCCGCCGACGGATGCCTTCCGCGAACACGTGGCCGGACTGCTATCACCAACCCCGGTGTCTCGGGACGACATCATCCGGGCAGTCGGCGGTCCAGCCGCGCCAGTCCTTGCCGCCCTGGCTGAACTGGAACTGGCCGGGCGTGCAGAATTCAACCCTGGAGGCACAGTTGCTGCGACCTAATTTCTTGACCAGTTGACAGCTATGGGGGTCAGCCCCACCTTCCGCTCCCGTTTCAGTCCGGGCTTTTGGCCCTTGGGATCACCCGTCGCGCATGAACCTCGTCGTTGTCGAAAGCCCCGCAAAGGCAAAGACCATCAATAAATATCTGGGCTCGAACTATACGGTTCTGGCCAGTTACGGCCATGTCCGAGACCTTCCGGCCAAGGACGGCTCGGTCCGACCGGACGATGATTTTTCCATGTCATGGGATGTGGATCCCAAAGCCGCCAAGCGTCTGAACGACATTGCCGAGGTCGCTAAATCGGCCGAACGCATCATCCTGGCCACCGACCCCGACCGCGAGGGCGAGGCCATTTCCTGGCACGTTCTGGAGGTGCTCTCCAAAAAGAAGGCCATCAAGGGGGCCAAGGTCGAGCGGGTGGTGTTCAATGCCATCACCAAGACTGCCGTGACCGAGGCCATGAAGTCCCCCCGAGACATTGATATGGAGCTGGTGGATGCCTATATGGCCCGCCGGGCCCTGGATTATCTGGTGGGTTTCACCCTATCCCCGGTCCTCTGGCGCAAGCTGCCGGGATCACGTTCGGCCGGACGGGTTCAGTCCGTCGCCCTGCGTCTAATCGTTGCCCGCGAAATCGAGATCGAGGGTTTTGACACGCAGGAATACTGGACGGTGGAGGCCGATGTTTCCGCCGGGAGCGATCCTTTCCTGGCCCGTATGGTCAAGCATCAGGGTAAGCGCCTCACCAAGTTCGATCTGAACTCAGAAGCGGCGGCCCAGTCAGCGAGGGCGGCGGTCAAGGCGGCGACCTTCAAAATCGCCTCGGTTGAAAAAAAGCCGGCCCGGCGATCCCCTGCCCCGCCCTTCACCACCTCAACCCTGCAACAAGAAGCGGCCCGCAAGCTTGGGTTTTCCGCCCAACGCACCATGCAGGCAGCGCAGAAACTCTATGAAGGTATCGACATCGGCGGCGAGACCGTTGGCCTGATCACCTATATGCGGACAGATGGTGTTCAGTCTGCGCCAGAAGCCCTACAGGAGGCCCGCCAGGTCATCGGTGGCCTCTATGGTCAAAACTACGTCCCGGATGCCCCCGGATCTACAAGACCAAAGCCAAGAACGCCCAGGAAGCCCATGAAGCCATCCGACCGACCTCGCTCGCCCGCAATCCAGGCTCTCTGCGTCTGGAGAGCGACCTTGGTCGCCTCTATGAGCTGATCTGGAAGCGAATGATCGCCTCGCAGATGGAGGCTGCCCGGATCGAACGGACCACGATCGAACTCGAAAGCGGCGATGGGCAGAGCGGTCTGCGCGCTTCAGGTCAGGTGGTTCTGTTCGACGGCTATCTCGCCGTCTATGAAGAAGGCCGTGACGATGCCGATGACGAGGAAAGTGGTCGCCTGCCTCAGGTCAAGGACGGTGCCGACGCCCGGGTGATCGACTCCCGTGCCGACCAGCACTTCACCGAACCGCCTCCGCGCTATTCCGAAGCCAGCCTCGTCAAGAAGATGGAGGAATTAGGGATAGGTCGCCCCTCGACCTACGCCTCAATTCTAACCGTCCTGCGCGACCGGGCCTATGTCCGCATGGACAAGAACCGCTTTATTCCCGAGGACAAGGGGCGGCTGGTGACGGCCTTCCTCGAACAGTTTTTCAGAAAATACGTCCAGTACGATTTCACGGCGGCCCTGGAGGAAAAACTCGACCTCGTCTCCGCGGGGGAGCTGAATTGGAAAGTGTTGCTCCGGGAATTCTGGGATGACTTCCACGGGGCTGTGGGCGAGATTGCCGAGTTGCGGGTCACCAATGTGCTCGATGCCCTCAATATCGCCCTGGGACCGCACATCTTCCCGCCGAAGGCCGATGGCTCCGATCCAAGGGGCTGCCCGACCTGTGGCGCAGGGCAGCTGTCCCTCAAGACCGGCAAGTTCGGGGCCTTTATCGGATGTTCCAACTATCCGGAATGCCGCTTCACCCGTCAGATCGCTCAGTCAGATGACGATGCGGCACAGGACACCGGTGATCGTGAATTAGGTATCGATCCGGACTCCGGACTTACGGTTTTCCTCAAGGCTGGCCGCTTTGGTCCCTATGTGCAGCTGGGCGAAGGCGACAAGCCCAAACGGAGCTCCCTGCCCAAGGGCTGGTCCGCCCCGGACATGGATCTGGAAAAGGGCCTGCGCCTGCTGCACCTGCCCCGGGCCGTGGGCCTGCACCCGGAAGACAGCTTGATGATTACGGCCGGAATTGGCCGGTTCGGCCCCTTCGTCTTGCACAATGGGGTCTATGCCAACTTGCCGAGCGTAGACGAAGTGTTCGAGGTCGGCCTAAACCGCGCTGTTGCGGTCTTGGCTGAAAAGAAGGCTGGCGGACGCGGCGGTCGAGGGGAAAGCGCGGCCTTGAAGGACCTCGGCACCCACCCGGTGGATGGTGCGTCAATCAAGATCCTGTCCGGCCGCTTTGGTCCCTACATCAAGCATGGCTCGACCAATGCCAATATCCCCAAGGGTTCCGATCCCCAGGAGATTACCCTGGAAGAAGCCATCCAACTGATCGCCGACCGGGTCGCCAAGGGCGGCGGCAAAAAACCCGCCAAGGCAAAGGCGGCCGCCAAGCCAAAATCTGCAACCGTCAAGAAGCCTCCCGCCAAAAAAGCGGCGGCCAAAAAGCCGGTTGCGAAGAAGACGGCGGCAAAAGCCTGATTCACCCGCTATAGGGAGGCATGGCCAAACTCCGCGCCCCTAAAGCTTCACGCTTCGTCAGCAAGCCCGCGCAAGGGCTGCCTGATCGCGAAACTCTGATCAAATTTATCCGCCAAGCGGGGGAAGCCGATAAGTCTGATCTCGCCAAGGCCTTTGGGCTCAAGGGTGCAGATCGCAAGGCCCTGCGGGACATGATCAAAGACCTGGAGTCATCAGGGGCTCTGGATCGCCGAGGTCGAAAGGGTTTTGCCGCCTATGGCGACCTGCCACCGGTCGGCGTCGTAGATGTAACGGAACGGGACAATGACGGCGACCTTTTTGTCCGTCTGACCAAGGGCGATGACACCCGTGCGGTTCGGTTGTCGCCAGATCGGTCTGAGGTCACCGCTGGAGCCCCCGGCCTCGGTGACCGCCTGTTGGTGCGCTTCGAAACCCTGGAAACGGCGAGATCGAAGCCCGGCTGATCAAGAAGTTGGGAACCAGTGTTCACAAGGTGCTGGGGGTGGTCCGTAAGGCTAACCGTGAAATTCGACTGGAGCCGGTGGACCGTAAGTCTAAGGATAGTCTGGTGTTGGATGGCGCGGGTGTTGCCGACCTGCGCGACGGCGACCTTGTGGTGGCGCAACCTGTCGCCTCAGAGCGGCGCTATGGCCCCAAGCGGGGCAAGATCCTTGAAATCGTTGGCCGAGAGGATCATCCGCGCGCCGCGTCCCTGATCGCCATTCATTCGCACGGCATTCCGACGGGCTTTAGCGCCGAAGCCGAGGCTGAAGCCGAAGCGGCAAAAGCACCGACCCTCGCGGGCCGGGAAGATCTGCGCGACCTCCCGCTTATCACTATCGACCCACCTGACGCTCGCGACCATGACGACGCCGTCTATGCGGCACCCGACCCTGATCCGAATAACCCAGGGGGCTGGGTTGTTTGGGTCGCCATCGCCGACGTGGCGGCCTATGTCCGGTCCGGCACAGCCCTGGATCGGGAAGCCCGGGAAAAGTCGAACAGCGTCTATTTCCCCGACCGGGTGGAGCCCATGCTGCCAGAGCGGTTGTCGGCTGGCCTCTGTTCCTTGCGGGAGGGCGAAAACCGCGCCTGCCTCGCCGTTCGCATGATTTTCGACAAGGACGGCCGCAAGCGTAATCACCGGTTTGTTCGCGGTCTCATGCGGTCCGCCGCAAAACTGTCTTACGAACAGGCTCAGGCCGCCGTGGATGGTCAAGTCGACGATGTAACAGGACCGCTGCTGAAAGCCGTCCTGGAGCCCTTATACGCCGCCTATGCGTGCATGAAGATCGGACGGAACAAACGCTCGCCCCTGGCGATCGAAAGCGCCGAGCGTCGGATTATCATCAATACCGAGGGTGAGGTTGCCTCCATTCAGCCCCGCGCCGCTTTGGAAGCACATAGGCTGATCGAGGAAATGATGGTCCAGGCCAATGTCTGCGCCGCCGAAACCCTTGAAGCGAAAAAGACTCCTCTGATCTACCGGATCCACGACACCCCCAGCCAAGAGAAAGTTCAGTCCCTGGCCGAATTTCTGGCAAGCCTGGACATCGCCTGGTCCAAGGGCGAGGCCCCACGGACTGATCGGTTTAACAAGCTGCTGGCAGAGACCCATGAAAGCCCCCACGCCGCCATCATCAATGAGGTGGTGCTGCGCAGTCAGATGCAGGCCATTTATTCATCCGAGAACATCGGCCACTTCGGGCTGAACCTGGCCAAATATGCCCATTTCACCTCACCCATCCGCCGCTATGCGGACCTGATCGTCCACCGCGGCCTGATCCGGGCTCTGGGATTCGGGGATGACGGCATCTCTGACTGGGACATTTCCCACATCAAGGACACGGCAGAACAGATTACATTTGCGGAGCGCCGGGCCATGGCCGCCGAGCGCGACGCCACAGACCGTTATGTCGCCGCATTCCTGGCCGATCGGGTCGGGGCCGAGTTTGCGGGGCGGATCACAGGCGTCACCCGGTTTGGCTTGTTTGTCCGGCTGGAAGAGACCGGGGCGGATGGTCTTGTCCCGATCTCCCGCCTTGGAGACGAGTTTTTCATCCATGACGACCGCCTGCACGCCCTGGTGGGTGAGCGCAGCGGGGCCCGCTGGATGTTGGGGACGCCGGTTGTCGTCCGGCTGGTGGAGGCCACACCCGTCACAGGCGGCCTGATGTTTGAAATGCTATCCTCACCCGCAACCGCCGACCCAAATGCCACCCGCCCTCGCCTGGCTCAACGCAACCGCAAACCTGGCAGCCTCGACGCCCGCAAGCGCGGCGGAACCCCCAAAGGGGTCCGGAAGGGAAAGAGACGATGATCGCCAACTGGCTGCCCTGGGCGCTGGGCTCTGCGGGTTTCGCCGCCCTCACGGCTATCTTCGCCAAGATTGGCATTGAGACCATCAATTCCGACTATGCCACCATGATCCGCACCACGGTGATCCTGGCTATCACGACAGGTATTGTTATCGCCTCCGGCCAATGGCAGCCCCTGGGGTCGGTCAGCCGCAAGACCTGGACTTTCCTGGTTCTGTCCGGTCTGGCCACAGGCGGTTCATGGCTCTGCTATTTCCGGGCCCTAAAGCTGGGCGACACCGCCAGGGTCGCGCCGGTGGACAAGCTTTCGGTTGTGCTGGTCGCCGTGTTTGGCGTGACCCTTCTCGGGGAAAAGCTGAGCCTGCCTAACTGGCTGGGCGTCGCCCTGATCGCTGGTGGCGCTATCCTGGTGGCCTATCGCGGTTAGATGGCGAATTGACGTAAGGGCATAGTTCCCTAGACCGAAAACCGGTCTTAGTGTTTTCCAATGACCGAAGAAGCCCCCCCATCCGTCGCGCTGACGGATCGCGTATGCGCCCCGAAGGCGCGCCCGCCGTCAAACCAAGAGACGCCGCCACCCTGTTCATTATCCGGCGAGACGGCCCGAGGCCTCGGGTATTGATGGGCAAGCGGAACGGAGGTCATGACTTCATGCCCAATCTATGGGTCTTCCCTGGCGGGCGGATTGACCGAGCCGATTTCCGCGCGCCCTTCGCCACCGAGCTGAAGCCGGAGGTCGCCGGTAAGTTTCATGCCCATCTGCCGGGCAATCGGGGCCGCGCCCTGGCCCTGGCCGCCATTCGCGAGACCTTTGAGGAAGCCGGATTGCTATTAGCCAAACGGGCTGACCCGCGCCCGGCCGTCGGTCCCTGGCGTGAATTTCTGGCCTTAGGGGCCCTGCCGGACCTGGACGCTCTGTCCATCATCTATCGCGCCGTCACACCACCGGTCCTGGCCAAGCGGTTCGATACCTGGTTCCTGATGGCCGACGCCGAACGCCTGATCAGCCTGGAGCGTCAACCTGACTGTGGAGAACTGGAAGAGATCGCCTGGTTCGAATTTGAAGAAGCCCTAGCGCTTAACCTGCCCATGGTGACTCGTTCTGTGATCAAAGAGGCCGAGGCGCGCCTGGACGATCCGAACCGACCCATTCCGTATATGCGCTTTCGAATGGGGGCAACAAAACCAAGAGTTCTGTAACCCGCCATTGACTTTAGTGTCGGGATTCGTATTTTCCGCCGCTCTTTAGAACACCAGCCGTCGCGATCCCGCGTCCGGCCCCGCCCAAGGATCGATCATGGCGAAGCCCGCCTCAATCAAGATTCGCCTGAATTCGTCGGCTGATACCGGCTTTTTTTACGTGACCAAGAAGAATGCTCGCACCAAAACCGAGAAGCTGGTCATGCGGAAGTATGACCCGGTGGTCCGCAAGCATGTGGAATTCAAGGAAGGCAAGATCAAGTAGGCTCGCACGGGGTCTGCTGAACGAATAAAAGCGTCCGGACCGCGAGGCCGGGCGCTTTTTCTATGTATGGCATGGGAACGGCTTGGGGCTGAAAGACCTTCAAGCCGCCTTGGCGATGACCTTGTTCCGCCCTTGAGCCTTGGCCTCATAAACCCCCTCATCAGCCCGCTTCAACAACAGTTCGGGTTTATCACCCTCGCCCAAGGTCGCCGCGACGCCGATCGAAATGGTGACGTTCAGCAATTCTGATCCCCCCATGACCCGAAATGGTGAGCCGGCGACATGGCGACGGATACGTTCCGCAATCCGTTCGGCGTCTTCCAGTCTCGTATCCGGCATAACCACGATAAATTCTTCGCCGCCAAACCGGCAAGGAATATCAATTGCCCGCACATTCGACGCTAGGCGAACGGCGAATTCACTCAGGACTTCATCACCCACGTCATGGCCATAACTGTCATTGATGCGTTTGAAGAAATCGATGTCGATCATCAGGTCGAGACCGGGTCCCCGCCCAGCACCGCGCGCTTCACCAGCGCATCCAGTTGGCCGGTCATATAGCGCCGATTGTGCAGACCAGTCAGCTGATCGGTGACAGCAAGTTCTAGGGAGTGATCGAGGTTATCGCGCAAATAGTCGGTATAGCGCTTACGCTTGATCTGGGTCCGCGCCCGGGCCGCCAGTTCCTGGGGATCTATGGGCCTTGGCAAAATGTCGCTGACTCCAAGGTCCAGGGCTTTGACCAATCGGCTTCGCTCATCAAAATCGACAATCGCCAGGATCGGCACATGCCTTGTGGCCTCATCAGATCGAATTTGAGCCGCGAATCTCAGACCGTCAAAAGTTCGGGCCGTGGCGTTCACGATGATCAGGTCGACGGGCCCCTTGGACGAAATCAAGGCCTTTTCGGGGTCACTTTCAACCACAGGACGATGTTCAATTGACAATTCCGAGGCCACACGTTCGGCCTGACGCTCATTGTCATCTACAATGAGAATACGCCCGCCCGTCCCGCCCAGTCGCGCCGAAGCACCGGCAATGACTCCCATACGACGCCCAGAAGCCTCGCGCTCCCGCAGTTCGTCGATGACCATTTTCAGGCGCGTCAGACTTCTCACCCGGGCAAAAAGCATGACGTCGTCAATCGGCTTGGTGAGGAATTCATCCGCTCCGGCTTCGAGACCCAGTATGCGGTCAGAGCGCCCATCAAGGGCAGTCACCAGAACCACGGGGATGTGCCGGGTCTCCGGATCGTTCTTCAGGTGAGAACACACCTGAAATCCATCCATACCGGGCATCATGACATCAAGCAGCAGGATGTCCGGCTTTTCCTTGGCAGCCTTCGCCAAGGCTGACGGACCGTCATAAGCCGTCAGGACCTCATAATACTCAGCCGAGAGCTTCGCTTCGAGCAATCTGACATTGGCTTCGATGTCATCGACAACAAGGATTCGCGCGGTCATGGCGGCTATTCCAGCAGTCTGCGGATGGTTTCAAGAAAATGCGAAACGGAAATCGGTTTTGAAATATAAGCCTCACAGCCCCCCTCTCGGATCCGTTCCTCGTCCCCCTTCATGGCAAAGGCGGTTACCGCTACCACGGGGATGGGGGCCAGATCGTCGTCCTCCTTGAGCCATTTTGTGACTTCGAGCCCCGAAATTTCAGGCAGTTGGATGTCCATCAAGATCAAGTCGGGACGATGTTCCCGGGCAATAGACAGCGCCTGCAAACCCTCGCGGGTCTGCAGGATCTGGTACCCCTGAGCATCAAGCAAATCATGAAAGAGTTTCATGTTGAGCTCGTTATCCTCGACGATGAGGATTTTTTGACCATTTACGACCCGAAGATGCACGCGAATCCAGACGATTCTCGCCTGAACCCAACTATTTGAACATTGATCACACGAATATCCTTAAACTCACGTTAGCCGCGCAGAGGACCTCGTGACTGAAATGTCAGATATAGCGATAAAAAGTCCCGATCTGGCGGCTATGGGGATCGTGACTTCACGCCCCCTTGTCCTCGTGGATGTGGACGAGGTTTTGGGCCTATTTATGCAGGGCTTTGCCGACTATTTGTCACTGCAAGGGTTAGAATTTCGGCTTGAACGGTTCGCTCTTTTCCAAAACATTTATCGACCGGGTGAGGCCGAACACCTCGATGTTAGTCTTGGAAAGGCGCATTTCGACGATTTTTTCCGACATGCCTCGGGAGAGATGGCCGTTGCAGACGGCGCGCGCGACGCGCTTCATAGACTTTCCAAAAGTGCAAACATTGTCATTCTAACCAATGCACCAAGCCACGGCAGGCTGTCCCGGGCCCGATGGCTTGGTCGTCACCGCCTGGATTACCCCCTCATCCTGAATACCGGTCCCAAGGGGCCGCTGGCGGCCGCCCTGGCCCGACAGGTTACCGGCCCCGTCGCCTTTGTCGATGACATGCTTTCAAATCTGGACTCCGTGGCAGAACATGCCCCCGACATTGCGCGGTTTCAAACTGTGGCAGACCCACGCCTGCGTCCTATGGCCCCCGCGAAACCCGACATTCACCGACGCATTGACCACTGGGATGCTCTGCATCCAGCGATCAAGGCGGCGATTTCCTAGTTGAAGCCCACGCCGTTTCGGAACAAAACAAGATCGCTATAAATCTTAGTGTCGATTGGATCCAGACGCCAACCGTGGGAAGCCAATGATTGGGATCTGCCGCGATTGTTTCCAACTCGGCGAGATGCAGCGCCGCTGCTTTGGGTGCGGATCGCCTCGGATTGTTTGCCATCCAGAACTGCTGGACCTGTCCATAGCACACATGGATTGCGATGCGTTCTATGCTTCAGTGGAGAAACGGGATCGCCCAGACCTGCGTGACCGACCGGTTATAGTCGGGGGCGGTGTGCGGGGTGTGGTCACCACCTGCTGTTACATCGCCCGAATATCAGGTGTCCGGTCGGCTATGCCGATGTTCAAAGCCCTTAAAGCCTGCCCGCAAGCCGTTGTCATCAAACCGGATTTTCTAAAATACCGCACGGAAAGCAAGCGCATCATGGGGATGATGCGAAATCTGACCCCTTTGGTGCAACCCCTATCCCTAGACGAGGCCTGGTTGGACTTATCTGGTACAGCACGGCTCCACGGGGCATCACCGGCCCTGACGCTGATGAAACTCCAGGCTCAGATTGAGGCAGAGATCGGCATCACAGTTTCCATCGGGCTGGCCGCCAATAAGTTTCTCGCCAAGATCGCCTCAGACCTCGACAAGCCACGCGGTTTTTCGGTGATCGGCCATGGTGAGGCAAGGACCTTCCTGGCCAGTAAGCCAGTGGGAATTTTGCCAGGGGTTGGCCCTGCTATGGTTCGCAACCTCGAATCGGGCGGCTTTTCCACGGTGGGAGACATCGCCAAGGCTGAGGAGAAGACCCTGGCCAAACGCTTTGGACAGAATGGTCTTCGTCTTTATCGCTTAGCCCAAGGTCAAGACCATCGTCCGGTCGATCCTCACCAGGTTCGCAAATCCATCAGCGCGGAGACGACTTTCAATATCGATCTTAAATCCTATACCGACCTCGAAGATCAATTATCAGGCCTTGCGGAAAAGGTCGGACGTCTGGCGCGGGGTGCAAACCTCGCCGGGCGGGTCGTGACACTTAAATTGCGCGGCGATGATTTTAAGATCCTTACCCGACAGCGAGCCCTGCCAGTTCCCACCCAAACGGGAAAAACCATCCTGGCCATGGGGCGGGATCTGCTCGCCACTGAGCTGACCGCCGGGCACCCTGGGCGCGCCTTTAGGTTGATTGGGATCGGTATTTCTGAGTTGGTAGACGCCCAGACGGTTGAGGACGACTTTTTCAACGGGGATGAACGGCGCAGCCTCGCCGGTGAGCGAACCGTTGATGCCCTGCGCGCGCGATTCGGAGCGACGGCCCTGACCTCGGGTCGGGCCCTGGGGCGTAAAGCGCGGCCTTTGGATTGAAATAAACCTTGCAGACTCCCATCGGACGCTCGCGGAGCGCCGAAAATTGAGGCCGTCCACATGAACTGTCAGCTGGAAATGAATTCAACCCTTTCAAACCGCGCCAGATTCCATATCTAATCGGAAAGCAGGAGCGGCGAAGTCGCCGTTTGGAGACCTGTTAGATGGCCGAGCGTAAGCAAGGTGATCAGGCGACGGGCGACCGTACGACGGTGATCACTAAAACAAAGACGAAGACCCAAAAGCCTTCGCTCTACAGGGTTTTGATTTTGAACGACGATTACACGCCGATGGAATTCGTCGTGTATGTCTTGGAACAGTATTTTCACAAGTCTCGTGAAGAGGCGACTGAAATCATGCTGCATGTCCATCAGTACGGTGTTGGGGTGTGTGGCGTTTATACTTATGAAGTGGCGGAAACTAAGGTGGCTCAGGTTATTGAGACTGCCAGGCGGCACCAACATCCGCTTCAATGCACCATGGAAAAGGATTAGGCGACCTTGCCGTCATTCTCGCGCCAACTCGAAGACTCGCTCCATCGCGCCGTCGCTTTCGCAACCCAGCGCAAGCACGAATACGCCACCCTGGAGCATTTGCTGCTCTCTTTGATCGAAGATGAAGACTCCGTCGGGGTGATGAAAGCCTGCGACGTGGATCTTGGCGCGCTCAAGACCACCCTCACCAACTATGTGGATAATGAATTACGGTCCCTGGTGGTAGATGACGGCGAGGACGCCAAGCCCACCCCCAGCTTCCAGCGGGTGATTCAACGCGCCGTCATTCATGTGCAGTCCTCCGGGCGTGAAGAAGTGACCGGGGCGAATGTCCTGGTGGCGATTTTTTCGGAACGCGAAAGTCACGCCGCCTACTTCCTGCAAGAGCAGGACATGACCCGCTATGATGCGGTGAATTATATCGCCCACGGCATAGCCAAGAAGGCCGGGGCCAGCGAGTCTAAGCCTGTGAAGGGAGCCGAAGACGAAGAGAAACCCAACACCAAGACCGGGGGCGAGGCCCTGGACGCCTATTGCGTCAACCTCAATGAGAAGGCCAAACAGGGCAAGGTCGATCCCCTGATCGGTCGTATGCCCGAAGTCGAGCGGTGCATTCAGATTCTATGCCGTCGAACCAAAAATAACCCGCTGCTGGTGGGCGACCCGGGCGTCGGCAAGACAGCTATAGCCGAAGGGCTGGCGCGGAAAATCATCAATAAACAGGTTCCTGAGGTCCTGGCCGGGGCAACCATCTTTTCCCTGGACATGGGCTCGCTCCTGGCTGGCACCCGCTATCGCGGTGACTTCGAGGAGCGCATCAAGCAGGTGATCAAGGAGCTGGAAAATCACCCGGACGCCATTCTATTTATTGACGAGATCCACACGGTGATCGGGGCGGGGCGACATCGGGTGGGGCCATGGATGCCTCAAACCTGCTGAAGCCAGCCCTAGCCTCCGGCGCTCTGCGCTGCATGGGATCGACTACCTATAAAGAATTCCGCCAGCACTTTGAAAAAGATCGGGCCCTGGTGCGCCGGTTCCAAAAAATCGACGTCAATGAGCCGACGATTGAGGACACGATCAAAATTCTGAAGGGCCTCAAGTCCTATTATGAAGACTTCCACAAGCTGAAATATACGAATGACGCCATCAGGGCGGCGGTGGAACTTTCGGCCCGCTATATCACTGATCGGAAACTGCCGGACAAGGCCATAGATATTATTGATGAAGCCGGGGCTGGACAAATGCTGCTGCCGGAAAACCGTCGCAAGAAAAGTATTGGCCTCAAGGAGGTCGAGGCCGTGGTTGCCAAGATTGCGCGCATTCCGCCGAAATCGGTGTCCAAGTCCGATACCGAAGCTCTCAAACAGTTGGATGAAGATCTGAAACGTGCTGTTTATGGTCAGGATAACGCCATTGAACAGCTGTCGGCAGCTATGAAAATGGCGCGGGCTGGCCTGCGCGATCCCACCAAGCCCATCGGCTGCTATCTGTTCTCCGGTCCCACAGGCACAGGTAAAACCGAAACCGCCCGACAACTGGCCTCGACCATGGGCATTGAGCTCATGCGGTTCGATATGAGCGAATATATGGAACGCCATACGGTCAGCCGCCTGATCGGGGCGCCCCCTGGGTATGTGGGTTTTGACCAGGGCGGTCTGCTTACCGATGCGGTCGATCAGCACCCTCATTGCGTCGTTCTGCTCGACGAAATCGAAAAGGCGCACCCCGATGTGTTCAATATCCTGCTTCAGGTCATGGACCATGGCGCTCTGACCGATGCCAATGGCAAGAAGGTCGATTTCCGCAATGTCGTCCTGATCATGACCACCAATGCTGGGGCCTCCGACGCTCAGCGCAACGCCATCGGCTTTGGCCGGGGTAAGCAGGACGATGAGGTTGACGAAGCCCTGAAGCGTCTCTTTACCCCGGAATTCCGTAACCGCCTGGATGCCGTGGTGCCATTCCGCGCCCTGACCCCGGACATTATCCGCAAGGTGGTGGTGAAGTTTGTCATGCAGCTGGAAGCCCAGCTGGCCGACCGGCATGTGACAATCGAAATCACCGATGATGCCGCTGACTGGCTGGCCAAGAACGGATTTGATGAGCTCTATGGGGCCCGCCCCCTCGCCAGGGTCATCCAGGAGAACATCAAAAAGCCACTGGCCGACGAAATTCTGTTCGGAAAGCTGGTCAAAGGCGGCCATGTCAAGGTGGTACTCAAGGACAGCAAGCTGGCCTTTGAGATTGAGGAAGAAGGTCGGGAACCAGGCGCACCGGTCGTTGAACGCCCGATCAAAAAATCCAGGAAATCGGCCCCTGAACTGGCGGACTAGGGCGTGTTCCGATAAGTGGGAACTGATTATCGATCAGAAAACGCTCTAATTTTTTGAATGAAAGCCCTGGAGATGTCTCCGGGGCTTTTTTCCACCATCACCTTAGAGGTCTTGGCATGAACGCCTTCATCAACGGCCTGCCCAAGGCCGAACTTCATCTGCACATTGAAGGCAGTCTTGAGCCCGAACTGATGTTTGATCTGGCTGGCCGCAACAAAATCACCCTCCCCTTCGCCAGTGTCGAAGCGGTCAGAGCCGCCTATGCCTTTTCAAATCTTCAGGACTTTCTGGACATCTACTATCAGGGCGCTCAAGTCCTTCTGACGGAGGAGGATTTTCGAGATTTGGCCATGGCCTATTTCCGGCGACTGGCAGCTGATGGCGGGGTTCACGCAGAAATCTTCTTCGATCCGCAAACCCATACAGATCGTGGCATTCCCTTCTCGGTTGTCATTGACGGCCTGTTGGCTGGCATGGCCTGGGCAGAACGGACGCTGGGTGTAACCTCCAAACTGATCTTGTGCTTCCTGCGGCACTTGCCGGAAGATGCGGCGCTCGCGACCTTAAAGGCCGCTGAGCCCTATCTCGATCGGTTGACCGGGGTCGGCCTGGACTCCTCAGAGATGGGTTTTCCCCCCTCCGGCTTTGTGCAGGTTTTCACCGCCGCCCGGGAGCGGGGTTTGAAACTTGTGGCCCATGCCGGAGAGGAGGGTCCACCCGACTATATCCGACAAGCCTTGGATCTGCTGAAGGTTGACCGGATCGACCACGGCAATCGCGCCTTGGAGGACCACAGGCTGGTGTCGCGCCTCGCGGCTGAAAGCATGACCCTGACAGTCTGCCCGCTCTCAAACCTCAAGCTCTGTGTGGTGGATGACCTGAAGACCCACCCTATCAAGCAGATGTTGGACCTCGGTCTGAAAGCGACCATCAACTCCGATGACCCGGCCTATTTCGGGGGCTATTTGGGCGAGAATTGGCACCAAACCGCAGCTGCCCTTGATCTCGACCGCACAGACCTGATCCAGCTGGCAAAGAACAGTTTCACAGGGTCCTTCCTCTCACCCGCAGACATCGAAGGGCATTTGGCGCGGATCGACGCCTATGTTGCGAGGTCTGTCTGAAATACCGCCCCCTGGCCGAATTTTCATCGCCGGGCGACTTCTGGCCTTGATCCAAACGGTGTTATCTCATGCCATGACTGATCCAAACGGATTTTCACGCCTGGAGCCCTCCCTATGCACTCAGCCGTTATCGCCGCGACAGGGCTCTATACGCCACCTCTGACCGTCTCCAATGCCGAGCTGGTGGTCGCGTTCAACGCCTATGTGGCAGCCTATAACGAGGAACACTCAGGAGCCATCGCCGCAGGCGAAGTGGAGGCTCTGACCCCGTCGTCGGAGGCTTTTATCGAAAAGGCGTCGGGTATCAAATCCCGTCATGTGATGAACAAGGCGGGCATACTCGACCCAAAGATTATGCGTCCGATCCTGCCCGAGCGCAGTAATGAAGAACCCTCGATCATGGCCGAAATCGGGGTCTCTGCCGCCCGGGATGCCATTGCCCGGTGGGGAAAGGATGTCGGAGAGATTGACGCTGTGATCTGCGCTGCCTCCAACATGCAGCGAGCCTATCCAGCCATGGCCATTGAAATCCAACAGGCTTTGGGCATAGACGGCTTTGGCTTCGACATGAACGTAGCCTGTTCCTCAGCCACCTTCGGAATTAAGACCGCCGTAGACTATATTGCCTCAGGATCCGCCCGCGCCGTTCTGGTGGTGAATCCGGAAATCACCTCTGGGCACCTCAATTTCTGTGACCGCGATAGCCACTTCATTTTCGGGGACGTTGCCACGGCGATCATCATCGAGCGTGCCGATTTGGTGGCGGGGGGATGGGATATTCTGGGCACCCGGCTCAAGACCCAGTTCTCAAATAATATCCGCAATAATTTCGGCTTCCTCAATCGTACGGCCCCGGAAGGCATCGGCGCAAAAGACAAACTCTTCGTTCAGGAGGGCCGCAAGGTCTTCCGCGAAGTGGTCCCGATGGTGTCAGACATGATCCTGGCTCATGCCTTAGACCTGAACATTGATCCAACCTCCTTAAAGCGGCTGTGGTTGCATCAGGCCAATATCAACATGAACGAGCTGATCGGTCGCAAGGTGCTTGGCCGGGATCCGACGCGTGAGGAAAATGTGATCATTTTGGACTCATACGCCAACACCTCGTCAGCGGGGTCCATCATCGCCTTCCATTCGGCGAACGACGACTTTGAAGCCGGAGACCTGGGTCTGATCTGTTCGTTCGGCGCTGGTTATTCAGCTGGAACCGTCTTCGTCAGAAAGCGATAGAAAGGGTCGATGATGCCGTCATCTGCCCCCCAAATAGGCTACAGACAGGTTCCCGCTTATCTAACGATCCTTTTCACGCTCCCCAATCGCCGCCTGAGCCGCAGCTAGGCGCGCAATGGGCAGGCGATAGGGCGAGCAGCTGACATAATCCAAACCGACATCCTCGCAAAAAGCGATGGAAGCCGGGTCGCCACCATGCTCACCGCAGATTCCCATCTTGATGTCCGGGTGAACCCTTCGACCGCGCTCAACCGCAATGCGGATGAGATCGCCGACACCTTCCTGATCCAGGCTGACAAAGGGGTCCTTCTCGAAAATGCCTTTCTCGATATAGGCGTTGAGAAAACGCCCGCTGTCATCGCGACTAATACCAAAGGTGGTCTGGGTTAAGTCATTGGTTCCGAAAGAGAAAAACTCTGCGGTCGCGGCCAGATCCCCGGCGCGAAGCGCGGCTCGGGGTAATTCAACCATGGTTCCGACCTGATAGGTTATGCGCCGATCACGCTCGGCCATAACCGCCTCAGCAATGCTGTCGGTGAGCTTACGAAGATAGTTCATCTCCTCCCCTTTGGCCACCAGGGGGTGCATGACCTCGGGGACCGGCGGCATTCGGCCAGCCTCAGCGATTTCGCAGGCCGCTTCAAAGATCGCCCGGACCTGCATCTCATAGATCTCAGGATAGGACACACCCAGGCGACATCCCCTATGCCCCAGCATAGGATTGGTCTCGTGCAGTTCCTTAGCCCGTCGCATCAGTTTGTCGGCGTCCAGACCTGTGGCCTTGGCTACTGCTTCAAGGTCTTCTGCCGTGTGCGGCAGAAATTCATGCAGGGGCGGGTCAAGCAGACGAATGGTGACCGGCAAGCCCTCCATGATGGTGAAGAGCTCAACAAAGTCGGCCCGCTGCATGGGCAAAATCTTGGCCAGGGCCTTGCGGCGTCCAGCCTCATCGTCGGCCAGGATCATCTCGCGGACCGCCGCAATTCGGGTCTCATCGAAGAACATATGCTCCGTCCGGCAAAGACCGATACCCTCAGCCCCGAACTGTCGGGCGGTGCGGGCATCAAGGGGTGTTTCAGCATTGGCCCGGACCCTCAGCCGACGGGACAAATCAGCCCAGCTCATGAGGGTCGCAAAATCGCCGGTCAGCTCCGGCTCGATCATCTGAACGAGCCCCGCCAGGACGTCACCCTTTGATCCATCAATCGTGATGATATCGCCAGCCTTGAAACTACGGTTTCGCGCCCGGAAGACCCCTGCCACCTCATCAATCTGGATTTCCCCTGCCCCTGAAACGCAAGGTCGCCCCATGCCGCGAGCCACAACTGCGGCATGGCTGGTCATACCCCCCCGAGCGGTCACAATACCTCGCGCGGCGTGCATACCGTGAATGTCCTCTGGACTGGTCTCCTCGCGCACCAGGATCACGGCTTCCCCGGCCATACCAAGACGTTCAGCTTCGTCCGCATCAAACACAATCCGCCCGGTTGCCGCGCCAGGCGAAGCCGGCAAGCCCGAGGTTATCAGATCACGGGGCGAATTCGGATCGATGGTCGGATGCAGAAGCTGGTCAAGACTGGAGGGCTCGATCCGCATGACCGCCTCTTCTTTGGTGATCAGACCTTCATTGGCGAGGTCCACGGCAATCTTGAGAGCCGCCTTCGCGGTGCGCTTACCATTGCGGGTTTGCAGCATATAGAGACGGCCCATTTCGACCGTAAACTCAATGTCCTGCATATCACGATAATGATGTTCCAGGCGTTCGACCACCGCCTTGAACTGCCCGAAGACCTCCGGCATGGCCTCTTCCATGGAAAGGGCTTTCTCACCCATTTCCTCACGGGCCGCCCGGGTCAGGGCTTGAGGTGTGCGGATGCCCGCAACTACGTCTTCGCCCTGGGCATTGATCAGGAACTCGCCGTAGAGCGTACCCTCCCCCGTGGACGGATTGCGGGTGAAGGCTACCCCGGTGGCCGAGGTATCGCCCATATTGCCGAACACCATGGACTGTATATTGACCGCCGTGCCCCAGCTTTCCGGAATGTCGTGCATACGCCGATAGAACTTGGCGCGATCATTCATCCAGCTGGAAAAGACAGCCCCCACCGCCGCCCAGAGCTGAGCCTGAGGGTCCTGGGGAAAGGGCTCTCCCCGCGCCTTCTCGACCACGGCCTTATAATCGCGAACCACATTCTCCCAGTCCTCAGCAGAGAGGGCGGTATCTACATAAATATCCAACCGGTCCTTATGTTCGTCGAGGATCTCCTCAAAGACATGATGATCGATATTAAGCACCACATTGGAGAACATCTGAATGAAACGGCGATAGCTATCGAAGGCGAACCGCCTGTCCCCGGCAAGTTTGGCCAGACCCTCAACGGTCTGATCATTGAGGCCCAGATTAAGGACCGTATCCATCATGCCAGGCATGGAGGCACGAGCACCGGACCGGACCGAGACCAGCAGGGGATTTTGCGGGTCGCCGAACGCCTTACCTGTCAGCTTTTCAACCCGCGCCAAGCCCGCCGCAACCTGATCCTTAAGTTCAACCGGGTAGCACTTGTCGTGATCGTAATAGTAGTTACAGACCTCGGTAGTGATGGTGAAGCCCGGTGGGACCGGCAGGCCCAAGGCCGACATTTCCGCCAGATTAGCCCCCTTCCCGCCCAGGATTTCTTTCATGGAGGAATCGCCGTCGGCATCACCACCACCGAAGGCATAAACCCAGCGCGCTTTGGACTGCGTATCGGTCGACATGGCGGATAACTCCTAGCTATTGACCTGACCGAAGTCAGCGACCCGGCCCATGGCGTCGCGAACCTGGCTCAGCAATTTCAGTCGATTATCCCGTTCGTCCGGGATCTTAGAATTGACGAGAACTTTCTCGAAGAAGGCATCCACCGGACCACGCAACCCAGCTAAGGCCCGCATGGCCCGGGCAAAATCTTCATTGTTGATCGCTGAAACCACCTGGGGCCCAACCGAATTGACCGCCTCAATCAAGGTCAACTCTTCTACCGGAGCGCCGACCATCGGGACGGCGAGACCTTGAGGCAGGGGCTCCTTTTTCTCCTCGGATATCAGAATGTTGGTTGCCCGCTTGTAACCCGCCAGCAAATTTGCCCCGTCTTCCGTCAACAGGAAGTCTGAGAGCGCTTCCACCCGGGCGACAATCCGGACAAGGTCGTCGTCCCCGAGGGCATAGACAGCATCCACTAGGTCATGACGTTTGCCCTGATCCCGCAGCGTCACCTTCAAGCGATCAGCCAGGAAGGCCAAGACCTCGTCAGAAACCTCCGAATACGAGCGGAAGGTGTAAATCACCTCGCCTTCCGGCGGATCGCCAGCCGCAGCGGCGCGATCAAAGCGGATATCAAAGTGATCACGGGTCGTAACCACCTGGGGCACGCCTTCAATCAGCGCGGCGTCAAATTCTTCGAGATAGGCGGCGAAGGCCTGCGAGGGGGCACGGGACTCCGGGCCAAGATACCCCGTGGTGCGGCGGGTCGAAATGTAAAGAGCCCGCCCTGGATCCACATAACAGCGCAGAGCCCCGTACCAGTCCTTAATCATCTCCCGGACCGGAGCCCGTGCCTCCGCCCCCAACAGAATCCGAATAATGCCCAGGGCCGCCCGACGCAGGGCGTAGGGATCACGCGATCCTGTGGGCTTTTCGTTGATGGCAAAAAAGGCGGTAAGGGTGTCGATTTTTTCAGCCAGGGCTACAGCCATGGTCACTGGAGCATCCGGGGCCTCGTCCGACGCACCGACCGGTCGATAGTGGTCACGAATGGCCTCGGCGACGATGGGGCTGATCTTTTCAGCTCGGGCGTAATAGCCCCCCATCAGACCTTGAAGTTCAGGGAATTCGCCCACCATGCCTGTGGTCAGATCCGCCTTGCAGAGTCGGGCCGCAAGCACAGCCTTTGCCGGATCGGCCCCCACACGGGGCGCTATCTCACCGGCGAGATACTCCAGGCGCTCAACGCGTTCAGCCAGGGTTCCCAGCTTGGCATGGAAGGTGACACCCTTAAGTTTCTCCAGGCGATCCTCCAGACGGAGCTTGCGGTCTTCATCCCAAAAGAAGCGCGCATCTGAGAGGCGGGCCGAAAGCACCTTGGCATTGCCCCTGGCAATCTCTGCGCCGCCGTCCACCGCCTCGATATTTGCGACCGTGATGAAGTGGGGGGCGAGTTTGTCCGTCGCCGCATCCCGGACGGCGAAGTATTTCTGATGGGTCCGCATGGAGGTTCGAATAACCTCGGGTGGCAAGTCGAGAAATCCGGGGTCCATATCGCCCAGGACAGGGGTCGGCCACTCGGCAAGGCCCGCGACCTCATCCAGAAGGCCATCGTCTTCCACCAACTCCAGATTGCGCGCAAAGCAAAGGGTCTTAGCAGCCTGGATGATCTTCTCCTTGCGGCGTTCGGGATCCAGGATCACGAAATGCTTTTCCAGCCCGGCGGCATAGCTGTCGAAATCCTTGACCTTGAAGGTCCGCCCCGAGCCCATAAACCGGTGGCCGCAAGTGACGTCGACACTCTCCACCTCGTCAATGGTGAAGGGTACCCGCTCGCCGTCAAACAGACAGAGAATGTGTTTAAGAGGACGAACCCAACGCAGGGTTCCCCGCCCCCAGGTCATCGACTTAGGCCATGGGAAATTGCGGACGATCTCCTCGATCATCTGGGCAACAATATCTGCGGTCGGGCGGCCTGGGCGATGGATATTGGCAAACCATATCCCGTCCCGTTCTATCAGATCGGCCATTTTCAATCCGGTTGAGCGCAGAAAGCCGGACATGGCCGCATCCGGTGCCCCGACCCGGGGACCTTTTCGTTCCTCATGGCGGTCGCCTTGAGCGGCCGGAAGCCCTTCCGCCACAAGGGTCAAGCGGCGCGGCCCTGAGAAGGTTTTAAGGGCTTCCGGTAGTAACCCTTCAGCGGCCAACTTCTCCCGAGCCAGGCGTTCCAAATCCCGGGCAGCCTGGATTTGCATACGGGCAGGGATTTCTTCGGAAAAAAGTTCGATCAGAAGCTGCGGCATGTCTTAGACCTTTTCCGCCGAAGACTGCGATCCATTGCCGCCTTCATTGGCGACCCAGGCCTCTGCACACATCTTGGTCAGGTCGCGAATGCGTCCGATATAGCTTTGCCGCTCCGCCACCGCGATGGCTCCCCGGGCATCCATCAAGTTGAACAAATGGCTGGCCTTGAGTACATGGTCATAGGCTGGAAGCACGGTCGCCTGCCCCTGCGGGCCGCGCCCCTTAAGCAGGCGTGGAACCTGAGTCTCCATATCCTCAAACTGTCGCTTTAAGGTCTCAACGTCATAGAGGTGAAAATTGGCCTCGGACTGTTGTCGCTCATTTTCCAGGAAGACATCACCATAGGTCATCGGGGCCGGGCCGTCCGGATCATTGAAGGCGAGCGCCGTGAAATGATCGACATTCTGAATATACATGGCCAAGCGTTCCAGGCCGTAGGTCAGTTCACCCGCCACCGGCCAAACATCTAGTCCCCCCACCTGTTGGAAATAGGTGTACTGGGTGACTTCCATCCCGTCGCACCAGACCTCCCAACCCAGACCCCAAGCGCCGACCGTGGGGTTCTCCCAGTCGTCCTCAACGAAACGGATGTCGTGCTTACGGGTGTCGAGGCCGATGGCTTCAAGGCTTCCTAGATAGAGCTCCTGAAGGTTTTCAGGATTCGGCTTCAGAATGACCTGATACTGATAATAGTGTTGAAGTCGATTGGGGTTTTCCCCGTACCGACCATCGCCGGGCCGTCGCGAAGGCTGCACATAAGCGGCGCGCCAAGGCTTTGGGCCGAGCGCCCGGAGCACGGTGGCCGGGTGCAGGGTCCCTGCCCCGACCTCCACATCATGCGGCTGGAGAATCACACAACCCTGGGCACTCCAATAGGCGTGGAGCGTTAGGATAAGATCCTGAAACGAAAGCGGCTTTTTGTTCGACATGGGCGTAGCTTCGCAACCGCAAAAAAGTCGGCGGACCATAGGGCCCGCCGACCATGGGTTCAAGCTTTCGTGAAGGAAAGCGGCTAGTTCGGCTTAACAACCGGTGCTGGGGGTTCCGGTACCACCACCGGCGGCGGCGCGGCGGCGGGCGAAAGAACCTTGCCGATGACCTGAATAACGCCGTTCGTAGCTATAATGTCCGACTGAACGAAGGTTGCGCCATTGACGCCCGGGGGATTGCCCCCCTCCATTTCGACCGGAAGCTTGGCCAAAGTAATCGCTGTGCGGGCCGCCCCAGCAAAGTCAGCCGTCAAAACCCGGGCCGGAATGATATGATAAAGCACGGTTTTTGCAGCTCACCCCGGTTAGCCAGAGCCATCAGGGCCTGAATATCAGCCGGTGCCATACTGCGGAATGCCGCATCGGTGGGTGCCAGCACCGTGACATCCTTCAGGCTCTTTACAAAAGCCGTCAGGCCGACGGCATCTGCCGAGCGCAGGAAGATCGTGAACTGTCCTGAGGCCTTCAACGTGTCGATAACATCCCCGGCTGCGGCAACAGGAACCCAAGCCGGCGTGGCGGGCGGCGCAACTGTTGCCGAGGCGGCAGGGGGCGTTTGGGCGAAGGCAATGCCGGACATCAAACCGGTGATGGTCAGGACGGACAGGAAACGCTTCATCGAAATACAAACCCCAGCTGAAAACGGTTTCGAATGCCCTTAACGACGCAAAGCCGGTTTGACTACAGGTCTCCGCCTTGTCTGCTTATTTTCCCGATCACGACGGCCCGTTTCCGACCCCGGCCTCGGGTATAGAGCTCAGTTGAAAGGCAGTTATTGCCTATATTTTGGACAATGCTGCCCCATTTCGCCTAATTAGTCGTCGCTTTCGGGGTTTCGCAGCCGACTGACCCCGCGCCGGGGGGCAAAGTGCCCGTCGCTGGATAGCCTTAAGTTTGCCATCCGCCTTCGGATCGGTTGAATCATTTGGGGCACGGCCTGGGTTTTCCCTGGGATCGAGCGGGAGCGAACGGATGAAAATGATCGTTGCGATCGTCAAACCTTTCAAACTGGACGACGTGCGCGAAGCACTTGTCGCAGCCGGTGTAGAAGGTCTCACGGTCTCTGAAGTGAAGGGCTATGGCCGCCAACGGGGTCAGACCGAAATCTACCGGGGCGCTGAGTACCAGGTGAATTTCTTGCCTAAGGTGAAGCTTGAGGCTGTCATTGAAGATAGTGCCTCGGCCAAGGTGGTTGACGCCATCAAGGCGGCGGCCTCTACAGGCAAGATCGGTGACGGCAAAATTTTCGTCCTCAATGTCGAGGACGCCGTGCGCATCCGGACCGGTGAGTCCGGCGCAGCGGCCCTCTAACGTATCAGGACCAGGGGATAGACATATGAAACTCTTTGGAATGAACAGGCTTGCAGGACTTGTCCTGGCAGCCACCCTGGCCGGAGCGCCGTTCGCGGCATCAGCCTTGGCCCAGGACGCTGCTGCACCCGCAACCGCATCCATGGCGACGGCAGCGCCGGAAGCCGCGCCTGCGGCACCCCCTGAAGCTGCGACCCCTGAAGCTGCGACCCCTGCCGCTGCGGCTCCCGCAGAGGCTGCGCCAGCGGCAGCCCTGCTTCCCCATCAGGTGAAGCTGGAACTGGACTCGGGCGGCACGGCCTGGATCCTCACATCAACCGCCCTGGTTCTGATGATGACCATCCCCGGTCTGGCCTTGTTCTACGGCGGCATGGTCCGTCGCAAAAACATTATTGCCACAGTTGCACAATCCTTTGCGATCACCTGTCTGGTGACCGTGATCTGGATGGTCGCCACCTACAGCCTCGCCTTCGGCTTTAATGACAGCGAGGGCCTGCAACCCTATATCGGCAGCTTCAAGAGCTTCTTCCTCGGCGGTGTGACGGTCGATACGGCTTACACAGCAGCCAAGGGTCTGCCGGAAATGCTCTGGATTACCTATCAGATGACCTTCGCCATCATCACACCCGCCCTGATCTGTGGCGCGTTTGCTGAGCGTATGAAGTTCTCAGCCATGCTGCTGTTTATGACCCTGTGGTCGCTGGTGGTGTATGCGCCGATCTGCCATTGGGTCTGGGGCGGCGGCTTCCTCTCCAAGATGGGCGTTCTCGACTTTGCGGGTGGTACGGTGGTTCACATCAATGCCGGTGTGGCTGGCCTGATGTGTGCCTTGGTTCTCGGCAAGCGTAAGGGTTATGGAACAGAAAACATGGCCCCGTCCAACCTCGTTTACACCATGATCGGGGCCAGCCTTTTGTGGGTGGGCTGGTTCGGGTTCAACGCGGGGTCGGAATGGGCAGCTGACGGCATCGCTTCCGCCGCCATGCTGAACACCCAGGTAGCCACAGCCGCCGCGGCCTTGTCCTGGATGATCGTTGAGTGGATTGAGCGCAAGAAGCCCGGCATGTTGGGCCTCGCCTCAGGGGCAGTTGCGGGTCTGGTGGCCATCACCCCTGCGGCTGGTTTCGTCAATCCTCAAGGTGCCCTGATCATCGGCATAGTCGCCGGCGGCATATGCTATCTTGGGGCGGTGTGGGTTAAGCGCATCTTCAAATACGATGACAGCCTTGATGCCTTCGGCGTCCACGGGATCGGCGGTATTGCCGGGGCCCTGCTGACGGGTGTTCTCGCTGACCCGACCATCAACGCTCTGGGTAAGGATCACAGCCTCCTGACCCAAGCCAAGGGTGTTGTAGTCACCATGGCCTGGACTGCTATTGCAACCCTGGTCATCCTTTACATCTGCAAGTTTACCACGGGCCTGCGCGTGTCGGAAGAAGCTGAAGTCGAGGGGTTGGACATCGCTCTGCACGGCGAAGCCCTGCACGAATAGAACCTCCTCAAGTCATGAGTCTGGGAACGGGGGCCCTCACGGTCCCCGTTTTCACATGGAGATCAAGGCTGAGACCCGCATCCTAGATGCCTGTTCCCTTTAGACGGAAACGTCCGGAGGGATAAAACAGGCTCTCATTCAAGAT
>NMUI01000273.1 GCA_002221445.1 Phenylobacterium zucineum | reverse complement strand
TTATCGGAACGCACTCTAAGGCCAGAGCCGCCCGTCGCCTCCGTACGGCTGCGGAAATTGCTCCAGTCCGTTCACTCCGCCTAGGCTGGCCCTGTGAAACCTAAACTCATCACCACCTTGGCTGACTATTCAGGCGATCTTTTCCTTGCCGACCTATTTGCGGGCGTGACTGTCGCACTTGTGGCCATGCCTCTGAGCCTGGCCATCGCTATTGCCTCCGGGGCCGCGCCGGCCGTGGGCTTGGTGACGGCTATGATCGGCGGGTTGCTGATTTCGGCTCTCGGCGGCAGTCGGGTACAGATCGGCGGACCGACCGGGGCTTTTATTGTTGTGGTCTATGGGGTCATCGCCCACCATGGATATTCAGGCCTGATCTTAGCCACGGCCATGGCGGGGATCATACTTATGGTCGGAGCCTTATTTCGGGCAGGCCAGCTGATCCGCCACATCCCCGAGGCCGTGATTGAAGGCTTCACGGTCGGCATAGCCGTCATCATTGGCTTGAGCCAATTCAAGGACCTGTTCGGCCAGACCATCCCGAAACTGCCCGCTGAGTTTTTGCCCAAGATCGAGGCCCTGTGGTGGGCACGTTCGACCGTGAGCCTGCCGGCGCTTGGCATCGGTCTTGCCGCCATACTGCTGATTATTCTGTTCCGATGGGCGGCTCCCAAGCTTCCGGGTCTGATCCTCGCCCTGGCCCTCACATCGGCGCCGGCGACAATTTTTCACCTCCCCGTGGATACCATCGCCTCCCGGTATGGCGATCTTCCAAGGGGATTACCCCTACCCCACCTTCCGGCATTCGACCTTCACCAGGTCCAGGCCCTGCTGCCTTCAGCCCTGGTGATTGCCTTTCTGGCTGGGATCGAATCCCTGCTGTCAGCCGTTGTCGCCGACCGGATGATCGGCGGGGCGCATCGCCCAAATGCCGAGCTCATGGCCCAGGGTATGGCCAACTTCGCCTCAGCCCTGTTTGGCGGACTGCCGGCTACCGGTGCCATTGCCAGAACCGCGACTAATGTCAGGGCGGGGGGAAGGACCCCGGTCGCAGGGATCATCCACGCCATGGTCATTCTGTTGATTCTGCTGATCGCGGCACCACTGGCCGGGTATTTGGCCATGCCTGCCCTGGCGGGACTACTCCTGGTCACAGCCTGGAATATGAGTGAACCGCATCGCTGGAGAGACCGCCTGTCCGCTGACTTGCCAGACCAAACGGTTTTCGTCCTGACCCTAATCCTGACGGTCCTGGCAGACTTAACAATCGCAATTGCGGTCGGAACCGGTCTGGGTCTTGCACTGCGGCATTTCCGATCGACGAAGGCCTCCTAGAGTGCGTTCCGATAAGTGGGAACCGGTTATCGGAACGAAACGCACTCTAACATCTTGAATTAGAGCCTGTTTTATCCCTCTAGACGTTTCCGTCTAAAGGGAACAGGCTCTAGGGAGTTGGCCCAGTTCATCGCGTCCGGCATCACCCGGCCATTGGTG
>NMUI01000037.1 GCA_002221445.1 Phenylobacterium zucineum | reverse complement strand
CAGCCCCCAAGGCCAGGGCCTGAGCCGCCTTCTCGGCCCCCCGGCCTGTAGCCATGACCCGGGCCCCTGCCGCCTTGGCCATGCGGATGGCCGTGGTGCCGATCCCGGAGGTGGCCCCGTGGATCAGCAGGGTCTCACCCGCCTTCAACCCGCCGTGTTCGAACACATTGGCAAAAACCGTGAACACGGTTTCGGGCAGGGCTGCGGCCTGGATCGCGCTGAAGCCCGCCGGGATCGGCAAGGCATGGCGGGCATCGGCCAGGGCGTATTGCGCATAGCCCCCACCCCCGAGCAGGGCGGTGACCCGATCCCCACCGTCCAGCGACCGCCCGCTTCGACCACCGTACCGGCGACTTCCAGCCCCAGGGTGTCCGGAGCCCCGGGCGGGGGCGGATAGCCGCCCAGCCTTTGCAGAATGTCGGGGCGATTTATCCCGGCGGCCTCGACCTTGATCAGGATTTGACCGGCTCCCGCCTGCGGGCGTGAAATCTGCACAGGTTTCAGAGCTTCAGCCGGGCCGCGACCGCCTTCAATGGCGATGGCGGTCATCAGGGGTTGGGTCATGGCGGGATTCCAAGGCTTGCGTGCGAAAGAGGTCTGGGTTGAGATAGTCGTAAGTTTGCCCATCGGAAAGGGATGTACGCCAATGGAAGAGCCGGTCAGCACGCGGGTCGGGCGCGGACAGCGGCTTGCGGAAGCCATGATTGAGGATCTTGACCTCTATAGTGTCGATGAACTTGAAGCGCGCATCGAAGTCCTGCGGGAAGAAATCACCAGATGCGAGGCCCAGATCGCCCGCAAGCGCGCGGGTCGCGCTGCCGCCGAGGCCTTATTTGGTTCATAATCGACTTGAGGGACCCAAGGTGACAAGGTGACCCTGGTTTAGGCCTTCCAGCGCAGGACGCTTGGCACGGCGGTTGCATCAGGTGGGGCTCGACAGCGTTCAGGGCGCGAAATTGAGCAGGATCGGGATAAATGCACGACGTCAATAATGCCAAGCGGGCTGATGTGATCGCCGACTTCGCGCGATCAGAGCTGTTTGATCGGACCTTCCAAGAAGGGATGGATCTGGTCGAAGAAACCGCAGGTTATCTGGACGGTGCAGGGCGCCAGGAGTCTAAGTCCCTGTCGCGGAACGCGGCCCTGGCCTATGCAGCTGAAAGTATGCGCCTGACCACCCGCCTGATGCAGGTGGCCTCCTGGCTGCTGGTGCAAAGAGCGGTGCGTGAGGGCAATATGCCGGCGATCAACGCCTGTGAGGACCGCTATCGCCTAGCACCGGAAGATATTGCCTCGGGCCGGGACATGCCCGGTGATATGCCGGGGGGTCTGCTGGTCCTGCTTGAGCGGTCAGAGCGTCTGTTTGAGCGTGTCCGCCACCTGGACCGCCGCATGTATGTGGAAGACTCCGTGACCGAGGCCGCCAATCCAGTGGCCGGACACTTAGACCGCCTCCGCTCCGCCTTCGGTGGCTGAAACCGTAGGGTTTTTGTTTCAGCCTCCTGACAGTGCCTATTTGCGGGTGAAGGCCCCGAACTTGGCGTTGAACCGCGACACGCGACCACCGCGATCCAGCAGGGTCTGGTTGCCGCCCGTCCACGCCGGGTGGGTCTTAGGATCAATGTCCAGGTTCAGGGTTGCCCCTTCCTTGCCGTAGGTCGAGCGCGTCTGATAGCTCGTGCCGTCGGTCATCACCACAGTGATGAAGTGATAATCGGGATGGGTGTCTTGTTTCATCTCGGAGGCTTCCGACGTAAGAGAACGGCATTCAGTTTTCGGCCGACCAAGCAGGGTGGGCACAAGCGAGCGCCGCCTATACAGCAAAGGGTGTGCGAAGAGCAAGGGCGTGATCTTTATGCGTGATTTTAAGGGCGAACCCAATGTCGAGGGTAGACCCACAGCCGGAGCCGCCCTCGCCCAACAGATTTCTGAAGGTGCCGCCCGGCGCGCCAAGGCAAGGAGCGTCCGCGCCCTGGGCCGTCTCCTCCCGTTTATGGCCGCGCACAGGGGTGATGTGGTCCTGGCGGGGATCTTCCTGTTGGCGGCAACCGCCTCAACCCTCGGCCTGACCGGGGCGGTGCGGGCCCTGGTGGACCATCTTACCGGTGCCAAGTCCCGGGGGGTGGCGGTTGATCCTTGGTTCTGGCTGCTGGGCGGGGTCGCCATCGCCTTGGCCCTATCGTCAGCCCTACGGTATTTTTATGTCACCAAGCTCGGAGAGCGGATCGTCGCCGACCTGCGCAAGCGCACCTATGCCCACATTCTGACCCTGGACCCGGCCTTCTTCCTCGCCACGACCACGGGGGAAGTGCTGTCGCGCCTAACCACCGACATCCAGATTGTCGAGAACCTGCTGGCGACCTCGGTCTCCGTCGCCCTGCGCAATTTGTTGACCCTGATCGGGGCCCTGTTCCTGCTGATGGTGGTCAGTCCCCACCTCACCGGTCTGGTTCTCTTGATCTTCCCGTTTGTGATCGCACCACTTTTTCTGTTTGGTCGTCGGGTCCGCAAATTAACCGCCGCCACCCAAGATCAGTTCGCCCAGGCTATAGGCCATGCGGGAGAAACCCTTGATGCCCTGGAAACGGTCCAGGCCTTCGGCGGCGAGGCGGCCGGCGCGGCCCGATTTGGCGCGGCGGTGGAAGCCTCCTTCGCCACCTCCCTGCGGCGGATGACGGCCCGGGCCATCATGACCGCAGCGGTGATCGGCCTGGTGTTCGGCGGGGTGGTGCTGGTCTTCTGGCTAGGCGTCCATGCCGGCCTGCGGGGCGACCTGTCCTGGGGGGCACTCTTCCAGTTCGCTTTCCTGTCGGTCCTGGCGGCGGGCTCTACCGGGGCCCTGGGCGAGACCTGGGGGGATGTCCAGAAAGCCGCCGGGGCCATGGAACGGGTTTCGGAATTGCTATCTGCCAAGCCGGGCATTTCAGCACCCGCAGATGCCAGACCCCTGCCCGCCGACGGGGCAGGCGACATAAGGTTCGAAAACGTCACCTTCGCCTATCCAGGTCGCCCGGATCTGCCCGCCCTCGATGGCTTTACCCTGCATGTGGCCCCCGGCGAACGGGTTGCCCTGGTTGGGCCATCTGGCGCGGGCAAGAGCACGGTCCTGCGGCTGCTGCTCCGATTCTATGACCCCCAGTCAGGCCTTGTCACCGTCGATGGGGTGAATCTGACCCGGGCCGATCCCCAGGCTGTGCGGACGCGCATGGCCCTGGTGTCCCAGGACAGCCCGCTGTTCTCAGGCTCTGCCACCGACAATATCCGGTTCGGCCGGGCCGATGCCGACCTAGAGGCCGTACGCCTTGCCGCCCAGGCCGCCCAGGCCGACGTCTTCCTCGACGCCTTGCCGCAGGGATTTGACACCCCCCTGGGTGAACGGGCCCGCAGCCTTTCGGGCGGACAGAGGCAACGTCTGGCCATCGCCCGCGCCCTCGTGCGTCACGCGCCGATCCTGCTGCTGGATGAAGCCACCAGCGCCTTGGATGCCGAGAATGAACGTCTGGTTCAGTCAGCCCTGGATCAGGCCATGGTCGGCCACACCACCCTGGTCATTGCCCACCGACTGGCGACGGTCCTCAAGGCAGATCGCATTGTGGTCATGGACGGCGGCCGGGTGGTTGAACAGGGAACCCACCAGACATTGATCCGGCAGGGCGGCCTCTATGCCCGCCTTGCGGCCTTGCAGTTCGGCGTGAGCGACGCTTAGATGTTTGGTCTCGGACCCTGGCCTCCAGGCCTGGGAAGTCGCTGAACAAGCCATCCACACCGGCCGCGAACAGGGCGCGGTAGAGGGTATCGACCTGACCATGAGCCGCCGGATCGGTGCTCGATCGCAGCTTGGGCGGTAGAAAGGCGTTTTCGGCGCGCACTGTCCAAGGGTGGACCGCCAGGCCGACCTTATGGGCATGGGGGACCAGATCCGTTGGGGCTCCTAAACCATCATTGACCACCGGAACCACCAGCTTCCAATCCGGACCAACCCCTTGGGCATAGGTTGAAATGGCCTTGAGGCCCTCAGCCGAAATCATCTCGGCATAGGTAAGCCCCGGCAGATCAGCCGGTCCGCCCTCAGCTGACACCAGCTGCACCAGGGGGCCCCCCGTCAGCTTGCGAATGGTCTTCAGGGCACCGACCTCGAAGCACTGCACAAAGACCGGGGCGGTGGGCGTGTTTAGGCTATAGCCCTTCAGGCATGGGCCAGGCGCGCCTCGAAGGGCATACCGATCCCGGCGAAATAGCTGGGGTGTTTCATTTCCGGATAGACCCCGATGGTTCGTCCGACCCGCCGGGATTCTGACCTCGCCAGGGCGACAACCTCGTCAAAGGTGGCAATCGCATCGAGGCCGTCATGGGCCGCACTTTCCGGGCGCAACTGCGGCAGACGTTCCCGGGCGCGCAGGGTCTTCAATTCCGCCAGGGTGAAGTCTTCCGTAAACCAGCCCTCCATCGGCTCGCCGTCGATAATCTTGCGGGTCTTGCGAGCGGCGAATTCCGGATGGGCGGCCACATTGGTGGTGCCGCCGATTTCGTTTTCATGGCGCACGACCATGACCCCGTCCTGCGTCAGGACAAGATCGGGCTCAATGAAGTCTGCCCCCTGGTCTATAGCCAGACGATAGGCGGTGGGGGTGTGCTCGGGTCGCAGACCGCTGGCCCCCCGATGGGCAATGACAATGGGACGCTTGGTCATGGGCTTGGCCGCCATCAAGGCCGGAATCGTAACCGCCAGGGCGGCGAGGGTTCTGCGGGTCAGGGTCATGGGGTCTGTTTACCGGGGCTATGTGACGGTTCCGTCAAGCCGGACCCACCTCAGGCCGCTGCCTTCAGGCGCTCGGTCAGCAGGGGGTGCAGGTCCAGATTGGCCGCACAGATACTGCCGGTTTCAAGAACATTGTCCTCACCCTCAATGGTGGTGACCTTGCCCCCGGCTTCGGTGATCAACAAGTGTCCCGCCGCCACATCCCAGGGGCTCAAATCCCGCTCCCAGAAGCCATCCAAACGCCCTGCGGCCACATAGGCCAGGTCCAGGGCGGCGGCACCGAAGCGGCGGACACCGGCCACCCGCTGGCTGATCTGATGCAGTTCCTTGAGGAATTTGGCGTGCTGTCCATGACCTAGGAAAGGGATACCGGTCCCGATCAACGACTCGTCCAGACGGGTCCGCGCCGCCACCCGCAGACGCTTATCATTGACGAAACAGCCCTTACCCTTTTCGGCCCAGAACAGTTCATTGGTCACCGGGTTATAGGTCACAGCGGCGACGATGGCCCCGTCCCGCTGCAGGGCGATATTGATGGCAAAGTGCGGAATGGCGTGCAGGAAGTTGGTGGTGCCATCTAAGGGATCGACAATCCAGGTATGGGTCTTGTCTGTGCCCTCGATCAGGCCGCGCTCCTCACCCAGAAAGCCATAACCCGGGCGGGCCTTTTCCAGGGCTTCGAAGAGGGTCTGCTCGGCCTTGAGGTCGGCGGCGGAGACGAAATCGGCCGCGCCCTTTTTGGAAACCTGCAGCTCGTTGAGCTCGCCGAAATCGCGATTGAGTCCACGGGCCGCCTTGCGGGCGGCGTCGGACATGACTTTCAGAAGTGCCGTTTGCGTGCTCATAAGGGCGCGGAACCTAGTGGGGGATGGCCCCTAAGGCAAGGCGAGCAGACTTGGCCTTTGTGCAAGACCCTCGGCAATGGCGGCGTTCAATTCCAAAATGGCGGCGGTAGGGCCCCGGGGATGGGTCCAGACCCCAGCGGAAACGGCCAGAAAATCAGCCCCCGCCGCCGCCAGTCCGGCAGCGGTGTCCACGGTGATCCCGCCTATGGCGACGCAAGGAATCTCCATCATGGTCTGCCAGATGCGCAAGATTTCCGGATCAGCCCGGGTCGGTGCCGCCTTGGTGGTGGTCGGGAAAAAGGCCCCGAAGGCGACATAATCTGCGCCCGCCTCTGCCGCTTCCATAGCCAGATGACGGCTGTCATGGCAGGTGACCCCGATCATACGATCCGGCCCCATCAGGCGGCGCGCCTCTGCACAGGTCATGTCCGACTGTCCCACATGAACGCCGTCACAGCCCAAGCGGACGGCAAGATCGGGGCGATCATTGAGAATGACAGCGACACCCTGCGCCTGGGCAATCGGCATGAGGACGCTGACAGCCTCGGAGATGACCGCGTCCGAGGCGTCCTTCAGCCGGATCTGCAGGGCCGCCACATCCCCGGCCGACAGCGCCTGGGCCAGGGTCTGCGCAAACTCGTTAAGATTATCCAGCCGGGGTGGGGTGATCACATAAAGACGGCATTCGGGAAACGACACGGCGCAGATCAGCCCAGGCCGAGAGCCCGTTTCATCGCCTTCACATTGCCGCGACAAAACTTGGTCAGCTGTTCGGTGGCGGCGTCGAGGGTCGACGGGTCCTTGGGTGTGAACTTGACGATAAGCTCAATCCGACAGGCGTCTGAAGACCCCGGAACCACGGACACGGTTGAGAGATAAGCGTCCATGTCCGGCCGATCGAGGGTGTAGGTATAGTGATAGGGGCCTTCGTCGGTCATTCGTTCCGAAATGGAGCGACCGCCGGGCATGGTCAGGGTGCGAACCTTACCCTCCGGCGTGATCTCGGTTGTTTCAGCCTCCACCGCACCGGCCCACTTGCGAATGCCGGAAAAGTCTCCGATCACCGCCCAGACAGTGTCCGCCCCTAAAGCAATGTCTTCGCCATAGCTGACTTCATTCATGAGGTGATCTCCCAATTCAGCGGTTTTGATCCAGGCTCTTTTTGCGCCAGAACCATTCAAATTTCGGCTTTTTCCCGGTTGCAGGCCCAGCCTCACAGGACCTGTTTTCCTTGGCATCAGATTCGACCACCGGACGGATAACGCCGGTCCAGAGCCCATAACCCTCAGGTGTCATGTGCAGACCATCGGCCACAAAAATATCCTTGGGCACGCCGGCCTCAAGCATGACCGGGACAATATCGACGAGGTGAAGATCCTTCCGCGTCTCGGCCAGGGCTTGCACAGCCTGATTGACCTGATCCTGTAGCGGCAGCTGTGAAATCCTCTGTTTGGACGGCTTGATCGCGATGAAATAGACCGGAACAGCATCGCCAAACTTTTGGCTTTTAAGAGTCATGAACCGGTTGAAATCGGACACGACCTGATCAGGCGTCTTGCCTGCCCAAAGATCATTGTCGCCCGCATAAAAGAAGATTGCCCGAGCCTTGTAGGGGGCCACCACCTTGTCGAAATAATAGTCGATGTCCGACACATGGGCCCCGCCGAATCCGCGATTTATCACTTGATAGGGGGCCATGTCCTGGCTCAGGGAGGTCCAGAACCGAATGGAGGAAGACCCGACGAAGAGGTAAGCACAGGTCGGCGGCGGTGTTGCGGCATCGAGGTCGGCAAAATGGGTGATTTCGGGCGCGAACCGTTCCGGCGACAGGGCCTCTGGGGGCGTTGGCCCAACCTGAGCAAGGGCGATGGAGGCCGTTCCCAGGACAACCAGGGACAGTCCCAGCACAATTTTAGACGTTTTCATCCGGCTCCACATGGCCGCTATCTTAACCGCCGCCGGGAGAAAGGCGAGAGCAGGTCTCGACAGAGTTCTACGGTTTCCGTTAGCTGGGGTCTAATCAGGGAGCGGTCATGACCTCGAAATCCCACGATCCGGACGCCGAAGCCGATGACCGGCTGCTTCACCGGATGCTGTTCTTTTCCGACGCTGTTTTCGCCATCGTGCTGACCTTGCTGGCCTTGGAATTAAAAGCCCCTCAAGGCCGAAACACCGCTGAGCTTGCCAAGGGTCTTGCGAATCTGGCCGGTGACCTGGGGGCCTTCACGGGCTCGTTCGCGCTGGTGGGGATCTGGTGGCTGGCGCACGCCAATGCCCTGCGTCGGATGGCTCGGTTTGATTGGCTCCTAGCCGGCCTGAACCTCGTCTTCCTTCTGACCGTATGCCTCATTCCCTTTGGCACCAGTCTGATCGCCCATAGTGGGGTATCGGGCCTAGCCTGGGAAATCTATTGCTGGAACCAGGTCCTGACCTCCAGCGTCATGGTCTTGATGTCGATTGCCGTTACCCGCAGGTCCGGATACCTGATCGGCGGCTCTATGAGCGGGCATGAGCGGCTTTATAGGGTGTTGCGTGGGGCCCTCCCAGGCCTGGCCTTTGTGGTCAGTCTGCTTATTCTGCGATTTGGCAATCCGAAATGGGCAGCCAGCTCAACTGCGCTTATCCCTCTGGAGTTTCTAGCTCTGAGACAGTTTGCGCGGCCAAAGATACAGACCCCATGACCCCGCCCGCGTCTTGGCCCGCGACCTATGTGGCACGGCTGGAGGCTTGGTCGCAGGTCACCCAGCTGAATGCCGACCTCTTGAGCCATGACAGTGCCACGGCAACCCTTCAGGCTTGGTGCGATCTGCACGGGGGTGGGCGGCGGGTGGCGGCCCACCGGGTCCGGGGCCAAGATAGGGCGGCCGGTCCAGAGGACAGGGCGGCACTGGGGCTCGCGCCTGATGAACCCTTGACCTATCGCAGGGTCCAGCTGACCTGCGGCGATCTCGTCCTTTCCGAGGCGGACAACTGGTACCGTCCAGCGCTTCTAACCCCGGAAATGAACCGGATGCTGGAGGATACAGAAACGCCGTTCGGGGTGGTGGTGCAACCGTTGAACTTCCACCGCAAAACCCTCTCCACCAGCTATCTTTTCCGCCCCCTGCTCCTGAACTGGGAGGAAGCCCCGCCGTCTGTCATGGCCGGGCCGGGGGGCTTTCAGCCGCCGAAGGCCGTGCTGAGGCATCGCGCCGTGCTGCTTAATGGCGAAGGGACCGCTTTCAGCCTGGTGGTGGAAACCTACACGGATGCAATCCTGGTTCGCCGCAACCCATTCCCGTGATCTTATCGGACTTGTTTGCGGCCTGACTTTCGGCTGTCCAGCAGCGCCCCGGCGGTCCTGGCGATTTCCAGGTGGGCGAAGATCGATTTCGGTAATTCCCGCTCAATCGACCGGCTGAGCCGAGCGATCGCCTCTGCATCAATGGTTTCAATAACAGCCGCTGTGATGACAGGATCGGTCAGGAGGCAGGCCAGATTGAGGTCTTCGGCCGTCCAGCCAGGGGTGGTTTTCAGAAAATCGAGCGCGGTGGCGTGATCGTGCAGGGTCGAGGCACCAAAGCCCAAAAGGTCCTTAATTTCAGACAGCAAGGAGCGCGGCGCGTCGGCCTCGGCCAGAGACCCGAAATAGGCCCGGGCCAGAACAATGGTGTCCAGCCGAGAGGCCTCAATAATCTTTCGGCGCAGGACCTGATTATCGCCTATGCCGTAAAAGGTCTTCAGGGCGGTAAAACGACGATCAGACAGGCATAAATCGGCCGCCGATTCGCCGCCGACAATGCCCAGTCGCTCAAAACCGCCAGTCCGGGCCAGGGATTCGAGCACATCCCACGCCGTTGGCTCCAGAGCTTTGTAAACATCCCCCTCCAGCATAAGAATGTCGAGGCTGGAGAGACCGGTCCAATCCAGGGCCTGATCCACAGCATCAGCAATGTCGAGCCCCGTAATGGCCGACCGGCCCGCCGCCCGGAGACGCCAGCTCACCACAAAACCTGCCTGGTCAAAGGGCGCAACCTCAACTCCAAGGGCCTCTGCGAGCGCCTTTGACGCGGTCACGACCTCAAAAGCGGTTACGCCTTGCAGGATGGCCGTACGAACCCGAGCGCGCCATGTCTCATAGCTGACATCACCCCGCGCATCGTCCAGCTGGACGGCGATGGACGAAATCGTTCTTCCGTTATTTCCATAGGGTCTATGAAGCATCGCGTTCAAAATTCCGGAGGGTGTTTCGATCTGATAGCCCGTTCCTGCTCATCGGACCATAATCCGGCCTAAATAGGTCCGAAGGCGAGATTGCAGAGAATTTGTGACGGGCGGTAAATCGCCTTCGGTTACTCTATCGGCCTTTGAGTGCGGCGGCCTCCCGTGCCAAGCCTTCAATTCGCGACCAGTCGCTTGCCGAAACGGCGTCTACGGGCGCGACCCAGCTACCGCCCACGCAGACCACGTTGGATTGTGCCAGATAGTCTGGTGCATTGGCCAAGGTGATACCCCCGGTGGGACAGAACTTGGCCTGGGCGAAGGGGCCGGCAAAAGCCTTCAGGGCCCCCGTCCCCCCGACGATATTGGCCGGAAACAGCTTGAAATGTTCATATCCGAGAGCCAGACCGGCCATAAGGTCCGTCGCCGTTGCAATGCCCGGCAGGAGGGGAATGGGACTGTCGGTAGGTTTGTGGTCGGCCAGGAGACCCGGGCTGACGGCAAATCTTGCACCGGCCTTTTCCACCGCATCCAACATCGTGCGATTGAGGATGGTCCCGGCCCCGATAACACAGCCTTCAACCTCCCCGGCTATGCGTTCGATACAGGCCAGGGCCGCCGGGGTCCGCAGGGTGACTTCAAGGGCATAGAGCCCTCCGGCAACCAGGGCCCTGGCCAGGGGAACGGCCTGGGCCTCATCTTCGATAATCAGGACCGGAACCACGGGGGCCAGGGTCAAAATCCCGGCTAGGGGTGTCATAGGGGGTTTGCCTCCATCTGGGTGAGCACCCGCGCGGCCCCGACCAGGGCGGCATAAGGATGCACAATGAGGGCGGTGGGAATATCAATCATATAGTCGGTCAACCGGCCCTTGGCCTCAAAGCGACGCCGAAATCCGCCTGAAAGCATCCGATCGATTAGGCGGGGCGCAATCCCCCCGGAAATGTAAACCCCACCGCGGGCTCCATAGGTCAGGGCGATGTCGCCGGCGGCCGATCCATAGATTTCCAGGAAACGATCCAAGGTCAATGAGGCCAGGGCATCACCCCTCAGTCCCTCGGTCGTGACCGCTTTCTGATCCTTTAGCGGCGCATCCAGGCCAGTAATTTCGCCCATGGCTAGATAGAGTTCAAACAGGCCCTGGCCCGAGAGCACCCGTTCGATGGAGACTCGCTCATATTTGCGGCGCAGAATTTTTAGCACATCCATCTCGACCTCATCGCCCGGGGCGAAGGCCGCATGGCCACCTTCGGCAGAAATGGCCAGATCCCCGCGCTCGGAGCGGGCCAGACCGGCCACCCCGAATCCGGTTCCGGCCCCAAGCACCACCACCGGTGCCCCATCAGCGCCCCTGAGATCAGGACCGATCTGCCGGAGATTATCGACGCTCAGCATGGGGGCGGCCATGGCCTGGGCCGCAAAGTCATTGAGGAGACGGGCCGTCTCGAACTCAAACATCCCCACCAGCTCGCCTTCGGAAATCCGCCAGTCAATATTGGTAAAGGCAATCTCGCCGTCCACCACGGGCCCGGCGACGGCCAAGGCGGCCCGCGCCAACCGACGCCCCTTGGTCAGGCCCTCCAAATAGACGGCTATGACCTCTGTTAAGGAGGCATAGTCGGCGGCGGCATAGGTCTTCGGATGACGGATATGACCTTCCGTATCCACCAGGGCCAGACGGGCATTGGTGCCGCCAATATCACCCACTAAGCCAACAAATCGGGTTTTCATCAGGCCACCTCAAACAGGGCACAGGCCCCGGCTTCCGCCGGACCGGCGGCGCGGCGCATCCAACCGAACATTTCCCGGCCAAAACCATGGGCGGCTGGCGAGACGGTGGTAGGGGTTCGCGCGGCCAGAACAGCCGGGTCAACCTTGAGCTCAAGGGTTCCGGCATGGGCATCGAGCCGGATAATGTCGCCATCCTGTACCTTGGCTAAGGCCCCGCCCATCTTAGCTTCAGGCGACACATGGATGGCCGCCGGAACCTTGCCCGAGGCCCCCGACATACGACCATCCGTGACCAGGGCCACCTTGAAACCCTTATCCTGCAGGACGCCGAGGGTGGGGGTAAGGCTATGCAGCTCGGGCATACCATTGGCCTGGGGGCCCTGAAACCGAACCACCGCAATGAAGTCGCGATGGAGTTCGCCGCGCTTGTGGGCTGCCAATAGATCATCCTGATCGTGGAAGACCAGGGCGGGGGCCTCAATCACCAGGTGATCGTCCTTGACGGCAGAGGTCTTGATGACCGCCCGACCCAAGGGACCGGTCAAAATCCGAATCCCGCCCTCAGGGGCAAAGGGATCGGCGACGGACCGCAGAATGTCGGTATTGAGGGACTTTTCAGGGCCGTCCCGCCAGACCAGGGTGCCCTCCTTCAGAAAGGGCTCCTGTTGATAATGACGCAGCCCAGGTCCGGCCACAGTCATGACGTCATCATGGGCAAGACCCGCATCAAGCAGTTCGCGAACCACCACGGCCATACCCCCGGCGGCATGGAAGGCGTTCACATCCCCCGACCCGTTGGGATAGACCCTGGCCAGCAAGGGGGTAATCCTGGACAGGTCGTCGAAGTCGCTCCAGTCAATGATAATACCCGCTGCCCGGGCCATGGCCACCAGATGCAAGGTATGATTGGTGGAGCCGCCCGTGGCCAACAGGCCGACAATGGCATTGACCACAGCCTTCTCGTCCACCACCGCCGACATGGGGGTAAAGGTCCGGCCACCCTGGGCCATCTCCATGACCCGCCCGGGGGCCGCCGCCGTCAGGGCGTCACGCAGGGGGGTGTTCGGATGGACAAAGGCGGCCCCCGGCAGGTGGAGACCCATCATCTCCATCACCATCTGGTTGGAGTTGGCTGTCCCATAGAAGGTACAGGTCCCAGGCCCGTGATAGGCCTTCATCTCGCTTTCCAGAAGCTCGTCGCGGCTGGCCTTACCCTCGGCATAGCGGGCGCGCACAGCGGCCTTCTCGGCGTTAGACAGGCCCGACGTCATCGGTCCGGCCGGCACAAAGATCACGGGCAGGTGGCCGAAGGATAGGGCCCCTATCACCAGTCCGGGCACAATCTTGTCACACACCCCCAACATCAGGACCCCATCAAAGGCGTCGTGGGTCAGGGCCACCGCCGTCGACATGGCGATAACGTCCCGGGAGAATAGGGACAGCTCCATACCGGGCCGCCCCTGGGTAACGCCATCACACATGGCCGGAACACCTCCGGCGAACTGGGCTGTGCCCCCCGCCGCCTCGGCCGCAGATTTAATAATGTCGGGAAACCGCTCAAACGGCTGATGTGCCGAAAGCATATCATTATAGGCTGAGACAATGGCGATATTGGGGGCGGTGGGGTTGCGGAGCCGCTGTTTGTCGCCGTCCGGACTGGCGGCAAAGGCATGAGCCCAGTTGGCGCAGGAAAGCTTGGCACGCCCCGGTGAAGCCCCGGCCGCTTCGGCCATGCGAGCCAGATAGTCTGTGCGTGTCTCGCGACTGCGCGCGATGATCCGCGCCGTAACAGCAGCGGTGACGGGGTGCATGGACGTCTCCTGATTGGTCGCGGGTCGAAGGTGGAGAGCGGCGGGTTTAGACCTTTAAGGGTGAGCTTGCACCTTGAGTCTTAGCCCCGGCGTAAGGGGGCATGAGCGATCCTGAGAATGTTGGCCGCACCGGGTGACCCCATAGGCAAGCCCGCCAGAATGATCACCCGGGAACCCGGCCGGCACAGGCCAAGATTCACCGCATGATCCACCGCGATCTTAGCCAGATCTTCGGCGTCGGAAATCGGGGCGATCAGTTGCGACTCAACCCCCCAGGCCAGGGCCAGTCGCCGGGCTATTCGCACCTGGGTGGTCAGGGCCAAGGTCGGCTGAAGGGGGCGTTCTCGCGACAGACGTAGAGCGGTCTGACCCGTGGTGGTGAAGGCCGCGAGACAGCCCGTGCTGGCGGAATCGGCCGCGCGCCGGGCAGCGGCCACCAGGGCGTCGGCATCGGCATCTTCGATGGGATATTCGGCCCGCATCAGCTCTGGCCAGCGGGGATCCTGTTCCACCCGGGTGAGAATGCGGTCCATGATGGTGACGGCTTCCAAAGGAAAATCCCCCGCCGCGGTTTCCGCCGATAGCATGACCGCGTCGGCCCCTTCATAGACGGCCCCGGCCACGTCGGACGCCTCGGCCCGGGTCGGGGTTGGAGCGTGAATCATGGACTCTAGCATTTGAGTGGCGACGATGACCGGAATGCCCCGGGTGCGGGCCGCACGGACCAGGACCTTTTGCACCACCGGCACATCCTCCGGGGCCAGCTCAACCCCCAGATCCCCCCGGGCCACCATGACCGCTTCGCAGAGGTCGAGGATTTCATCTAAGGCGTCGAGGGCGGCGGGTTTTTCGATCTTGGCCAGAACCCCGGCCCGACCCTGGACGATCTTCCGAAGATCGGCCATGTCGGCGGCTCGCTGGACAAAGGACAGGGCCACCCAATCCACCCCTTGCCCTAGGGCGAAGTCCAGATCCTGGCGGTCCTTAGGAGTCAGGGCCGGAATGGGGATGGTCAATCCAGGCAGGTTCAGACCCTTGTGATCCGACAGGATCTCGCCGCCCACGACTATGGTGTCTGCGAAATCCGGACCACAGGACCGGACCTTCAGGCGAACCTTACCGTCGTCCAGCAGGATTTCAGCCTCGGGTTTCAGAGCCGCGAAAATTTCACTGTGAGGGACGCAGACCCGGGTTTCGTCCCCCGGCGCCGGATTTCGGTCGAGCCGGAATCCCTGACCGACCTTGATCCTGACCCGGCCCGCCGCAAATTCTCCCAAGCGGAGCTTGGGGCCCTGAAGGTCGGCCAGAACGGCCAAGTGACGCCCCACCTCAATCTCGGCCTGTCGCACATTGGCGATGGTCTTGGCGTGGTCGGTATGGGTGCCATGACTAAAGTTGACCCGGAAAACATCCGCTCCGGCCCGCGCCAGGGCGACCACCTGGGCAGGGTGGGCAGAGGCCGGACCAAGGGTAGCAACAATGCGGGCGCGGCGGGCGCGGATCATGGGTCAGTCCTAATCATGCCAGGCGCGTTCCGTGCGCTCGATCAAAGCAAAAGCCCCGGCGGGCCCCCAACTGCCCGCCGCATAGGGTTTGGGGGCCATGGCGGCGTCGGCCCAGGCCTGCGAAATGCCATCGACCCAGGCCCAAGCTTCCTCCACCTCATCCCGACGGACAAAAAGGGTCGAGACCCCGTGAATGACATCGAGCAGCAGACGTTCATAGGCGATGTGACGCCGGGCATTGGGCCCGGCGAAAGCCTTCAGCAGGGACAAGGACAGGGGCAAGGATTGTAAGCGCATACCGCCTTGCGACAGGCCAGGCGACTTGTTCATCAGCAGCAGCTCAATGTCCTCGTCCGGTTGCAGGTCAATCACCAGACGGTTGGCGACCAAGTCATTGCGGGCCGATTCCCCGAAGATCGAATGCGGTACGCCCTTGAATTGAATGACAATCTGGGTGCGGCGTTCCGGCAGGCGTTTACCGGTCCGCAGATAGAAGGGCACACCGGCCCAACGCCAATTGTCGATGTCGGCCCGCAGGGCGACGAAGGTGTCAATGCCCGAAGCCTGCCCGCGCTCGGCCTCATAGCCCTTGACCGCGGCCCCGGCCACCACGCCGGGGGTGTACTGCCCGCGCACACTGTTTGGCACGGCATCGGCCCGGGTGAAGGGCCGCAGGGACCGCAGCACCTTGACCTTCTCATTGCGCACGGAGTCGGGTTCCATATCCGAAGGCGGTTCCATGGCCACCAGACAGAGCAGCTGAAGCATGTGATTTTGCAGCATGTCGCGCAGGGCCCCGTGCTCGTCATAATAGGGCCAGCGATCACCCACGCCTTCCGTCTCAGCCACGGTGATTTGAACATGGTCAATGGTGAGATTGTTCCAAAGCGGCTCAAACAGGGTGTTGGCGAACCGCAGGGCGATCAGGTTCTGGACCGTTTCCTTGCCCAAATAGTGATCAATGCGGAAAACCCGATCCTCACTGAACACCTCGCCCACCGCCTGATTTATGGTCCGTGAGCTGGCCAGATCGTGGCCGATCGGCTTTTCCATGACAATGCGGCTGGTGGCGGTTGCCAGGCCGGAGATCTGGAGGCTGCTGCAAATTCGGCTGTAGAGGCTGGGAGAGACCGCCAGATAGAACATCGGTGTGATCGCGCGCCCCAAAGCGGCCTTAAGCGTTTCGGCCCCCTCCACAGTGGCGGCATCGGCGATCACATAATCCAGACGGGCCTCAAACCTGGCCCAGACCTCATCGATAAGACCGCCGGTTCGCAGGGCGACGGACTCCCGGGTCCGGGCGATGAAGTCCGCCCGGGACACCTCCGTCCGAGCCGTAGCCACCAACCGAATGCCCGGCGTCAGGAACCCGTCGGCGTCCAGAAAATAGAGCGCCGGAAACAGCATACGCTGGGCGAGGTCACCCGTGCCGCCGAACAGAACAATGACATCGACCAGGGCGGCATCGGCCATGAATTCTTCCTTTTGGTCATGACGCCCCCAAAGCGGACACGCGGCACGTCGGGGTCTTGACCGGCAATTAGAGTGCGTTCCGATAAGTGGGAACCGGTTATCGGAACGCACTCTAACATCTTGAATTAGAGCCTGTTTTATCCCTCTAGACGTTTCCGTCTAAAGGGAACAGGCTCTAGGGAGTTGGCCCAGTTCATCGCGTCCGGCATCACCCGGCCATTGGTGTCTTTTGGA
>NMUI01000272.1 GCA_002221445.1 Phenylobacterium zucineum | reverse complement strand
GTCAGCGAGATGACTCAGCTCATCGAACAGTCGGGCGGTCTCGTTACCGCGCTCGACGTGAACCTGAGTGACTCCGACAGGGTTCGAATCGACGTCACCTGCGCTTGCCGCAACTCGGATCACGCCGAAGAGATCGTCGACCGCCTCAGGAGTGTTGACGACGTTCAGGTCGGTAAAGTCTCAGACCGCACATTTCTTGCGCACCTCGGCGGCAAGCTGACCGTCGAGTCGAAGCTTCCGATTCGCAACCGCGATGACCTCTCGTTGATCTACACCCCAGGTGTGGCCCGCATCTCAGAGGCCATCGCCAAGGACCCATCCGATGCTCGTCGACTCACGATCAAGCGCAACACCATTGCCGTGGTCAGCGACGGTTCTGCGGTGCTCGGCCTCGGCAATATCGGCCCGCTGGCCGCACTACCCGTCATGGAGGGCAAGGCCGCGCTGTTCAAGCGCTTCGCCGACATCGACGCATTTCCGATTTGCCTTGACACCCAGGATGTCGACGAGATCGTGCGCACCGTCAAGCACATTGCCCCAGTCTTTGCAGGCATCAACCTCGAAGACATTTCGGCACCGAGATGTTTCGAGGTCGAGGCACGTCTGCGAGCTGAGCTAGACATCCCGGTATTTCACGACGACCAGCACGGCACCGCGATCGTGTGCCTGGCGGCCTTGGGCAACGCTCTCAAGGTGGTCGGCAAAAACCTTGGCGACATCAAGTTGGTCATGAGTGGGGCTGGAGCCGCAGGCACCGCAGTGCTCAAGCTGCTGCTGGCCGCTGGCCTCAAGCACGTGACCGTTGCCGATCAACAAGGCATCGTCCACGAAGGGCGAGAAGGCATCGAACCGGGTTCGAACCTCGACTGGATCGCCAAGCACACCAATGAGTCCGGGCAGACCGGCGCCCTCGTCGACGCCATCAAAGGCGCGGATGCGTTCATCGGTGTTTCTGCTGCAAACCTTCTCACCGAGGCAGACATCGCCGTCATGGCGCCGAAGGCGATCGTGTTCGCGCTGGCCAACCCGAACCCAGAGATCGAACCCGCTCTGGCCGCCAAGCACGCCGCAGTGGTTGCAACCGGCCGCAGCGACTTTCCGAACCAAATCAACAACGTGCTCGCGTTTCCTGGCTTCTTCAGGGGTCTCCTAGACGCGAGTGCGACCGTCATCACCGACAAGATGCTTCTGGCAGCGGCAAAGGCTCTTCAAGGATGTGTCGATGCGTCGGAATTGAACGCGTCCTACATCATCCCGAGTGTGTTTCACGCCGACGTAGCCCAGCGCGTGGCTGAAGCGGTC
>NMUI01000271.1 GCA_002221445.1 Phenylobacterium zucineum | reverse complement strand
ATGGCGATTTCGCCCTCGCGGGACAACAGTTCCACCGAGCCCATTTCCCGCAGATACATGCGGACCGGGTCGTCGGTGCGGTCATAAGCAGCTTCCTTAGGGGTTTCGACCACGGCAGTCTCTTCCCGCACGGCCACATCGCCGCCCTCGGCGTCTTCCTCAGCCTCAACCACATTGACGCCCATTTCCGACAACATGGCCAGGGTGTCTTCGATGGCCTCAGAGGTCACTTCCTCGCTGGGCAGGACCTTGTTCAGCTCATCCATGGTCACATAGCCACGAGCCTTGGCCTGTTTGATGAACTTCTTGACCCCCGCATCGGTCAAGTCGAGCAGCGGCCCGTCGCCCCCGGAGGTTTCGGGTGTTTCAGCTTCTGCGGTGGTCGTGCTCATCTTTGTCTCCGGAGTCGATCCGATCCCCATGCAAGGCTCGGGTCGCAAATGGTTAAGAGCCCAGGTCCGGCGCAAGAAAAGCGCGGCTGGGCCGTCATTCTGTCCAATCTCTAATCGCGCGTTTCAGTGCGTCGCGCTCACCCTTCAGGCGCGCGAGGCCTTCCATAGCCGAGGGTTCGCCAAGGTGGCCCTTGGCGGCGGCTATCGCCTCATCGAGCGCCGCCAGTCTGGAAAGACGAGCGAAGGCTTGCGACCACTGAGATCTAGCGGCTTCGAGGGAGACATCCGATTTCAGGATGGGCGCGCTCGATGTCGCAGCGGCCCGGTCGATGTCTGTCAGAAGGGTGCTAAACCCACAGGATGCCAAATGGCGTGTGACGGTCGCAGAGTCAAGATGCTCTGACTGAAGACGCAGACGAATGATTTCCTTGGTCAATTCCACCAGGGCCGGTTCGCCAAAACCTTGAGCGGCCAGATCATCCTCCAGATGATCGTCGAGCACGACCGGATCCAGGATCACATAATGCGCCATGGCGGCGGGAATTAGATCCAGCGAAGTCGCCAATCGCCGGGCGGCGGACCGCCCCAAGGTGGTTGGGGCCGGGTCGATCCAGGCCTTGCCCCTGGCAAAACCTCCCCCCCGAACGGGTCGGTTCGGAACCCAGGGTTCCCGGCTAAACCGGCCGTCGCCAGGGGCTGGTCGAGGTGTCGCGGCGTCGTAACGGCCCAGCAGATCATCGCGATAGGCCTGTTGCAGGTCCTTATCGGCAATGGCGGCTGCGGCTTGACGCAGGCGGGCCTTAAAGCCCGCGCGGCGCTCGGGGGTGTCTAACGGCTCGAGATCATGCTCCCGCCGGAATAGGGCTTCAACAAACGGCGTGGTGGCCGACAACTGGGCGCGCAGGGCTGCCGGCCCCTGCTCCCGCAGCACCTCATCGGGGTCTTTACCGCCGCTGACCAGGGCAAAGCGGAAACTCTTGCCGGCCTTGAGGATGGGCAGGGCCCGGTCAATCACCCGCGAGGCCGCCGCAATCCCGGCGCGATCGCCGTCGAAACACAGGGTTGGCTCGGGATGGTGACGCCACAGGACCTCCATCTGCTCTTCGGTCAGGGCGGTGCCCATGGGGGCCACAGCGGCTATGCCTGCACGCTGGCAGGCTATGACATCCATATAGCCCTCGACCACGGCCAGGATCGGCTGGGCTTCTGATGATGCGGCGGCGATGATCTTCCGAGATTCGGCCAGACCATAGAGCATGTGGCCCTTGTGGAAGAGGCCCGTCTCAGGGCCGTTTAGGTACTTGGCCCGGGCCTTAGGGTCCATGGCCCGCCCGCCGAAGGACACAACCCGGCCCCGCTGGTCGGTGATGGGAAACATGATCCGATCGCGGAACCGGTCATAGGGGGCACTGCCATCTTCGGGGGCCACCAGCAGGCCCGCCTCGATCAGCTCATGGGGCCGCGCCCCTTTGGTGATCAGATAGTCTTTCAGCGCCGTCCGCCCGGAAGGCGCAAACCCGATCCGAAACCGCGCCCATTCGCCCTGGGGCAAGCCCCGCCCCTCCAGATAGGCTCGGGCGTCGCGCCCCACCGGCCGGGTCAGTTCTGCGGAAAACCACTGGGCGGCGGTTTCCAGCCATTCGGAAAGCCCCTGGCGGACCTTTTCCTGTTCGGCGGCCCGGGGATCGACTTCGGGTAGGGCCAACCCCGCCTCCCCCGCCAGTTTTTCCACGGCTTCGGCGAAGGACAACCGCTCGGTTTCCTGGAGGAAGGAAATCAGGTCGCCGGTCTTGCCAGACGAAAAATCAAAGAACTGACCCTTGTCGTCATTGACGTAGAAGGACGGAGTCTTTTCCTTGGTGAAGGGTGACAGGCCGACATATTCCCGGCCACGCTTTTGCAACTTCACGGTCCGCCCGATCACATCAGAGGGGCGGAGCCGGGACTTGATCTCGTCAATGAACCGTTCGTCAAAGCGCACGGCGATAGCATAGCGCCGATTGACCGAAGAATCGACGGGCCTAAGACGCCCTACCCCGCCACCAGGGCCAGCCACTCGTCCTCGGTCATCACCGGAATGCCCAGCTCAGTGGCGGTCTTGAGTTTTGAGCCGGCACCGGGGCCGGCCACAACAAGGTCGGTCTTCTTCGACACCGAGCCGGACACCTTAGCTCCTAGGGCTTCAGCCTGAGCCTTGGCTTCATCCCGGGTCATCTTTTCCAGGGCACCGGTAAAGACAACCGTCTTACCCGCCACGGCCGTATCGGTCTTGGGTGGCTCAGCGTCGAGAATGGTCAGTTCCGCCACCAGGTTCTGCACCACCGCCCGGTTGTGGTCTTCGGCGAAATAGGCCGCCGCCGCCTCGATCACAGCGCCGCCGATCTGATCGAGATTATCCAACTCCTCAATGGCCTCAGGGTCGCGGTCGGCCACCCGATCCATGGCCGTCAGGAAGGCCTGGGCGGTGAGATAGCCCCTCGCCATGACCACTGCCGTGGTTTCGCCAATATGCCTTATGCCCAGGCCGAAGATAAAGCGGTCGAGAGCAATGGTGCGGCGGGCCTCAATTCCGGCCACCAGATTGGCGACGCTGGTCTCGCCATAACCGTCAGTGCCTTTGAGCGCCGCAAGCTTCTCCGCATCCTTGGCCAGCCGGAAGATGTCGGCGGGCTCCCGAATCCAGCCTCGCTCAAAGAAGGCCGTCAGCTGTTTTTCGCCCAGGCCCTCAATGTCATAGGCCCGCCGGGATACGAAATGGCGCAGGTGCTCGATACGCTGGAAGGGACAGGCGAACTCCCCCGAACACCGGCGAACCACCGTCTCGGCACCGCCTGCGGTGGTCTCCCGCACCAGAGGAGTCTTAAGGGCGCAAGGGCAATGGGTTGGAAACTCAAAGACCTCGGCACCCGGCACCCGTTCGTCCAGAACCACACTGACAATCTGCGGGATAACGTCGCCTGCCCTTTGCAGGATGACCATGTCGCCCACCCGGATGTCCTTGCGGGCGATCTCCGCGCCATTGTGCAGGGTCGCATTGACCACCACAACGCCGCCGACGGTTACGGGTACCAGCCGGGCCACCGGGGTGACAGCACCTGTCCGGCCCACCTGAAAGTCAATCGCCTCCAGCCGGGTTCGCGCCTGCTCGGCGGGAAATTTTCGGGCAATAGCCCAGCGGGGGGTCCGGGTGACAAAGCCCAGGCGCTGCTGCCAGTCCAGCCGGTCGACCTTGTAAACCACGCCATCAATGTCGAAGGCCAGTTTGGGTCGGGCGGCCTCCATTTGAGTATAGGCCGCCAGCAGACCTTCAAGTCCCAGAACCCGTTGGGACTGGGGCGTGGTCTGGAAACCCCAGGTCTTAAGACAATGCAAGGCCTGGGCCTGGGTGTCAGCGAAAGGTTCGGAATGCAGGCCCCAGGCATAGGCAAAGAAGCGCAAGGGGCGTCGGGCCGTGATCTTTGAGTCAATCTGACGCAGGGAGCCCGCCGCCGCATTTCGGGGATTGGCGTAGGTTTTTGCCCGCCGGCTTCGGCAGCGGCATTCAGGGCGGCAAATTCCTCATGGCCCAGATAGACCTCACCGCGGATTTCGATGACCTCGGGCCACCCGGCCCCCGACAACCGTTTAGGAATGTCAGCAAGGGTCTTGAGGTTCTCGGTAACGTCTTCCCCCACCCGACCGTCGCCCCGGGTCGCGCCCTGCACCAGAACCCCTTTTTCATAACGAATTGAAGCTGATAACCCGTCAATCTTAGGTTCGGCAGTATAGGCAACCACCTCATCCCCCAGCATGAGGAAGCGCCGAATGCGGGCATCAAATTCTTGGGCATCTTCGGTGGAAAACGCATTGTCGAGACTGAGCATAGGCACGCCGTGCTCCACCGGCGAGAATTGTTCGGCCCGGGCCGCGCCAATCTTGAAGCTGGGAGAATTTTCACGGATCAGATGGGGGAAGCGTGCCTCCAGAGCCAGATTTCGGGCCTTCAGGGCGTCATACTCACCGTCTGAAATCTGCGGGGCGTCGTCCCGGTGATAGGCAATATCGTGGGCGGCCAGCTGATCTGCCAGGGCGATCAGTTCCTCCAGGGCTTGGGCCTCCGAGAGGCGATCAATGGGGGTATCAGACATTCATCAAAGCCCGGGCAGCGGCGCGGGCGGCGTCGGTAATCTGAGCTCCCGCCAACATCCGCGCGATTTCTTCTTCCCGGTCCTCTGGATTGAGGGGTTCAACCCCAGTGCGTACCCGCTCGCCATCTCCCGACTTGGAAATCCGCCAATGGGCGTCAGCCCGTGCGGCGACCTGCGGGCTGTGGGTGACCACAAGGACCTGGGCATTCGCCGCCAGACGGCGCAGGCGCAGACCAACGGCATCGGCCACGGCACCGCCGACCCCCTGGTCAACTTCGTCAAAGATCATCAAAGGCTGAGCTCCCTCGGCGCGCCCGGCCAGGGCGGCCTTCAATGCCAGGGCGAAACGGGCCAGTTCTCCACCCGATGCGATAGCCCCTAGGTCGCCGAAGGGAGCCCCCGGGTTGGTAGAAATTTCGAAGGCCACGCGATCCTGCCCGGTGGAACCGGCGCGATCCGCATCCAAGGCCTCAACCGCCACCCGAAACCGGGCCTTTTCCAGTTTCAATGGGCCGAGTTCCGCCTCCACCGCCAGAGCCAACCGCGCCCCAGCACTGCGCCGTGCGGCGCTAAGCTCGTCGGCCTCAGCCAAATAGGCGGCGCGGGCCAGGACGACCTCAGCCTCGGCAGCGCGGAGGGCATCATCGCTCGACTCAATGGCTTGAAGACGTTGGGCAAACCTGATCCTGAGACCGGGTAAATCCTCCACAGCAACGCCAAGCTTGCGCGCCATGGCCCGTAACTCAAACAGGCGTTCCTCGGCCTTTTCCAAACGATCCGGCCGGAAGTCAAAAACATCAGCCGCCGAGTCAATGGCGGCCTCGGCCTCCTGGACCTCACCGAATACGCGATCAACAGCCGCTGAAGCCGCAGCCAACCGCATAACTGCTGGCACGTCCTCCGACGCCCCGGCCTGGATCGCACGGGCGCGGGCGTGCTCAAGAGCGCGAACCGACGCCGCCAGCTTGCCCGAAACTCCGTCAAAGGCAGACCTTGCAGCCCCGATATCTGCCAGGGCTTTTTCCGCCGCCCCGAGAATGGCGCGTTCCTCGGCCAGCTCCGTTTCTTCCCCGGCCTGCGGGGCCAGCCGGTCCAGCTCAGCAAGGCGAAGGCTGAGATCTTCGGCCTCTTCGGCGGCGGTAGCGACGATTCTGCGAAGCGCCTCGGCACTGGCTTGAGCCGCCCGCCATCCGGTCCAGGTCTCACTGACACCCCGCAGGAGACCGCCTAAGGCCCCGTAAGCGTCCAGAAGAGGGCGATGGCTCTTAGCGTCCAGCAGACCGACCGTCTGGTGCTGACCGTGAACCTCCATCAGGGCCGCACCAAGATCTTTGAGCACGGCGATACTGGTCGCCTGATCGTTAACGAAGGCCCGGCTGCGACCGTCGGCCGCAAGGGTACGACGCAGGACCAGGTCTTCATCTCTGGCATAGGTCAGACCCTTATCTTCTAGGATCTGCCAGACGGGATGGTCGGGGCCAGGGGCAAAGATGGCTGATACTACAGCCTGGGCCGCTCCCCGACGAACCAGTCCCGCGTCAGCCCGGGCACCTGTGGCAAGGCCCAAAGCATCCAATATGATGGACTTACCGGCCCCGGTCTCACCGGTAAGCGCCGTCAGTCCCGGACCAATGGGCAGGTCCAAGGCCTCAATCAAAACGACATCCCGGATCCAAAGACCGATCAGCATGGGGGTAAGATCGCCTGGAATCGCCTGGGCCGAAAGGGCCTGGGTTGACCCGGATTCACTTTTAGGTCCGAATCGCCCGAGGGCATGGGATAGGCGAGATCAGTCCCCGAAGAACGGAAGGTGCAAGCGCCGCTTTGGCTTGGCCGGTTTGAGGGCGTTGGCCAACGGGGGAGCATCGGCCGTATCATTAGGGGCCAGGGTCTTGGACTTGTCCCTAGCGAACGGAATATGACCAAAAAGGCCCCGCCGTTCGGTTAAGGGCTCTGTTGCTGGGCGAAGACCCTTATCCGTCAGCAGGCGGTAGGCATCGCGATACCAGGGATCGCCGGGATAATTATAACTCAGGACTGCCCCGTTTTTCTTCGCCTCATCCGCGAGACCCATGGTGAGGTAGGCCTCAACCATGCGGTATAGGGCTTCGGGAGTATGGGTCGTGGTCTGGTAACGATCAATCACCGCCCGGAAGCGACCGACGGCGGCGAGGGTATCGCCATGACGCAAATAATAGCGGCCAATGGTCATTTCCTTGCCCGCCAATTGGTCATTGACCATGTCAATCTTCAGGCGGGCATCGGCGGCATATTCAGACTTCGGATACCGCTGAACCACGTCCCGCAAGGCGTCGAGGGCTTGACCGGTCGCGGCTTGATCGCGGCCAACATCGACGATTTCTTCGAAATAGCAGATGGCCTTGATGTAGTGTGCATAGGCCGCTGCCGGGTTACCGGGATAGAGCGAGATGAAGCGATCCGCATCGCCAATGGCTTCTGAATAATTATCCGCCTGATAATGAGCAAAGGCGGTCATCAAAATTGCCCGGCGCGACCATTCCGAATAGGGGTGCTGGCGCTCCACCTCGGCGAAATAATCCACCGCTTGAGTCCACTGCTTCTTGTCCATCCGGTCGGCACCGGTGGCGTAGAGCAATTCCACCGGGCGCTCTTCATAGACCAGTTTTGACTTGTTGGGTTTGCCGGCACACCCGGCGAGGGCAAGAGCGAGGATCACAGCGGCGGTCGCCGACCGAGACCAGAAATTGCGAAGCAAGGACACCTTCACCTCAGAAATCTTAGCGCGCCCCCGCGCCGAAGCCGTGGTTGTACACTAGGGGACGTAGAGCGCAAACCTGATGGCGAAAATTCGTGGAATATCCCTGAGCGGGGGGTGTTAGAACCTAGCTGCGTATCGAGATGCCTGATGAAATTCCCAGCAGGGAGCACTGACTAGGTGTCCAGAACGAGCCCGCCGCCAGTCTGCCCTAACGCTTAACCTGCCTGGGCCAATTCCTCGACCAAGGTCCGATAACGCCAGGATTTTGGTGATGCCGCCAGAGCGCGCACAAGGGCATTATTGATTCCATGCCCGGCCAAAACACCTTCAAACCGCCCCATAATCGGCGCACCCAGAACAAACAGATCGCCGATAGCATCCAGTGCCTTGTGCCGCACGAACTCATCGGGACGACGAAGACCCTCCGGATTCAAAATTTGATCACCATCAATGACAACGGCATTTTCAATAGATCCACCCTGAGCCAAACCCCTGGCGCGCAAGGCCTCAACCTCATGCAGGAAGCCAAAGGTCCGACAGTCCGCCAACTCGCGCCGGAAGATTTTAACGCCCATGGGCATGTCTACCCGTTGGCGTCCGATGGCGGCGGAGGCAAAGGCGATCTCGAAAGCCACTTCAAACCTGTCCGCCGGTTCAAGGCGGGCCAATTTATCGCCATCGATAACTTCGATCGGAGTGAGAATTTCGATAAATCGGCGAGGCGTTTCCTGAGCCCGACGCCCCACCTGATCGAGAACCTGAATAAAGGGCAGGGCTGAGCCGTCCATGATCGGCATTTCGGGCCCATCGAGCTCGATAACCGCATTGTCGATTTCAGACATAACCAGAGCCGCCATGAGGTGCTCAATGGTCGATACCGTCACGCCAGCGGCGTTGGCGATCATGGTGCCAAGTTGAGTCTTGCAGACGGCTTCAGCGGAAACCGCAATGCGGTTGTCACGGTCTTTTATGTCGGTGCGAACAAATATAATCCCGCTATCGGTCGGTGCAGGACGCACGGTCACCCGCGTGTGATCCCCCGTATGAACACCTATACCCGCGAAAAGCGCCGGTCCCTGCAGGGTGTGCTGAAAAGCAGATGGGGTCACGGCAAAGCCTTTCACAAACGACGGTCACGAAGACCCATCCTAGAGCCTGTTCCCTTTAGACGGAAACGTCTAGAGGGATAAAACAGGCTCTCATTCAAGATGTTAGAGTGCGTTTCGATCCGATAACCGGTTCCCGCTTATCGGAACGCACTCT
>NMUI01000036.1 GCA_002221445.1 Phenylobacterium zucineum | reverse complement strand
CTTGCCCCCAACCCGAAAGCCATTCATCTTTGCCTGGTCACTTTGGCAACGACGACATCAAGCCAAAGCAACTCTCTGCCACTACAAACGACGGGAAAATCTGCAACTGTAGTACTAGCCTAGCGCAGATGCCGGTTGAAATCCTGGTGGCCACATTGGCTGACCCGACCGTATCAGGTCAGCCATAGCCGGTAGCATGAGGTTGAGCGTGGGGCGATCTGCCGGATCGGGCTTCATCGCCGCCAGAAGAATCGTCTCCAGACCTTTTGGGGCTCGCGGTCTCAGGCTTCGCAGATTTAAAGGCTTTGCAGCCGCCACCCCGGTTCGCCGACCCGCTGCAAACGGGAGACGCCCCGTCAGCAGTTCAAAGGCGGTGACCGCAAAGGCATAGACATCTGATGCCGGGGTCACCCTCCCGCCAGCCAGCTCCTCAGGTGACATATAGTCCGGCGTTCCCATAGCCGACGACGGTCGTCCGTCGTCTAAGCGCCGCGCCGTTCCAAAATCGATCAGGATCGGTCGCCCATGCTGCATCATGATATTGGCGGGCTTGAGGTCCAGATGCAGAAATCCAGTTTGATGAATATGCTGCAAGGCCGCGCCAACATGGACCATGGCCCTCAGGCTGTCGGCTATCCCCAGATGTCCCGAAGGGGATTTGTGCAGTTCCATTTCTAAGGTATGGCCCTCGAGCACCTCCATGGTCATGGCATGGGGCGGGAGAACATCATAGACCTTCAGGACATTGGGGTGAGACACCGCCTGTAGCACCTCAAATTCCCGACGGGCGCGGACTTCATCGCGGAAAATCTTCACGGCCAAGGGACACCAACGGCGGTGGCTCCAGCAGAGATAGATCGGGTGACGTCCCCGGATCTGAGCAATGACCCCCAGTACCGTCAAGTCTCCGGCAATGGTCTGGCCCGGGCGATAGCGCTTCAGACGTCCAAGGGTCACGCGGCCACCGCTCCGGAGTCAATCTGGGCGGCAAAGAGTTGGCGGAAGCGACTGTCTGAGCCGAGCAGTCGGGCCGGGCCCCCGGATTCCACAATGTGCCCGCCCTCCAGGACAATGATCCGGTCTGCCTTCTGAATGGACGACAGACGATGCGCCACAATCAGGGTCGTCTGTACCCCAGTGGTCCGTCCTATGGCCTCCTGAAAAAGGGCTTCGCCCTCACTGTCTATGGCCGCAGTCGCCTCATCCAGGATCATCACCGGGGCAGGTCTAAGCAGGGCCCTGGCCAGGGCGATTCTCTGCCTTTGCCCGCCGGACAGGCGTTCGCCATCAGGCCCGACCCGGGCGGCCAGTCTTCCCGGCACGCCGTTGATGAAATAAGCCCCGGCCTTTTCCGCCGCCTCCCAGGCCTCGATAGCCCCCAACTCAGGCTGACCATAGGTGATATTGGCCAGGATGGAGGTGTTCAGCAGCACAGGGTCCTGGGCGACCAGATTGACGGATCGACGCAGAAAGCCGATCTCCAGCTCCCGAAGATCGACACCGTCCAATTTTACACAGCCTGCCTGGGGGTCATAAAGCCGAAGGAGCAATCGCGTGATGGTCGATTTTCCGCATCCGCTGGCCCCAACCAGGGCGACTTTTTCTCCAGGTCGGATCTTGAGGTTGAAATTGTTCAGCACAGGCGTGTCCGGGTCATAACCGAACCGGACGTTTTCCAGGGCAAGGTCGCCCACGACAGTCTTCAGAATTCGTGGGGATTGCGGATTTTTAACTCGACTGGGCGTATCAAGAATATCGGCAAACCTCTGGGCTCCGATCGCCGCCCGATGGAATTTTCCGACACTGCGAGCAAGGTTTTTGCTCGGCAAAATGAGCGACCCCACGGATCCTGCGAAGGCCACGAAGGCTCCCACCGTGGTGTGATGGCCGGCAATCTGTAGGGCTCCCACTGTGAGCAGGAGCAGGGAGGTTGCGGCCCCCACCCCCTCGGTCAGCAGGGCCAGGGCGGCCTGAAGCGAGGTATCCCTCAACTCCGCCTGCTGGGCACGGAGGCCCGCCTTGCGAAAGTCCTCCGCCTCCGCCTCCCAGGTGCAGTGGGTCTGGATCAGGCTCCCGGCCCCGAGGCGCTCAGTGGTCAGGGACGACCGCCAAACCGAAAAGCGACGGCTTGACCGGCCAGCCTTGCGGATCATCCGGGACATTACACCACTGCTCAGGGCCAGAAAGGGCAGGGTGGCCAGGGCACATAGGGTCAGTTGCCAGTTCAGACTCAACAGAAGGACCCCGTAGGCGACGGCCCGGACTAGGTTGATCGACACTAAAAGTGGCCCGGAATATACGAGGTATTCCACACGGGAAGCGTCACTGATCAGGTGACTGAGGATTTCACCGGGTCCCCGGTTTGGCAGGGAGCCGGGTGACAGGGACAGAACGTGGCGAAAGAGATCAACCTGGAGCGCCAACTCAATCTTTTCGGTCACCAGGGTGTTCAGTCGGGTCAGTCCATACTCAATCCCTGCGGCGATAAATATAATGGAACCGTACCTGAAAAGGTAGGTCGGCAGGATCGCGGTATTCCCCCCGACAAAGACGTCATCGATAATCCGCGATATGGAGGACAGTATCCAGAGGCCAAGGCTTGCAGCGATCAGATCAAGGGCAATGCAGGCCAATATTTCCAGTCGGACTGGTCGCAGATAGGCGGCAAACCGAAAGAACAGCGGATATGTCTGTTTCAGCCATCGGGTCATGGGGTTCGCCGTCGAAATTCAGCCGGCGCGTCTCAGGGGCGGTCATAGGCGTGAGGCGAAGGGGGTGGGCTCTGGGCGTTTCGGGACGGCCAGGTCAGCCTCCGGTCAGGGTCCCGGATGGGTGCCGGTTGACTCGGAGACGGCAAGACCGGGGTGTCGTAATTGGCGGGGTAGTGGGTCTGGCCCTGCGACCGGTTAGGTTTCCGGCTGTCCCGGAAGGGGTCATTGGCTGGATTAAGGCAGACGCTTGGACCGTCAATTCCGTAAAGGGTTCCGACCATCTCAATCATCGCCCGTTCAATCAGCGACCGCACGGCCAGTTGAACCGGCTCTTCGCCCCCCTGGGTCCCGTTCAAATTGACCACACTATTGCCGAATAGGAGATAGAGACCGGCCCCGATCTGGCGACCCACGATCTGCTTCTGGTAGGTGATTGTCTTCACCACATCCAAGGTCCGGACATTGATCATCCGAATATCAATGGCGACGTTTAGGACATAATAGCCAGTCTGGCCGGTGGACGGGTTGCGGGTTGTCGATTGTCCATTGACCGACATTTCCGCTGATCCGGACCGGATATTGCCGTTCAACTCGGTAATGCCGCCGGTGATGAAATACTGAGCGCCGCTGATCGCCCCCGGCATGACCGGTCGATAAGGTCTTTCACCCTCTGGCCCCGCTGTCTGCAGAGGCGCATCGGAAATCAGGCGATTATCGGCAAGTTTGTATTCTAAGCGAGAAATATCCGTTTCATAGCGTTCCACGAGGGAAACACCCGCCTTGCCGGCCGCGGACATGGCCATCAGGGCGGCCCCTTGGGTTACGGCCCGACCGCCATTGTCTTCCAGTTTTCCGGTCTGATCGGAAATCCGCCCGACGGCCACCCGCGGCGGCAGAATATGCCGGGCGGCGGCATAGTTCGCCAGACAATCTAGGGCGTCGCTATAAGGGGTCTCATTGGAGGTTACGGGTGCCCCACCCATGGCGGTCACATAGAGGCCGTCGGGTTTCACACTGGGGGTTGTGCAGCCCACCGAGGCAAGCAGACCCGCGCTCGCAAGGGCGACGCCTGAAATCCGGAATGCCATGCCGTTCGGCATTTTCGCGAGTCTCCCCGCCTGACGCGGTCCCGTGATCCTGTGGAAAACAACGAGTGATCGAAAATACCTAACAATCGGTTCTTGCCGCTCGACACCGACCCGGGTCGCAGATCCGGAAACGCGAAATTAGGAATACCGCAGCTAGTCTGGCGGTCGTTCACCATGGTCGGGACAGATCAGAAGATTTCATCCCCGACCCCTGTCACAGTTTTGAAGGAAATGTGCCCGTGTTCAGAACGATCACGATCCTGGCTGCCTCGGCTGTTCTGGCCTCCGGGTCACAAGCCACCACCGGCAATGGAAAGACGGTGGCCGTCAATGCGGTCCAGCGCCAGGCCGATCGCATCGGAAAGGACCGCTGGTCCCGCACCGACCCTGCTTCGAGTTCTGACTCCACCGGGTCGGAAGAGGATGCCGACAATAATGCCGCACCGCAGGCTCAAAAGGTCCCGGTCCGCAGTCCCCGCGAACTGAACGGCAAGCTTCACTTAGGCGACTGGTAGGTCTTACCTAGAGTGCGTTCCGATAGGTGGGAACCGGTTATCGGAACGCACTCTAACATCTTGAATTAGAGCCTGTTTTATCCCTCTAGACGTTTCCGTCTAAAGGGAACAGGCTCTAGGGAGTTGGCCCAGTTCATCGCGTCCGGCATCACCCGGCCATTGGTGTCTTTTGGA
>NMUI01000270.1 GCA_002221445.1 Phenylobacterium zucineum | reverse complement strand
GCGGCAAGAGCCAGCACGAGGTCCGCAAGCTCATTGCGGGCCCGACCGTATTCATCTGCGATGAATGCGTGGAGCTCTGCATGGATATCATCCGGGAAGAACACAAGATTTCCTTTGTAAAATCAAAGGATGGTGTGCCAACCCCTAAGGAAATTCGTGAGGTTCTCGATGACTATGTTATTGGCCAGGACTATGCCAAGAAGGTCCTGTCGGTGGCGGTGCATAACCACTACAAGCGGTTGAACCACGCCTCGAAAAACAATGATGTGGAATTGGGCAAGGCCAATATCCTCCTCATCGGCCCGACGGGTACAGGCAAGACCTTGCTGGCCCAGACCCTGGCGCGAATCATCGACGTGCCTTTCACGGTTGCCGATGCGACGACGCTGACGGAAGCCGGTTATGTGGGTGAGGATGTCGAAAACATTATTTTGAAACTGCTTCAATCTGCCGACTACAATGTTGAACGAGCCCAGCGTGGCATCGTTTATATCGACGAAGTCGATAAGATCAGCCGGAAGTCCGATAATCCGTCCATCACCCGGGATGTGTCGGGGGAGGGTGTTCAACAGGCCCTGCTGAAGATCATGGAAGGCACAGTGGCCTCTGTGCCGCCGCAGGGCGGTCGCAAGCATCCGCAGCAGGAATTCCTACAGGTAGACACCACCAACATTCTGTTCATCTGCGGCGGGGCCTTCGCGGGTTTGGAAAAAATCATCTCCGCCCGCGGGCAGGGAACCTCTATCGGCTTTGGGGCTAAGGTGTCAGATCCCGATGAACGTCGGACGGGTGAGGTTTTCCGCCAGGTTGAGCCGGACGATCTATTGCGTTTTGGTCTGATCCCGGAATTTGTGGGTCGTCTGCCGGTGATCGCCACCTTGGACGATCTGGACGAAAAGGCCCTGGTAAAAATTCTCACCGAACCCAAGAACGCCTTTGTGAAGCAATATCAGCGCCTGTTCGACATGGAGAATGTCGGCCTGACCTTTACCGATGATGCGCTCAATTCCGTCGCCCGAAAGGCGATTGCCCGTAAGACCGGCGCCCGGGGCCTGCGGTCAATCCTCGAAGCCATTTTGCTCGACACCATGTACGAGCTACCCACCTATGATGGGGTCGAGGAAGTGGTGGTCAATGCCGAAGTCGTCGATGGCCGCGCCCAGCCGCTGATCATCTATGCCGAACGCCGAGACAAGGGCGGGGCGGCTTAAACTGGGTCGATCCCGCGAAATTAACGCCCCGCAAACTCACGGCGGGGCGTTTTGTTGTTTGTGGTTTGAGCCTTCAACTTGAAAGCGCGTTCAAAGCGGCCACATAAGGACCTCGACACACCGCCCTTGTGGCGTTCCGCAGGCCAAGCTCAGGCATTTCGTCTGAGACACGAAATCGAGTTGCGCTCTATCTGATCGGAGGAGCCAACGAGGAGTTGATGTACCATGACCGAGATCCAGACCCTGCCGGTGCTGCTCCTGCGGGATATTGTGGTGTTCCCGCATCAGCCGGTGCCGCTGTTTGTGGGCCGTGAAAAGACGGTGCGCGCCTTGGAAGAGGCGATGAAGACTCCTGACAAGCAAATCCTGCTCGCCACCCAGAAGAACAAGGATGACGATGATCCAGATCCGTCGGCCATTTATGATGTCGGCGTTGTCGCCACGGTTCTGCAACTGCTCAAACTGCCCGACGGGACCGTCAAGGTTTTGGTCGAAGGCAAGGCCCGCGCCGCTCTTGTCCGCCTGACGAACGAGCCCGCATTCTATGAAGCCGAAATCACTTATATAACTGAAGATGGTGCGACTTCCACTGAGGCCGAAGCCCTGTCGCGGGCGGTGGTCGAGCAGTTCGAAGCCTATGTGAAGTTCAACAAGAAGGTGCCGCCAGAAGCCCTGGCGGCCATGCCGCAGGTTGAAGCGCCAGGTGAGCTCGCTGATCGTGTAGCGTCCCATCTCAGCGTCAAGATTTCGGAAAAGCAGAGCCTGCTGGAACTGTTCAACGTCGTAAAGCGCCTGGAAAAAGTCTACGCCCTGATGGAGGGTGAGATCAGTGTCATGCAGACGGAAAAGAAGATCCGTAATCGCGTGAAACGCCAAATGGAGAAAACCCAGCGGGAATATTATCTGAATGAGCAGATGAAGGCCATTCAGCGAGAACTGGGCGAACAAGACGACCAGCGCGATGAACTGGTTGAGCTGGAAGCGCGTATCAAGAAAACCAAACTGTCTAAGGAAGCCCGCAGTAAGGCCGAAGGCGAGCTGAGAAAGCTCCGCAATATGAGCCCGATGTCAGCGGAATCGACGGTGGTCAGGAATTATCTCGACTGGCTTTTGTCCATCCCGTGGGGCAAGGCCAAGATTAAGCCGATCAACCTCGAAAAGGCTGAAGCAACCCTCGAGCACGATCACTATGGCCTGGAAAAGGTCAAGGAACGGATCTTGGAGTACCTGGCGGTCCAGGCACGAACCGGCGCGCTGAAAGGTCCGATCCTTTGCCTTGTGGGACCTCCTGGTGTGGGTAAGACCTCGCTTGGGAAGTCGATCGCTGAGGCCACAGGACGGGAGTTCGTTCGCGTTTCTCTTGGCGGGGTGCGCGATGAGGCGGAAATTCGCGGCCATCGTCGAACCTATATCGGCTCCATGCCGGGTAAGATTATTCAGTCCATGAAAAAGGCCAAATCCACGAACGCCTTCTTCCTGCTCGATGAGATCGACAAAATGGGATCAGATTGGCGGGGCGATCCCTCATCGGCCCTGCTGGAAGTTCTCGATCCGGCGCAAAATTCAACCTTCGCCGATCACTATCTCGAAGTGGACTATGATCTGTCGCCGGTCATGTTTGTGACCACCGCCAATAGCCTTAACATGCCCCAGCCCCTGCTGGACCGCATGGAAATCATCCGTATCCCCGGCTATACCGAAGACGAGAAGGTCGAGATTGCCAAGCGCCATGTTCTGCCGCGCCTGACGAAGGACCATGGTCTAACGGCCGCTGAGTTCATTGTACCGGATGACACCATCCGCGACCTGATCCGCTACTACACCCGTGAGGCGGGTGTGCGGTCTCTTGAGCGTGCCCTGGGTAATCTGGCGCGTAAGACTGTACGCGATCTGGCGCGGGAGAAGGAAGGGGTGATCACGGTGGATGCGGCGCGCCTGGAGATCTATGCCGGGGTCAAAAAGTACAGCTATGGCGAAACCGATGCCGAAGATCAGATCGGGATCATAACAGGTTTAGCTTACACCGATTTCGGCGGCGACATCCTGACCATCGAAGCCGTTAAGATGCCGGGTAAGGGACGGATGACCGTCACGGGCAATCTCAAGGATGTTATGAAGGAGTCCATCTCTGCGGCCAGCTCTTACGTCCGCAGTCGAGCCACTCATTTTGGCATTGAGCCCCCGCTTTTTGAGAAGACCGACGTTCATATTCACGTTCCAGAAGGCGCAACCCCGAAAGACGGACCGTCTGCGGGCGTCGCCATGGCGACGGCGATTGTCTCGGTCCTCACGGGCATTCCGATCCGCAAGGACATCGCTATGACCGGTGAGGTGACCTTACGGGGACGGGTTCTGCCCATTGGCGGCCTAAAGGAAAAGTTGTTAGCCGCCCTGAGGTCTGGTGTGAAAACCGTGCTAATCCCGAAAGAGAACGCCAAGGATCTGGCCGATATTCCAGACAACGTGAAATCAGCTTTGGAAATCATACCGGTATCGACGGTGGATGAAGTCCTGACCTTGGCCCTGACCGGCCCGCTGACTCCGATTGAATGGGTGGAACCTGTGGTATCCACCACCGCTATCGCGGGAGAAGACCCTGGAGAAGATAACATCATCACCCACTGACGGCCGAATCGATCAAATTCGCCGCGCGGGGTCATTCCTACGCGGCCTTTGTTTGACGTCGGCTTCCGTTAGGTCATAATCGTCTGGGGCTAAGGTCGGACCAGGGGGTGGTCCTGCGGCGGCTTGATCTAAGGGCCGGGAGGCGCGCAAAATGACAAAAGCCGAACTGATAACCATCATTTCTGATCGAGCGGATCTGAGTAAGGCTCAGGCTAGGTTGGCTCTGGAGGTTGTCTTAGATAGCGTAACGGAGTCGCTGAAAAGCGGTGATGAGGTCAGGCTGGTCGGCTTTGGGAGCTTCGTTCCGGTGAGTCGCTCGGCCGGGATAGCCCGCAATCCCCGCACGGGGGAGACCGTCAAGCGACCGGCTTCGAAGTCAGCCCGCTTTCGAATGGGTGAAGGTTTGAAGAAGGCCCTGAACTAAGACCGCCGTCCCTCTTTGCGGACCAGTACGGGGATGGTAGTTGGCAGTGGCGGGCGGCTAGCTCAGTTGGTCAGAGCACCTGGTTTACACCCAGGGGGTCGGGGGTTCGAGCCCCTCGCCGCCCACCAGACTTACCGTCGGTGGACTTGTTGTCCTTGCTCTAGGTTACCTGCGATGACCTCTCGAGCAGCGACACCTGGAATTGATCCGATCCCAGCGGTTGGAACCTTTTAGGTCTTGCCCCTCAACATCCCTCAGGCCCGGCCCATGCTGTATCGACCCCTTGGCGCGACGGGCCTTAGAGTTTCTGAAATTGGCTATGGTTGCGCCAGTTGGTGGGGGCAGAAGGCCTTTCCAGAGGATGAGGCCCTGCGCCTAGTGCATTACGCCATCGACCAAGGGGTCACCCTTTTCGATACCAGCCCAGCCTATTCCGGTGGCAATGCCGAGCCGCGCCTGGGTCGCGCCCTTAAGGGTCTGGACACCTCGAAGCTGATCGTCGCCACCAAGGCCGGCACCCGTTTCGTTGGGGGAAGGGTTCGTCGCGACATGTCGTTAGCGGCCATTGAACAGGATATTCTGAAAAGCCTTGTAACCCTGGGGCTCGAAACACTTCCAGTCTTGCAACTCCATGGGCCTGACCCTTCTGAACTTACGCCTGAGTTCGAGGATGGCCTCTTGGCGCTTAAGCGGAGAGGGCTGTTTCAAGCCCTCGGTGCCAATAGTTTCGACCCGGTGGTGCTAGATCTGATCATCGCGTCTCCAGCCTTTGATCTGGTGATGATGGACGTCAATGTCCTGCGGCCCGAGCGCAAGACCCAACTCAAAGCCGCCAAGGCGGCAGGGAAGGGGGTTCTGGCTGGCATGCCCCTGGCCATGGGTCATACGAACCTTCAGATCCTGAAGATCCGAGGGGTGCGGGACCTCTGGTACGCCGCCCGAGCGTTAAAAAATCACCGTCACGACATCTCGGCCGGGGCGCGGTTTCGCTTTCTGAATCAGGTCGAGGGTATATCCGGGGCCCAGGCCGCCCTTTCCTATGTTCTCAGTCATTCAGAGATCAGCTGTGCGGTTGTGGGCGCGACCCGCCAGACTCATCTCGCCGAAGACCTTGCGGCCTCTGGCCTCACCCTGCCGCCTGACCTTGCAAGGCGGATCATAGAAACTCAGATGCGTCGATGATTGCCCAAAGCGCCGATTTGTTCTTTCATGCCCATAAGATCGCCAGTCAGGACGATCAGAAGCGGGAGAAGATCAATGGCCGACGGCGCAATTAAGCTTGATGATGAAGCCCGTGTGCGGGCCTACAGCCTGCCGTTAGCGGACTTCCACCCCGGCGATCCCGAGCTTTTTCTCAACAACACCTTCTGGCCCTATTTTGAGCGGCTTCGGGCCGAGGACCCGGTACATTGGTGTCGGGACAGCGAATTTGGCCCCTATTGGTCGGTGACCCGCTTTGAAGACATCATGGCTGTGGACACCAATCACGGAGTGTTTTCCTCCGACGCGGCCCTCGGCGGCATTACCATCCGCGATGCTAGAGCCGATCTGCGGCGTCCCAGCTTCATTGCCATGGACCCCCCAAAGCATGATGTGCAGCGCAAGACTGTCAGCCCCATTGTCTCGCCGCATAATCTGCAAAATATGGAACCGATCATCCGCAGTCGAGCCATCAGGATTCTCGATAACCTGCCGATCAACGAGCCCTTCAACTGGGTGGAGAAGGTGTCCATCGAACTGACCACCCAAATGCTGGCGACCCTGTTTGATTTCCCGTTTGAGGCGCGGCGCAAGCTGACCCGATGGTCAGATGTCGCCACCACCATCCCCTACAAGGGCGGGCTGGTAGAGACCGAGGAAGAACGCCAAGCCGAATTGATGGAATGCTTGGCCTATTTTACCCAACTCTGGAACCAACGGGTGGATCAACCCCCGGCAGGCGATCTGATCTCCATGATGGCGCATGGCGAGGCCACTCGGAACATGACCCCTGATGAGTATTTGGGGAATGTGATCCTGCTGATTGTCGGTGGGAATGATACGACCCGCAACTCCCTGACCGGTGGCGTCCTGGCGCTTAATCAGAACCCGACTGAGTATGACAAGTTGCGGGCTAACCCCGACCTGATCGCCTCCATGGTGCCCGAGATCATCCGTTGGCAGACCCCGCTCGCCCACATGCGCCGCACCGCCCTGCAGGATGTTGAACTTGGGGGCAAGACCATCAAGAAGGGCGACAAGGTGGTTATGTGGTATGTGTCCGGCAACCGCGATGAGCGCGCGATCCCGGAGCCCGATCGCTTCATCATCGACCGCGAACGTCCCCGTCAGCATCTGAGTTTCGGTTTCGGTATTCATAGGTGCGTCGGCAATCGCCTGGCCGAAATGCAACTGCGCATTGTTTGGGAGGAAGTCCTGAAACGCTTCCCGAAAATTGAAGTCCTCGAAGAGCCGGTCAGAGTGAGATCCAGCTTTGTAAAAGGCTATGAAAAGCTGATGGTCAGAATCCCCGCCTAGGGCCTATTGCGATAACCGTTTCCTACCCATCGGAAAATGCTTCGGTGGCTGGAGCCCGACATTGAAATCACTTGACCTCGCCGGTGAGGTCGCCTGTGTATTTGTTTTAAATATGTGTCCCTGTTTCGAGCGAATGCGAGCCCTGCCTCCTGATGCCAACCATCGGCCCGACACATAAACCGCCCCGCAAGCTGGGTTTGATGGCCCGCACCCTCCGTTGGATTCTGGTGGCATGGTTCAAACGGCAGGGGTGGACGGTGGAGGGGACAGCGCCCTATCCACGGAAGTTTGTGGTGATTGCCGCACCGCACACCAGCAACTGGGATTTCGTCTATTTTCTGGGGGCTGCGGACGCGCTCAATCTCGATCTCAGCTTTATGGGTAAAGAGTCGCTGTTTCGCTGGCCGCTGGCCAGGGCTATGCGCGACTTAGGCGGCGTGCCGGTCGATCGGTCGGCCTCACACAATGTGGTCGATGCTATGATCACCGAATTTGCCAGACGCGATGAATTCATGCTGACCATCGCCCCGGAGGGAACCCGGGGTAAGGTCCGCCAGTGGAAAACCGGCTTTTATCACATCGCCCTGGGTGCCAAGGTGCCGATGGTATTTGGTATGATGGACTACAAACGCAAGGTTGTCGGCCTTGGTCCGGCGATGATGCCCAGCGGTGATTATGAGGCGGATATGAAGGTGCTCTCCGAATTCTATCGCGCCTGCACGCCGAAGTTTCCAGACCGCGCCACGGCGCTCTGAATGCCAAGCCCGCTATCGCAGGCGGCAGCCGATCTTAAAGACCGGTTTGGTGGGGTCTGACAGCCCGAATTTTGAAGAAGATATGGCGCGAATGACGGGACTTGAACCCGCGACCTCCGGCGTGACAGGCCGGCGCTCTAACCAACTGAGCTACATCCGCATCAATGTTCGCAACGACGCGAAGGGCGTCTGATAGGTCCCGACCGGAATCGTGTCAACGACGGAGTTAGGTTTGTTCCCGCTCAAAGGCTTTTTCTGTGGGCATAGGGTCGAAATCCCCAGAGACTCGGCGTCATAAGGGTTCCGGGCCAAACGATTTTTCATGCGGGCAAACCGGTGTTTGAACCCGGCGAAAGGCTGGTCTACAAGACCGCGCGACTCCTCTGAGGATTCCATGACCGCCTTTCTCTTGCAGTACCTGCCCATTGTGATCTTCCTGGGAATATCCTCGGTGATCGCCCTGGTGTTCATCCTGGCCTCGGCTCTGTTCGCGCCCAGCGCGCCGGACCCGGAAAAGATGTCGTCCTATGAGTGCGGCTTCAACGCCTTTGATGATGCACGGATGAAGTTCGATGTCCGGTTCTATCTGGTATCGATTCTCTTCATCATTTTTGATCTGGAAGTGGCCTTCCTCTTCCCCTGGGCGGTCAGCCTGATGAAACTACCCCATGATCAGGTGCTCTTCGCCTTCTGGTCTATGGTGACCTTCCTGGGCGTTCTGACGGTCGGCTTCATCTACGAATGGAAAAAGGGAGCCCTGGAATGGGAGTAGTCGTTCCTGCGGGCTCTGCCGGTCGTTCGACGGTGGAGGGTTATGATCCCAAGACCCATGATCCCTTCTTTGATGGGATTTCCCAGACGCTGGCGGATAAGGGCTTCATCACGGCGGCGTCGGATGATCTGATCACCTGGGCGCGCACAGGCTCGCTTATGTGGATGACCTTCGGGCTGGCCTGCTGTGCTGTCGAGATGATGCACGCCTCCATGCCGCGCTATGACCTGGAGCGTTACGGCTTTGCCCCCCGAGCCAGTCCCCGGCAATCGGACGTGATGATCGTTGCCGGCACCCTGTGCAACAAAATGGCTCCGGCCCTGCGCAAGGTTTATGACCAGATGCCAGAACCCCGCTACGTGATCTCCATGGGCTCGTGCGCCAATGGTGGCGGCTATTATTATTTCAGCTATTCTGTGGTGCGCGGCTGTGACCGGATTGTTCCGGTGGACATCTATGTTCCAGGTTGCCCGCCCACCGCCGAGGCCTTGGTCTATGGCGTGCTGCAGCTTCAGAAAAAGATCCGCCGTACGGGGACCATCGAGCGATGAGCTGGCCCGCCACCGAAACTGCGCTGGTTGCCTTGGGCGAGGAGATCGTTCAGGCGGGGAAGGGGGCCTTCACCGGCGCATCTATTGCCTTTGGTGAACTGACCCTGATCGGCCCGGCCGATAGGATTGGATCGGCCCTGACCCTGTTGCGGGACAGTTTTAGCTTTCAGCAGTTGATCGACCTGACAGCAGTAGATTACCCAGATCGTACCCAGCGCTTTGATGTGGTTTACCACCTGTTGTCCTTGACCAAAAATCTGCGTCTTCGGCTTAAGGTGCAGACCGACGAAGATATCCCCGTTCATACCATCAGTGGTATTTTCCCCAATGCCAATTGGTATGAGCGCGAAGTCTTCGACATGTATGGCGTGTTCTTTGACGGTCACGACGACCTGCGCCGCATTCTGACGGACTATGGCTTCCATGGGCATCCGCTGCGTAAGGACTTCCCCATGTCCGGCTATGTTGAGCTGCGCTATGACGACGAGCTCAAGCGCGTGGTCTATGAGCCTGTGAAATCGGTGGAATACCGAAATTGGGACTTCCTCTCGCCCTGGGAGGGCGCAGATTACGTCCTGCCCGGCGATGATAAGGCGGAGGCGAAATAATGGCTGACGACGCCTCCCCGCACCCGACCGTTCCAGAAACCCCGGTTCGTAAGTTCAACATCAATTTCGGCCCCCAGCATCCGGCGGCCCACGGGGTTTTGCGCCTGGTCCTGGAGCTTGACGGCGAAGTGGTGGAGCGAGTGGACCCGCACATCGGCCTGCTGCATCGCGGTACTGAAAAGCTGATGGAGTACCGGACCTACCTCCAGGACATCGCCTATTTCGACCGCCTCGATTATGTGGCGCCGATGAATCAGGAGCACGCCTTCTGTTTGGCCATTGAGCGTCTGCTTGGGGTTGAGGTGCCGATCCGCGCCCAGCTGATCCGCGTCATGTATTGTGAAATCGGTCGGGTTCTGAACCATCTGCTGAACGTCACGACCCAGGCCATGGACGTTGGGGCCCTGACCCCGCCGCTCTGGGGCTTTGAAGAGCGTGAAAAGCTGATGGTCTTTTATGAGCGCGCCTGCGGGGCGCGTCTCCACGCCAATTATTTCCGGCCGGGTGGTGTCCACCAGGACTTAACGGAGTCTCTGATCGACGATATTGGCACCTGGGCCAAGGCCTTTGCTCGACCGCTGAATGATATTGACCGCCTGATCACAGGCAACCGCATCTTCAAGCAGCGGAATGTCGATATTGGGGTGGTGTCCAGGGAGCAGGCTCTGGCCTGGGGCTTTTCGGGCGTCATGGTGCGCGGGTCCGGCATCGAATGGGACCTGCGCCGATCCCAGCCCTACGAATGCTATAATGATATGGAGTTCGATATTCCCATCGGGCTCAATGGTGATTGCTATGACCGCTATCTCTGCCGGATGCAGGAGATGCGCGAAAGCTCACGGATCATAACCCAGTGTGTAGATCGGCTTAAAAAACGCCGGGCCCGGTCATGACTTCGGACAATAAAGTCGCTCCGCCGCGCCGGGCGAGATGAAGCGCTCCATGGAAGCATTGATCCATCACTTCAAGCTCTA
>NMUI01000269.1 GCA_002221445.1 Phenylobacterium zucineum | reverse complement strand
TTTGAATTAAGGTGGAGGCTTCCTTGGCTGTGGTCCTCGGAATGGCCGTGTGGATACCGGCTCGTCTGGGCGGAGGGCGCGAGCTCCCACCGCATGGACCCGATCCCGGCCCAGGGCACCAGCCATGACCGGTCCGGCAAACAACCCCGCAAAGGCGGGATTCAGGATATTAAGTCCCCCGGCATAGGCTCCGAAGGCAGGCACAATCATCCGCTCACCATCCGTGACAAAGCAGCGGCGGCGCACTGACCCCTTCAGGGAGGCGACCCGGGCGCAGGGATGCAGGTGGCCTGCAATTTCGCCAGCCTGACGGCCTGGCAGGGGTTCGTGCCTTAGGATGAGCGCGCCGACCTTCAAGTCCTCCACCACATCCCCCGGCAGGCAGATAGGCCCCTCAGAGTCATGATTTCCGGTAACCCAGACCAAGGACCGCCCCAGGGCCATGGCGGAAAGCGACCGGGTGTCATCCACATTCAACCGCAATTCCCCAGCACGGTCATGAAAGCTATCCCCTAGCAAAACCAAGGTCCGGGGTGGGGTCAGCACCAAATCCTCTGCCAAGCGCCTCAGGGTTTCGCGGGAGTCATAGGGCGGTAGGAGCTGGCCTCTTGCGGCATAGGCCGAGCCTTTTTCCAGGTGGAGGTCGGCGACCACCAGGGTCTGTGATGCCTCAAGCCACAGGGCTCCGGAGGGCCGCATCACCACCAGATCGCCCTTGAGCTCGAACCTCAGCCCGCCTGGGTTGGCCGGGCTCAAGACATGGCCTCGGCAATCAGCTCGGCCTCGGCCTCAGCCAGGATCATGTCCCCGGCCTGACCAGGTGTGCGTTCCTTGCCCAGTTCCAGCAGGATCGGCACTGAAAAAGGCGAAAGGTGGTCGAGGTCTGCATGGCGGATACGACCCCGGATCCGTGCCAGCATCTGACCTAAGCGGGCGACGTCGATCAGACCCGTGGCGGCGTCCGCCCTGGCGCAGGCCAGCAGCAGGTGATCGGGCTGGTGTCGTCGCAAGACGTCGTAGATCAGGTCGGTGGAGAAGGTTACCTGCCGCCCGGACTTTTGATGGCACCCGGAAACCGCCGCTCAATGAGCCCGCTGATCACCGCGCAACCCTTGAAAGCCCGCTTCATCATAAAGCTTTCTGCCAGCCAGGATTCCAGGTCATCCCCCAGCATGTCCTGGGCGAACAGGTCCGCGAAATCTAGGCCGTTCATTGGGTTGAGCGCCCAGATCGCCAACGCATAATCATTGCAGACAAACCCCAGCGGCCCGACCCCCAGTCGCTCCAACCGCCGGGTCAGCAGCATGGCCAGGGTGGTGTGGGCCAGACGGCCTTCAAACGGATAGCAGACCAGAAAATTGCGCCGTCCTCGCGGGAAGGTTTCGAGCAGGAGTTCCCCCTCCTCGACAATCATCGACCTGTCCCTCTGAGCCTCCAACCATTCGCGGACATCGGCGGGCAGGACTTGCCAGTGGGCCTCATCGAACATCAACTCCCGCACCCGTTTGGCCAGAAAGGTGGAAAGCGCGAATTTCGATCCGCCCCAGGACGGCATTTTCGGGTCCTGGTCGGTGGCGGCCCTAACAAACACATCCAGCCCGGTCACCGCCACCAGACTCCAGACCTGACCGGCGAAGACGAAGGTGTCACCGGGGTCCAGCATTTCCAGATACCCCTCCTCAATCTCGCCAATCTTGCGACCGCCGATCAGGCGTTTACCCAAGGCCACCCGCACCGACAGAACGGCCGGTGACAGAATGGCCCCGACATTTAAGCGATGTCTCTGGGCCGTGGCGGCATCACGCACTCGCCAGAGCCCATCTGGCCCCTTCAAGATCCGCCGGAAACGGTCATAGACCTTGAGCGCATAGCCGCCGGTGGACACGAAATCGACCACCTGTTCGACGTCTTCCCAGGTGAGATCACGATAGGGTCCGCAGGCCACCAGCTCGTCATAAAGGCGCGGCAGATCGAAGGGCTCGGAACAGGCCAGTCCCATTATGTGCTGGGCTAGAACATCCAGGGCTCCGGTCCGGGCGGGCTCGCCGTCGAAGCGGTTCTCGGCAATGGCCTCCCGCGCGGCCTGACATTCCAGCATTTCAAACCGGTTGGCGGGTACGAACAGGGCGCGGGAGGGCTCGTCCAGCCGGTGATTGGCCCGCCCTATCCTCTGAACCATGCGGCTGGCCCCCTTGGGCGAGGCCAGCTGGATCACCAGATCCACATCTCCCCAGTCAATGCCCAGATCCAGGGTGGAGGTGCAGACCACCGCCCGCAATTCCCCTCTGGCCATGGCTGCCTCGACCTTGCGCCGCTGTTCGGCCGACAGGGAGCCGTGGTGCAGGGCGATCGGCAGATTGTCCTCATTGATCCGCCACAGTTCCTGAAAGGCGAATTCCGCCTGGAAGCGGGTATTGACGAAAACCAGGGCGGTACGGGCCCCCTTAATGGCCTGATAGACCTCGTCCATGGCGTGTTTGGCGGTATGCCCGGCCCAGGGCACCCGACCCTCCGACAACAGCATTTCCACCTGCGGGGCCGCCCCTGCGGGACCAAGGACCAGATCTACGGTGTCTTCCGGGCGCGGGGTATTTACTGAGGTCCGCCCACCCCAGGCCATCCAACGGCGGATAACATCCGGGTCTTCCACCGTGGCCGACAGGCCGACCCGGCGCATGTCCGGGGCAAAGATCTGCAGCCGTGCCAGGGCCAGAGCCAACAGGTCGCCCCGCTTGGAGGCGTGAATGGCGTGGATTTCGTCGATGATGACGCAGGATAGGGTCTCGAAATAGAGCCGGGCCCCCTCCCAGGCGCAGAACAGGGCCAGTTGTTCCGGCGTGGTCAGCAGAATGTCCGGGGGCCTGATCCTCTGCCTCTGCTTGCGGGACATACCGGTGTCGCCGGTCCGGCTTTCTGCCACAATGGGCAGGCCCATTTGCAGTATGGGGGCCATGAGATTGCGCTCGACATCCACCGCCAGGGCCTTGAGCGGTGAGATATAGAGGGTGTGAACGCCCTGCGGCGTGTTCGCAGCAGGGCGTTCGGCCAGGTCGATCAGGCTGGGCAGGAATCCCGCCAGGGTCTTACCGCCACCGGTAGGCGCGATGAGCAGGGCGTCCCGACCTGCCCTGCCGGCACGCACTCACGCTGATGGGGCCGCGGCCTGCCAGCCGCGCGCGGCGAACCAGTCGGC
>NMUI01000268.1 GCA_002221445.1 Phenylobacterium zucineum | reverse complement strand
TTGCCCTATTTCGTCATTTGGAAGAACACCGTCGACGTCTCTGACGGCTACGTTTGCGGCCTGGAACCCAGCACCAACTTCCCCAACCCACGGACATTTGAAGAAACCAAGGGACGCGTGTACAGCTGGATGCAAAAGCTTCAGTCCAATTCAGGCTTCGCTTTGGATTTCACTGTTCACGCGAAGAGGTTGGTGAGGTGGCTGATGCCCTCCGAGGGCTTTCAGAAGGGAAGCCGATGGCGGTTGCACCGGCGCCTTGTGGGGAATGGTGTATTTAAAGAGACTGCGATGCCGCGATTGAATAGCGCGATCTGAGTAGATCACTAGATGACGATCTGGCAGCTCCCGACACCATCTCCAGAAAGACCACACGCCCTGAAGTACAGCCTGTTCTACGGACGTGATGGTGTTCGCATCGTGGGGTATGACAACGAACGTGGGAAAGGTGATCACAAGCACATCGGCGGAGTGGAGACCCGTTACAAGTTTGAGAGTGTAGAAAATATGGTGGCTGATTTTTTGGCCGATGTTGAAAGGGCAACCAATGAGCGGTAGGCATAAAGTTCAAGTGAATGTTGGCAGCTTGGCCGATATGGGTAAGCGGTTCACTCAGGCCTGGAATATGGCTGCTGCCGGCGAACAAATCGATGAAAGGCACGTGACGTTTCTCAACGTCCAGACCATGTTGGATACCCTCTCTCCTCGTCGCCTTGAACTGCTGCGCCATGTTCGTCAGCATGGAGCTAGCAGCACCAGGGAGCTGGCGGTTGCGCTAGGACGTGACTACAAGAATGTTTATCAGGACGTTGCCGTCCTAGAGGCTACTGGCTTGCTGCTTCGTGAGGGCTTGTTCGAATTTCTGTGTGTAAGGCGGGATAGCCCACCCACGGATTTGGACGGGCTGCGTTCATCTTAATGGACACTGCTCGTGAACCTGTCCCCGTAGAGGATGGCGAACTGGTTCATGGCTTCTTTCCAATCCCTTGTGGCTCGCCCCCAATCGCTGGTGATGTTGCGCAATGCCAGCCAGATCAGTTTGCTCGCAGCATCGTCGCTGGGGAAGTGGCCTCGTGTCTTGATGATCTTGCGCAGCTGCGCATTGACGTTCTCGATGGCGTTGGTGGTGTAGATCACCCTGCGGATGTTGGGCGGGAAGGCGAAGAACGGAATCACCTTGTCCCAGGCCCTTGTCCAGGCCGCCGTCACGGTCGGGAATTTCTTGCCCCACGGGCCTTGGGCAAATGCCTGCAGTTCGGCCTGCGCCATTTCCGCCGTCGCTGCGGTGTAGATCGGCCGCAGGGCGGCGGCCAGCGCCTTGCGGTCCTTCCACGAGGCGTAGTCCAGGCTGTTGCGAATCAGGTGCACGATGCAGGTCTGCAGCGTGGTGGCCGGGAAGACCGCCGCCAGCGCCTCCTGCATGCCCTTGAGGCCGTCGGTGACGGCGATCAGGATGTCGGCAACGCCACGGGTGCGCAGGTCGTTGAAGACCTTCATCCAGAACTTGGCGCCCTCAGTGCCCTCGATCCACAGGCCCAGGATGTCTCGCTGGCCGTCCGCCTGCACGC
>NMUI01000267.1 GCA_002221445.1 Phenylobacterium zucineum | reverse complement strand
CTTATCGGAACGCACTCTAGCCGACATGAGCTCTAATCGGGTGTTGTGGTTTCAGACTCCGTCGAGGGGACGGCCCTGACCCTGGCCAGAATATAGGTCCGTATGTCGATGGGCCACGCTTGGGTCAGGCCTTCGAATCTTGCGTGATCGTCGGCGTAGACGGCGCGCAAGGCCTCCTCATAGGCCGGGAGGTTGCCGGCAAGAACCGATAAGACCCTGTGCGCGACCTCCTGGGCCCGACGGCGTGCATCTTGACCCACATTGCCCTTACGCGCGGCGTCGACAAGGCGACGCAGGGCCGCCGAGGCACCGCCGGGTTGTTCATTGAGCCAATCCCAATGGCGAGGCAGGAGGGTGACCTCCCGCGGCATAACCCCAAGCCTGGGGCGGCCTCGCCCCGGTTTTCCGGGAGGTTGGGGATTTCTTCATAGCGGCTTGCGATATCTGAGGGTGCGCCCCTCAGATCCAGGTCTATGGTCTGGCCGGTCTGATCATCGAGAATTAGGGCCGGTTGCGGTCTTGTCGCAATAGCCACAGCAACATCGGCCAGCGTGCCCTGGGCGATGATCCTTTGGTCGAAAAAGGCGGTGACAGACATGCGGGGCCTCGATATGAGAAGGACTCGTCATTATCATCCGGGTAATAATATGTCCAGCGCAAGTCAGACACGAAAAAGGGCGCACCGAAAACGATGCGCCCTGATCGTCAACCCGAAGGTTAGAAAAGGTGGTGCCGCCGGGCAGGATTGAACTGCCGACCTCAGCCTTACCAAGGATGCGCTCTACCACTGAGCTACGGCGGCGAAACCGAGCGGCGGGCTATAGCCAAAGCAAAGGCTCCCGTGAAGGGTAAAAACGCGGCGATCTCACTTGACCTTCGCCGGGTGACGTCGCACCCCTGACTTTCATGGGCAAATCACCGCCACCGCCGCAGGATGATCGTCGGACCAAACTGGCCGCCGCCCTGCGCGCAAATCTGCGGCGGCGCAAGGCGGCGGTTCCACCGAAGGACAAGGCAAGGGACGGCGCAGACGCCGTCGAGGAGTAGATTTGACCTTATTGCGACTATTGGCTCAGGACGCTGAAGATGTTCCTGTCATGGCGGCGGCGACACAGGATGCGGTGAGCAAGATCGGAGACATCGTTTTCGAATCAAAGACGCGGCGGCTGACCTTGAGTATGAATCGATACCGCTGGGAGGGTCCTGGCGGGGAGCGGGTACGCTCGGCCTTGCAGATCGGCAGCGTCCTAGAGGTTAAGACGCGGCGGTTGCGTCGGTCGGCCAAGGACGCCGTCCTAGAGCTTCTGAGCCTTGACTTTACCCCCGGCGAAGCACCGGGAGGTTTGCTGACCCTTCGGTTTGCCGGGGGCGGCGATTTGGCGGTGAAGGTTGAGTGTGTAGATGCTGTTCTGGCCGATCTGTCGCAACCCTGGCCGACATCGCGAGTCCCGAAGCATGACATGCCATAGCCGAAGTGCGATTGGATCGTTAAATAGATGCCATGCGTCGCTTTCGAACCACTGACCCGGATTTTGCTGCCGCCTTTGAGGCTTTCATCAATGAGCGTCGGGACACCCCCGAGGATGTAGATGCCTCCGTACGAGAGGTACTGACGGCGGTCCGGCGGGACGGCTCGATGCTCTTATTCGCTTCGGACGGGTATTCGATAAGGTTGAGCTGACAGCAGAAACCTTGAGGGTGTCAGCCGATGAGATTGACGCAGGCCTTGCCGTCTGTCCTCAGGACGTGCGCGACGCCATCGCCTTTGCCGCACGACGCATCCGTGCCTATCATGAGCGTCAGAGACCCGCCGACGCGGCCTTCACCGATGAGTACGGCGTGGAAATGGGCTGGCGTTGGACGCCGCTTGAGGCCGTTGGGATCTATGTCCCCGGCGGACGGGCGGCCTATCCTTCAACGGTTCTGATGAATGCAGTCCCGGCTGCGGCCGCTGGAGTCGATCGGATTGCTATGGTCACCCCCCAGGTCGCCTTCAGCCGGCGGTATTGGCGGCGGCGAGGGAAGCGGGCGTGACCGAGATCTGGCGGGTCGGTGGCGCACAGGCTGTGGCGGCCTTGGCCTATGGGGCCGGACCTATCGCGCCGGTCGATAAGATTGTCGGGCCCGGAAATGCTTATGTGACCGCTGCAAAGCGCCAAGTTTACGGTGCAGTGGGTATTGATGCCCTGGCCGGACCGTCGGAAATCGTCGTGGTGGCGGACGGGCAAAATGATCCGGAATGGATTGCCGCAGATCTTCTCTCCCAGGCCGAGCATGACCCGGGGGCGCAGTCTATTCTGATCACCGATGATGAAGCCTTCGCAGACCGTGTTGTCAATGCGATGGCCCGCCAACTGGTGAGGTTGAGCACGGGTACAGATGCGGGTGCCTCCTGGCGGGATCACGGGGCCGTGATCATTGCGCCTCTGGACCAGACACCGAGCCTCGTGAACGCCCTTGCGCCTGAGCATGTGGAATTTGCCATAGATAATCCGGAGGCTCTGGCCGACCAGGTTCGACACGCCGGTGCGATCTTTTTAGGGCGTCATACGCCCGAGGCAATCGGCGACTATGTGGCAGGTTCCAACCACGTCCTGCCCACGAGCCGGGCGGCACGCTTCTCATCGGGCTTATCGCTGTATGACTTCATCAAGCGCACCTCAATCATCAGGTGTGACCCCCGATCATTCGCGATTCTTGGACCTCACACCGTCATCCTGGCAGATGCAGAGGGGTTACCCGCACACAGTCGGTCTGCGTCCATCCGATTGCGCTGAGACGGGACCGCCAGCCTTCGCTGCAAAAATCAGTCGGGTTCCAGCAGATCGCATGGGGCATTGTCGGTGAAATTGTAGGGTATTGAAAAGAGACGGGGTGACGCTGACGCCGGGTTTGGCCTAAAGGATTTAAGACTTCCCTGCCTGAATGCCATGGCCGACGATCTGAAATCTTTCCACCGACTGCAATCTGTCGAACTGGACGAGGATTCCCTCGCGGCGGTGTCACGCGACCAGGAGCAGGAACGGCAGATTGCCATTTTTGACCTTCTGGAAGAAAATTTCTTTTTCCCGGAAGCAGCTTCCGGCGGGCCTTATGATCTTCACATGGGCCTCATAGAAAATAGACTGGTCCTGGACGTCCGGGGACCTAGCTATGAACGGCGGCATATTCTGTCGCTGTCGCCGTTCCGCAGCTTGATCAAAGACTATTTCATGATCTGCGAGAGCTATTATCAGGCGATACGGCAGTCGACGCCACAGCAGATTGAGGCCCTTGATATGGGCCGTCGCGGGCTCCACAACGAAGCATCTGAGCTGTTGCGGACCCGGCTGGCGGGTAAGATCGAAACCGACCTGGATACAGCCCGTCGGCTCTTTACGTTAATCTGCGCCCTTTACAGGCGGGGTTAGAGAATGATCGACCCGCCGTCACTGCCGGGTGCTGTGCTTTTCGCCTGCAATTTCAATCGTGTACGCTCACCCATGGCTGAGGCCCTGCTCATGCGCGACTTCGGAGACCGGGTCTATGTGGACAGTTGCGGCGTCAAGCTGGACGCCCGGGCCGCAGACCTTGGAGCGGTGGATCCTTTTGTTGAGGCCGTCATGGCAGAGGTCGGTTGTGATCTTTCGCGGCATAGGGCCAAGACGTTTGATGACCTGAACGCCGATGCCTTTGATCTCGTGGTTTCGCTGACCCCCCAGGCGCAGCATCGGGCGGTTGAAATGACCCGAGGTCGGGCCGTCACGATTGAGTACTGGCCGACCTATGATCCGACCGAGGCGAACGGGTCCCGGGAGGCCCGTTTGGCCAGCTATCGCGGGGTGCGCGATGCTCTGGCAGCGCATCTGACCCATAGATTCGGGAAGCTCTGATCAGCGATTTGCAAGACGTATCGACCGAATGGGGGGCTCTGAGGTATAGAGACGCACTTTTGATCGTGTGGGCTCCGATTCAAGCCTGCGTCGAACACCTTTTTGCCGATCTGTTTTGGAGCCTCTATGGCTAAAGAAGAACTCTTGGAATTCCCTGGTACTGTCAGCGAAGTCCTGCCCAATGCCACCTTCCGCGTGAAGCTGGAGAACGATCACGAGATCGTCGCCCATACGGCGGGTAAGATGCGCAAGAACCGCATTCGCGTTTCGGCCGGGGACAAGGTTCTGGTGGAAATGACACCCTATGACCTGACCAAAGGTCGCATTACCTTCCGCGTTCGCTGACGCTTGCATGGGTGCGTCGCGCTTGGTGCTGGCTTCAGCAAGCCCGCGACGGCTGGATCTTCTGGCCCAGATCGGCGTGCGGCCCGATCTGATCGAGGCCGCAGATCTGGACGAAGTGCCCCTTCCCAATGAGACACCACGATTGTTGGCTATCCGCCTGGCAAGGGCTAAGGCCTGCACTGTCGCAAGCCAGCACGCAGATGCCTTTGTCCTCGCTGCCGATACGGTGGTGGCTCTGGGCCGCCGCATACTGCCCAAGGCGGAAACGGACGACGAGGTCCGGCAGTGTCTGACCCTGATGTCCGGCAGGGCCCATAAGGTGCTGACGGGTGTTTGCGTCCTGAGCCCGGATGGCCGTAGTGCAGCCCGGCTATCTGAGACGCGCCTGCATATGAAGCGTCTGACGGATTCTGAAATCGAAGCCTATGTGGCCTGTCGCGAAGGGTTGGGTAAGGCGGGTGGGTATGCCATTCAAGGCCGAGCCGGGGCTTTTATTATGGCGCTGCAAGGGTCTTACACCGGGGTCGTCGGCCTACCTGTCTATGAGACGGCTAATTTATTGACCGGTCTGGGATACCGCGCCTCATGAGTGAGCGCACAGCCTATCTGGATCGCAGCATTGGTGAGGATCGTGGCGTCATCCTGTTGGATGACCGTCCAGAACGCCTGCTGATCCGCCGCCATGACGATGTGGCGGCTCTGCAGGTGGGCGCGCGGCTTGCAGGGCGGGTTCATAAGGTTGAGCCCGCCTTTGCGTCTGCCTTTCTTGACCTGGGCGATGGGCATGAGGTGATGATGGCTTTCAAGCCGGATTCCCGTCCTGTTGAAGGGCAAATGCTGGATGTGGAGATCCGCACGGCACCGCGACCCGGAAAACTTGCGACGGTCCGCGTCCTGGGCGAGACCGATGGTCCTCCGCGACTACTGTCGCCAGCCCCGAATCTGGAGGTTCTTTTAACAACCCTTTGCAAGTGCGACAGCATTGTGCGGGGACCCCATGCCCGCCAGATGGTCGATCAGGCTGAAGCCGAAGCTCTGGACACGATTCACCCCTTGGTGGGCGGTGGCAGCTTGGCGATTGAACCTACCCGCGCGCTTGTGGCCGTGGATGTGGATTTGGGGGAACGCAAGGGCCAGGACGCCAAGCGCATTAGCCGACAGGCCAATATGATCGCCTTGGCCGAGGCCGCCCGGTTGTTGAGATTGAAGGGGTTGGGCGGGATCGTCATTATTGATCTTGTGGGTCGCGGACACGACGCACACGCCCTGTTGGCAGCCGCGCGGTTGGCCTTTGCGCCCGATAATCCCGGTGTTTCCATCGGTGCCGTCAGTCGATTTGGTACGATGGAACTGCTGATTCCACGCCGGGACCGCAGCGTGCGGGATGTGTTGCTGGACGCGGAAAGCCGGTTGACTGACGATACCCTGGCTCTGCGGTTGGTTCGCTTAGCTGAGACCGAGGCCTTGAATAATCCGGGCGGGCGACTCAGGGCCATGGCCGAGCCGGGGGTTGTGGCTGCGGCGCAGGGGCTGTTTACCGCCCTGAGACAAAAAGTTGGCGAACGCATTTCCCTGGTAGCTGAGGACGGTTGGCGAAAGACGCAGATTCAGGTGGTGCCCCTATGAAAAAGGTGACCTGTCCTATGTGCCGACATGCGCCGACCCCAGACTATGCGCCCTTCTGTTCCCGGCGTTGTGCTAATCTCGACCTCCAGAAATGGCTTACGGGCAGCTATGTCCTGCCTGTCAACGAGGATGATCGAACCAAGGTCGACGGCGAAGCTGACGAATCCTGACCTGCGGTCGCTAGACAGAGGGCTGACCCTCTTTTATAGACACGCCTCCCGCATTGGCGGGCTAGGCCTGGGTAGCTCAGTTGGTAGAGCAGCGGACTGAAAATCCGCGTGTCGGTGGTTCGAATCCGCCCCCAGGCACCATCCTTCCCCTACGTCCCGCCTTGTCCTGACCACCGCCTTCACGTCAGAATGGCCAGATGGAACGCCAGTTTCCGCGGGGGGCCTAATCAATGACAGCCATATCACGTCTGCTTATCGCCAATCGGGGTGAGATTGCTGTCCGCATTATCCGTGCGGCCCAAGAGCGGGGAATTACCGCCGTTGCGGTTTTTCAGAGGATGATGGTGAGGTGCTTCATCGGCCGCTAGCTGATGAAGCGGTGAGTCTGAAGGGCTTTGGTCCCCGCGCCTATCTCGACATGGATGCGGTAATTGGCGCAGCGTGGACATGAAGTGTGATGCCGTGCATCCCGGCTATGGCTTTCTGGCAGAAAATGCCGGGTTTGCCCGAGCCTGCGGCAAGGCCGGACTGACTTTCATCGGGCCTGATCCGGAGACCCTTGACCTGTTTGGAGACAAGGCCAAGGCCCGGGACCTGGCCGCAAGCCTGGGTATTCCCATAGCCAAAGCGACGGTCGGTGGGGCGAGGCTGGACGAGATAAAGGCGTTCAAAGACGAGCTCGGCTCAGACATTATGATCAAGGCCGTAGCCGGTGGCGGCGGCCGCGGCATGCGGATTGTCCTTGCGGCGGAAGATCCGGCAGAGGCCTATGCTGCATGCGCCCGGGAGGCAGAGGCCGCGTTCGGAGACGGTCGACTCTTTGCGGAAAGTCTCGTCAGGGCCGCGCGGCACATCGAAGTGCAAATTCTCGGCGACGGGACGGACTTTATCGCCATCCATGATCGCGAATGTTCGATCCAAAGGCGAAACCAGAAGCTCATCGAAGTGGCACCGGCCCCCAATCTGTCCGATGCGGTCAGGGCGCGCCTCAAACGGGCTGCGGTAGATTTGGCCAAGGCTGCCAGCGTTCGGGGGCTAACGACCATGGAGTTTTTGCTCGATGCGTCGGACGGTGAGACTCTGATCTTTATTGAGGCTAATCCCCGGTTGCAGGTGGAACATACCGTCACCGAGGCTGTAACTGGACTGGATCTCGTGCAATTGCAGTTGGCCGTGGCGGGTGGCGCGAGCCTAAAGGAACTGGGCCTTGCCGACGGTCCCCCCGCCACTCAGGGTTATGCTGTCGAGCTGCGGATTAACCTGGAGACCTTGGGTGCGGACGGGGGGCTGACAAGCAGCGCCGGAGCCGTGATCACTCAATATGAGCCCCCAACAGGTCCAGGAATTCGAGTCGATGGTTACGGTTATGGCGGCTATCGCACCAATCCCGCCTTTGACTCTCTGATCGCCAAGTTGATTGTCCATAGCCCGGCGGGGGATTTTGCCAGGGCTGCGGCCAAGGCCCGGCGAGCAGCGGCGGAATTCCGGCTGACGGGACCAGCCACGAATCTGGGATTGTTGCAGGCCTTATTAGAGCAGCGCGAAGTTATATCGGCGACCGCGACGACCGGCTTCATGGAGGCGAATCTTACGGCACTTGCAGAAAGGGCCGGGGCGCTGAGGACCGAGGACTTCACAGACAAAAGCCAGGCGGCGTCTGGTCATCCCCCCGACCTCGATGGGCCGCCCGGTACGGTTGCTTGTCCTTCGCCCATGCGCGCAACCTTGGTGGGACTGGAGGTTGCTGAAGGCGACACGGTCCGCTTGGGCCAAACCCTGGCGGTTCTTGAAGCTATGAAAATGCAGCATGTTGTCGCAGCGACACAGGCGGGGATTGTGCGACGGCTTGTTTCAGCCTCCGGCGACGTCGTCGATGAAGGGCAAACCCTGTTGTTCATCGAACCCGGCATTCAGGAATTGGAAGTTGAGGTCCATGTGGCGGTCGATTTGGATGAAATTCGACCCGATCTTGCATCGGTGATGGCCCGTCACGCTCTGACTCTAGATGAAAATCGACCAGACGCAGTGGCGCGTCGCCGCAAGACAGGTCAGCGGACGGCGCGGGAGAATCTGGCCGATCTGTTTGATGACGGCAGTTTCAATGAATACGGGGCCCTGGCCATAGCTGCACAGAAGCGTCGGCGATCCCTTGACGATCTGAGAGCCAATACACCAGCCGACGGGATTATTACCGGTGTGGGGGAGGTGAATGGTGCGCTCTTCCCACCCGAAATTTCCCGCTGCGTAGGGCTGGCCTATGACTTCAGTGTGTTGGCCGGTACCCAAGGACACTTCGGCCACAAAAAGACCGACCGCATTCTGGAGTTCGCTGAACACTGGAAGACTCCGATCGTCTGGTTCACAGAGGGCGGCGGCGGACGTCCCGGCGACGTGGATGTCACCACGGGAGCATCATCGCTCGACACCACGAGCTTCACCACCTTTGCTCGCCTTTCCGGCAATGCCCCGCGCCTTGCCGTTAATTCCGGACGCTGTTTTGCCGGAAATGCAGTCTTTTTCGGGTGCGCGGACATCACGATTGCAACCCGGTACTCGAATATTGGCCTCGGCGGTCCGGCCATGGTGGAGGGCGGCGGCCTGGGAGTTTTTACCGCCGATGAGATTGGCCCATCCGAAGTCCAGTGGAAAAATGGGGTGATCGATCTGTTGGTCGAGGATGAAGCCGAGGCGGTGGCGGCAACCAAACAAATCTTGTCCTACTTTCAGGGGCCGGTTGCCGCTTGGTCCTGTCCAGATCAGCGCAAGCTGAGACACTTAATCCCGGAAACCGCGTTAGGGTTTATGACGTGAGGGCGGTGATCGAGACATTGGCCGACGATGGAAGTTGGACTGAACTGCGGGGTGGATATGGCCCAGGCATGATCACCGGTTTCCTGCGAATTGAAGGTCGTCCGATGGGGGTTATCGCCAATGACCCTCGATTCCTCGGGGGTGCCATTGATGGGGAGGGCGGAGAGAAGGCCGGGCGCTTTATGCAGATGTGCGATGCGTTCGGGGTGCCGATTCTATCTCTCTGCGATACCCCCGGATTTATGGTCGGGCCGGACAGTGAGAAGGGCGCGGGGGTTAGACGAGGCTCCCGCATGTTTGTTATCGGCGCGGCGTTGAGGGTGCCGTTCTTCACGGTGGTCTTAAGAAAGGGCTATGGTCTAGGTGCCCAGGCCATGTCTGCGGGCGATTTTTCCGCCCCGGCTATGATCCTGGCTTGGCCGACTGCGGAGTTTGGACCGATGGGCCTGGAGGGGGCCGTTCGGCTTGGGTACCGCAAGGAGCTTGAAGCTGAACCAGATCCGGAAAAGCGACAGGCCATGTTCGATGCTAGGCTTACCCGAATGTACGAAGTCGGGAAGGCGGTTTCCGTCGCTGAAGTTCTGGAAATAGACGCGGTTATTGATCCCAAGACGACACGGACTTGGCTTATTCGCGGCCTAAAGAGCTGTCCGGTCGATCACAAGATGCCTCGACGATCCTTCGTCGATGTTTGGTAGGTCCCCTCCGATGCCTTGCACCCATACCGGCGTGCCGCAATTTTGAGCTTAGGTCTTTAACCGTGCCTTCCCCTTACTTTTGCCAGTGATTTCGAAAGATCGATTTTGGCGACTTGAATTGCTGCGTCGCAGCATATCTAAGGGCTTTTTGCCGAAATCTCCCCGTCGAAGGGGAAAATTTTATTGTGCAATGCAGCAATTTACTGCTCCTTGTCGCAAAACCTTGCCACAGTCTTGCCCCATGCCCCCTTGACCACTTCAAAAGGGATTGCCAAAGGACTTATGCCGCCCGACTAACAAAGCGGTAAGACTTTCGAATCTCCGCGGGGATTGGGGTCTGGCTCTGGCTTGGGTCTGTCATCGTCTGAGGGCGACGGGCAAACCAAGGCTGGGGACGGCGACTACCGCTTCGGTGCGATGGACAGGCAACTGAACCTCGCAACAGGCAAAATTCACTAGGGAAGAGACGCTCTGGCGCGACGACCCTCGGCCCAAACGTGCTAGACCAAGCAGGAACTGGCGACAGATGCTCGATATTAAACGAACGACTCCTTTCATCGCGCTCCTGGGCGCTCTTGCGCTCATGAGCAGCGCCCCGGCTTTCGCTGCGGACCCGGCACCCGCCGCAGCTCCGGCTGCTGCCGATGCCGCAGCTCCGGCTGCTGACGCTGCGGCCCCCGCTGCTGCTCCTGCCGCAGATGCGGCTGCACCTGCGGAAGATCTTCCTCCGCAAATGAAGAACGCAGGCAAGGCTGGCGTCTTCCAAATGATTATGGACGCCGATCCTGTCGTCCAAACGGTTATGGCTGGCCTGCTGCTTTGCTCGGTTCTATCCTGGGCGATCCTGGTAACCAAGTCTCTCGAGTTCAATACCTTGAACAAGACCGCGACGGCTTTCCTTGAAGCCTTCCGCAGTGGCAAGACGATCAGCGAAATAAGTCGGACGGCCACCTCGGAAGATTTTCAAGGCAATCCTCTAGCCGACATGGCTGCTGCTGCGGCTCAGGAAGTCGAATTGTCCCGTCAGGCCGGTCTGTCGGTTGGCGGTGAGCACCGCGACTCGACACAGCACCGGGCTGAAGCCGCTGTGGCTGCCGTTCAATCGTCCCTGGGTACCCGTCTTTCGAGCGGGATGCAGTTCCTGGCCTCTGTCGGGTCGTCTGGCCCGTTCATCGGTCTGTTCGGCACTGTGTATGGGATCATGAACTCCTTCATCGGCATTGCGAATACCAACACGACCAACCTGGCCGTCGTTGCCCCCGGCATTGCTGAAGCTCTGCTCGCTACGGGTATTGGTCTCTTCACCGCCATTCCGTCGGTTATCTTCTACAACTATTTCCAGACCCGTATCTCGGCTCTGGGCGCTCGCTCGGAAGGCTTCGTTTCTGAACTGATGAACTTCGTTTCCCGCCAGCTCGACAAAGGGGCCTAATCCAGATGGGTGCCAAACTCTCAGGCTCTGGGGGTGGCAAGTACGCGGTTGAAGCGAACAGCGAGATCAATGTAACGCCCTTCGTGGACGTCATGCTGGTCCTTCTGATCATCTTCATGGTGGCGGCTCCGATGGCAGCCGTCACCGTCAAGGTGGAACTCGCGCCAGCTGTTGCAAAGCCGTCGACGACGAGCCCTCCAAAGCCGGTCTATATTTCGATCCAACCTTCGGGACGGATCTTCATCGGGGACTCTCCGACCGAGCTAGCCTCTCTGGGTGATGATATGCGCACTCTGCTGGGCAGCCGCCGGAACCCGACGGGCGAACGGATTTATATCCGGGCGGACAAGGACGTGGTCTATGGCGATTTTATGGGCGTCATGAACATGCTGCAGGACAATGGTTTCTACAGCGTGGCCCTGGTCGGCAAGGATGACAACAAACCGGGGGCAAAGTGACGCATGGCTGAAGACGCGACATTAGCGCACCACAATCCCTTCGACCCACCTAAGCCGAAGTCATCTGGTGCGTTGGGCATTGCCCTGATCATAGCGATCTTGGCACACGCCATCGTCGGCTACATCATCTATCGCAAGAAGTTCGAGCTTAAAATTAAGTCATACTCGGACGACGTCACAGACGTGCAGATGATCAAGCCGGTGGCTAAACCGCCGCCGCCCCCACCGCCGCC
>NMUI01000266.1 GCA_002221445.1 Phenylobacterium zucineum | reverse complement strand
AACGACCTCTATCACGAAATGATCGAGTCCAATGTGAACGTCGATCCTCGTGAACACGGCGGGTCAACCGAGGGCTCAAAATGTACCCTGGTCTATGGTCAGATGAACGAACCCCCTGGGGCCCGCGCCCGGGTGGCCCTGACCGGTCTGGCTCAGGCGGAATATTTCCGCGACCAGGAAGGCAAGGATGTTCTGCTCTTCATCGACAACATTTTCCGCTTCACCCAGGCGGGGTCTGAAGTGTCAGCCCTTCTGGGCCGGATTCCTTCGGCTGTGGGCTATCAACCCACCCTGGCGACGGAAATGGGCAATCTGCAGGAGCGCATCACCTCGACCTCCAAGGGCTCCATCACCTCGGTCCAGGCCATCTATGTTCCTGCCGATGACTTGACTGACCCGGCTCCGGCCACCTCCTTCGCCCACCTGGACGCGACCACCGTGCTCAGCCGCGACATCGCCGCCCAGGCCATCTTCCCCGCCGTGGACCCGCTGGACTCCACCTCGCGGATCATGGATCCCCTAGTCATTGGCGAAGAGCATTATCAGGTTGCCCGTCGGGTTCAGGAGACGCTCCAGGCCTATAAGGCCCTGAAGGACATCATTGCCATTCTGGGCATGGACGAGCTATCTGAAGAGGACAAGCTGACGGTTTCCCGCGCCCGGAAAATCTCGAAATTCCTGTCCCAGCCCTTCCATGTGGCCGAACAGTTCACCAACATGCCGGGCATTTTCGTCAGCCTGGAAGACACCATCCGCTCGTTCAAGGCGGTGGTGGACGGTGAATATGATCACCTGCCGGAAGCGGCCTTCTATAATGTCGGCACGATTGAAGATGCTGTGGCTAAGGCCGAACAGCTGGCCTCGGAAGCTTAAGCTGCCATGGCCGCCAAGCTTCATTTTTCCCTGGTCTCTCCGGAACGCGAGTTGTTTTCCGGAGAGGTTGATCAGGTGGATGCGCCCGGTGCCGAGGGCGATTTTGGCGTTCTCCCGGGTCACGCCCCATTTATGACGGCTCTGAGAGAGGGGCCGGTTCGGGTGTTTTCCGGTGGCGCAACTACCACCTATGACGTCCAAGGCGGCTTCGCTGACGTGACCCCGGCAGGTCTGACTATTTTAGCGGAACGGGCGACTGAAGTTTAGGCCTGCGTCACGTCGCCGCCGCAAAACCCCGCTAGGGGCTTGCGGGACACCGCAACTTTGAGTGTGATAGAAAGATCGTCAGGGAACCGTCATGCGCTCAGCATTAGCTACTCTTATCTTTGCCGCCGGCGCGGCTGTTGCGGCTTCAGCTCAAACCCCCGCAGCGCCTGTCGTGGCATCGCCAGCGCCGGCGGCGTCACCAGCGCCAGCTCAGGTCGCTCCGGCACCCGCCCCAGCGTCAGCTCCGGCCGCCGCAGCAGACATTCTGATCCCGGAAGCCGCCCCGGTGGTTCCGCAGAAAACCTATACCCTGCCGACGGATGGCGAAATCGGACAGATCATCTCGGTCATCAACAATATCTGCGTGCCTCTGGTCCGCGGCGGTGACCTCGACAAACTCGCCACCCCAGCCATGGGCTATAAAAAGAATAAACGGGACATGACCTATACTGCCACCCTGGTGGCGAAGCCCTATACCCTGACCATCTTCGCGCCGGGGTCTAATAAGGAAATCTGTCGGATTGCTCTCAACTACACCACAGGCCAGGAAAAGCCGATCATTGTCGGCCTGAACATCTTTTCCCTGCTTCACCAGCCGGAGCTGGAGCAACAGCGAAATGACTTCGTTCCAGCGACCGACTTCAAGCGCATCACCAATTCCTGGGAATATTTCACCGAGCATGAGTCTATTGGATTGGTTTTCCTTCAGCTGAAGAAGCCCGACGGGACCGAAGTTTCAGACAAGTGGAGCATGGGTGAAGTGCTCTATTCAGAGCGCAAATTTTAGGAACTTCCGATCCAGGTCATAATGGGGCGCTGAGGGAAACCTCGGCGCTCTTTTTTGTCCCGATGGCGATTCGGTCTAACCGGAAACAGGTCCAGGCGTCAGAGAGAGTTGACAAGTACACATATGTCAGAAATAACTGACATATGAAAAATCATCAACACATTACACTTCAAGATGGAGCCAGACCTGGGACTCCTGCGGTGAAATCAACCGAGGTCGCACCGCAGCTCTATGCCCGGATCGCGGGCCTGATCTATCTGCTGGTCATCCTGTTCGGGGGCTTCAGCGAGGGCTTCGTCATGAACACCCTTGTTATTCCACACGATATGGCCGCCACCGCCCGCAATATCGTCAAGCATCCTGCGTTATGGGATCTCAGCTTGGCTGGAAACCTGATCATCCCGCTGATCGCGATTATCCAGCTGTGGATCGAATACCTCTTGCTCCGACCGGTGAACCGAAATCTTGCAGGCCTGTTTGTTCTGCTCAATCTGGCCTCGCTCGCTGTGGAGGCGGTCAGCAAGGTCTTCCTAATCCTGATCAAGATGTCCTTGATGTCGGCCCAGGGTGGTGTCCCAGCCGATGCAGCCCTTGCCCTGGCAGGTTTTGCTCTGGAGGCACACAATGTGGCCTTCAACATCACCTTAGTATTCTTCGGGGCCGCCTGTCTGGTCAGTGGCAGACTGATCTTCCGATCTGGATATTTTCCCTGGTTTGTTGGTCTGCTGATGCAGGCTGCCGGGGCGAGCTATCTCATAGCCTCTATCAGTGAACTGGTTCTACCAGGCCTCGCCAGGATCATCTCCCCGGCCATATTGCTCCTGGCCTTGGTGGGCGAGAGCACGTTTTGTCTCGTTCTTCTGATCAGGGGGGTCGATCTAAAGATGTGGAACCTGCGAACAGCAGGTGCTTATTCGGCAGGTTCGACCGTTTGATCCAGCCAGCTCAAGGCTTGATCGGCCACCTTGTTCCATCCTTTTTCCCCAGGCAGCCAATGGCTCATCTCAAGAAACTCCAGATATTGAGCCCCAATCCGCTCGGCGGTCATCCGGGCGGTCATGGGCGGGTGGACCACGTCCCGGGCCCCCACCATTACTAAGCTTGGTATTTTGATCGGGCCTATGCCCAGGCTGGTGGTCATGAAGGGATCAAGCCACCAGTTCAGGGTCTCCCAAAGGCGCGCCCGCTTCCCGGCAAAGCCGGTTCAGAATGGCATCCCGGTCACCCGGCTCCAGACGATCCAGACTAAAATTGCGCATAAGGCTACGATCCGGGGTCACCGCCTGCATCCAGAACGGCCCAAGTAAATGCAGGCCAAATGCGGTCGAGGCTTCCTCTATGGAGGAACTGACCACCCCCCAGGGCGGAGAGGGGGCCATCAGCACCAGGGCGCGAATCCTGGCCCGGCGGGCGGCCAACTGCGCCACCAATCCGCCCATGGAATGGCCGATCAGGATCGGGGGTTCCGACGACCGGTGACACAGCTCGGCAATGTCACGGGCATAGTCTGACATGGATATGCCCACGGTCGCATTCTGTGCGGAATCGTCAGAATGGCCCCTCAGATCAGGGCACAAAACCAAGTGACCAGCTTGCTCAAACGGCCCACGAAAAGTGTCAAAGGTCCAACCGCCGCAAAATGCGCCATGCACCATAATGACCGGCGGCTTTGTTGATTTCATCTCTTCACCCTAAAGCCCCGCCGCATGGCTATGAAATTGTCTTACGGCTTAAGGCGCGAAATGCGCAAAGGCTTGCTGAACAAATTCATAGATCGGCCTTTTGAACGGGACGACCAATCCGGGGGCCTCAGACAGTGCCCCCAGCGCCAGGCGTCAAATTCGGCAACGCCATGATGATCGAGGTTGATTTCTCCCTCTTCGCCTTCAAACCGGAGGGCAAACCAGATCTGTTTTTGACCCTTCCAGCCCTTATAGGTCTTTGAAGATCTATGCTCTGCCGGGAAGTCATAAGTTTTCCAATCGGCGGTCCGGCCCAGCACACTTACCGACCGCACCCCGGTTTCTTCATAGAGCTCGCGCCGGGCGGCGACTTCTAAATCTTCGCCGTCATCGACCCCTCCTTGCGGGAACTGCCAATTATAGGGCCCGGCCGTGCCCGCGCGGCGGCCAAACCAGACCCGGCCGTCCCCATGGAAAAGGACGACGCCCACATTGGGGCGGTAAGCGGGTGTGTCGATCAACGGCGTGTCGTTAGGGCAGATGCAGGAGCCAGCTGATAGCCGCGATTTTCCACTGATCGCGCCCATGCCCCTACCTGGTTAAGGGTAATCGGATAGGCGAAGGCCGATCCGAGCGCTTGGCCCTTTTGCAAGGCCCCAGCCTCCAGGGCCAGCAGTTGCTGATCTATGGCTGGGCCAGACAGCTGATCGTCGATGATCCGCTCGGCTGAGGCCCGGGGTATACCGCCGCCACGCCGGGCGGCAGATCCGTCATCGATGAAGGCCAGGCCCCGCCCACGCAAAGCCCCGGTGAAGGCGGCCATGCCGGACTCAGACCCCACAAACCGTGAGCCGAGATAATTGGTCAGGCCGAAATAACCTGTGGCACGGCTCATCAGCCATTCCAGCTTGTGAACCGTGTCGGCATTCTGAGCGTTGGCCATCAGGGTGTAAGGCCCAGGATCATTCTCCGGATAGTCCATGGGTTCCATGGGGGTTTCCAGCAGGACCTCATGGCCATTGGCCCGGGCAAGATCGATCCAACCTTGCAGGCCCTCCGCATAGGGCACAAATGACAGGGTGATTTCCGGGGGTAGTTGCTCAATCGCCTGTCGGGTGGAGGCGGCGTTCAAGCCCAGTCCGCCGATCATCAGGGCAATCTTGGGGCGACCATTCGATGTGAAGGGGCGGGCATAGGCCTGGGCCGGTGTGCGCCCGTCACCACCGATAATGGGCAGAAGGCCGTTCGGGCCCTGGGCTGAGAGGCCGGCAATCGGGGCCTGGGCCAGGGAGTCCCGGGGTGATGTCTGAGCCGTATCACCCATGGTTATGGTGGCTTGATTGTCGCCACCTCCACCAAAGATCGGCGCATTGGTCAGCCGATAAATGTCCTCGGTCACCAGGGGTCCACCCGGCTGCTGGGCGTGCAGGGCTTCGCGCCAACCAGGAGGGGCCGCCATAGCTGCGACCTTGGCTAGGGAAATCCTAACCTGGGGTGATCCGGCATGGGGATCACCCAGGACGGCAATCAGGGCCATGCCTGTACTCAAAAACAGCGCCGCTGCCCCGCCTGCGCTCAGATAGGGATTGGCAAGTACCCGGGCCATGATCTCGGCAGCATTGACACTCGGAATCGAAATTGCGGGCGACGGATTGAGATTCTTCTTAGAAAACATGGGGGTGCCTCCAATCTCGACACTCCCGCATCATGGTTAATGAACACCTAAGCTCGACGCCCAATTCGAGTATGGGGGGGCTATCGATGGGCGGGCGCAGGCTTGGGTTCGGACTTTACCGCCGGCTTGGGGGTGATGATTTCGGCCAGGCGCGCCTGGAGTTTCGGCAGTTTCGGGGTCGCGGCAACCGATCCGTTCTTTAAGACATCCTTGGCGCGGGCTAGTTGGAAGTCCCCCGTCTTGACGTCGAAATCGACAGGCGGCGCTTCGGCAGGTTCATGAGCGCCCACCCGACTCTTGCCCTCGTCGGCCGTCAGAGCATTGCTGAAGGAGGCTTCAGAAAACTGGAAGGCTCGGTTGGCGATGGCTTGGGCTTGTTCCCGGGTTTCGGCCACCTCAAGATCTGGGATGATACCGGTTTTCTGAATTGAGCGGCCCGACGGCGTATAATAGCGGGCCGTGGTCAGTTTTAGCGCGCCATCTGCCCCACCGCGCAGGGGAGTCACTGTCTGCACTGATCCCTTGCCGAAACTGGTCAGACCCACAAGCTCGGCACGCTTGCGATCCTGGAGGGCCCCAGCGACAATCTCAGCCGCAGACGCCGAGCCGGAATTGATCAGGACCACCATAGGCAGACCGCCGGTCGCATCGCCCGGATGGGCATTGTAGCGCTCAATATCCCGGGGGTCCCGCCCCCTTTGGGACACGATTTCTCCGCCCTCAAGAAACAGGTCTGAAATCCCCACAGCCTGGTCCAGCAGACCGCCAGGATTGTTACGCAGGTCGAGGATCAGACCCTTCATCTTAGGGATCTTAGTCTTGAGGTCCGCAATCGCGGTCTTGGCTTCATCTGTGGTCTTCTCATTGAAGGCCGAAACGCGCAGATAGCCGTAATCCCCTTCCGGACGGGCGCTTACAGACTTGGTTTCGATCACTTCGCGCACAAGCTTGACATCAAAAGGATCTGATTTTTGTCGGGCAATGGTCAGGGTAACGGATTCTCCAGGTTTGCCGCGCATCTGCTTGACGGCCTCGCTGACCGAAAGACCCAATATGCTCTGGTTGTTGACCGCTGTAATATAGTCGCCGGCCTTGATACCGGCCTTGAAGGCGGGGGTGCCGTCCATGGGTGAAATCACCTTGACCACACCATCTTCGCTGCTGATCTCAATGCCTAGGCCGCCATACTCGCCCCGGCTTTGGTCCCGCATATCGCTGAAGGCTTCGGCGGTGAGATAGTTAGAGTGGGGATCCAGAGAGGTCACCATGCCGTCAATGGCCGCTTCGATCAGCTTTTTGTCGTCGACCTCGGTGACGTATTTCTGCTTTACGACCTGAACCACATCACCAAACAATTCGAGCATATGATAGGTCTTGGCCCGGGGCTCATCTGAGGCAATGGCCTGCCGGCTCACATAGGCCATTGTCGCGGCCCCCAGGACGAAAGCGGAAACGCCGATCAGCAGATGCTTTTTCATAGCTTCGTCTTAGTGCATCTTCTGATAGGTGTGAACCGGGTATTCGATTGAAATATGCTCTAACTTTT
>NMUI01000265.1 GCA_002221445.1 Phenylobacterium zucineum | reverse complement strand
AAGCACGTTGCCCGCCGAGTAATTGACACCCAAAAGGCCGGCAACCAGGTTGTCGTCGTGGTCTCAGCAATGGGCGACACCACCGACGAACTGCTCGACCTTGCCAACCAAGTGACCGACAATCCATCGCCTCGCGAACTAGACATGCTGCTCACCTCGGGCGAGCGCATTTCGATGGCGCTGCTTTCGCTGGCAATCAACTCGCTGGGCGCTTCATCGCGTTCATTCACCGGATCACAGGCCGGCATCATCACCGACGCAAAGCACGGTGACGCCCGCATCGCAGAGGTGACACCTGACCGCGTTCGCGAGGCGCTCGACGCCGGCGACATCGCCATCGTCGCAGGATTCCAGGGCTTCAACCGCGACAGCAAAGACATCACCACCCTCGGCCGCGGCGGCTCCGACACCACCGCAGTAGCGCTAGCCGCCGCACTCAACGCAGACCTCTGCGAGATCTACTCAGACGTCGACGGTGTTTACACCGCCGACCCACGCCAGATTCCAAGCGCACGCAAGCTCGAAGAGATTGACATCGAGTCGATGCTTGAGCTGGCCGCTGCTGGAGCCAAGATTTTGCACATCCGTGCAGTCGAATTCGCTCGTCGCCACGGCGTCGATCTGCGAGTTCGTTCAACCTTTAGCACCGATCCAGGCACCATCGTTTATGCCACGAAAGCAGGAAGCAACATGGAAGAAGCAGTCGTCTCGGGCGTAGCCACCGACAAGAGCCAGGCCAAGGTAATCGTCGTGGGTATTCCCGACGTGCCGGGCAAGGCAGCCGAGCTCTTCACCGTGATCGCCGACGCAGGTGCGAACATCGACATGATCGTGCAGAACACCGCAACCGGTTCAGACGTGACCGACGCGGTTAGCGACATCTCGTTCACTTTGCCTAAGGCCACCTCGGCCAAGGTGCTCGATGCACTCGAGGCCGCCAAGGGTTCGCTCGGCTACCGCGAGGTAATCTTCGACGACCAGATCGGCAAGCTCAGCGTCGTCGGCGCCGGCATGCGCACCCACTCGGGCGTTTCGGCAACCCTGTTTCGCGCTCTCGCCGAAGCAGGCATCAACATCGAGATGATTTCGACATCCGAGATTCGCATTTCGGTAGTCACCAGCGACGACGAGGTGGATGCGGCTGCCGCGCAGTGCACACCGCATTCGGGCT
>NMUI01000264.1 GCA_002221445.1 Phenylobacterium zucineum | reverse complement strand
TACGTTGACGTCCAGCCGATTGGCGCAGTCACTGTTGGCCTGCAGGGCAAACAGCTCGCCGAGTTTGGCGCGATGGCCAAATCTGCCGCCGCGGTCAAGGTATTCAGCGATGATGGCCAATGCGTCAGCGACCCGGTTCTGATGCGTCGCGCGCTCGAATACGCGAAGACCTTTGGCGGAGTGGTTGCGCAGCACGCTCAGGAGCCACGTCTGACCGAAGGTGCTCAGATGAACGAGGGCGAAGTTTCGGCCGAACTCGGTCTTGCTGGCTGGCCTGCGGTTGCCGAAGAAGCCATCATCGCTCGTGACGTTTTGCTCGCCAAGCAGGTGGATGCGCGCTTGCACATCTGCCACCTATCGACTGCCGGATCGGTCGAGCTGATTCGCTGGGCCAAGGCACAGGGCATCAAGGTGACCGCCGAGGTGACGCCTCACCACCTACTCCTTACCGATGAGACCGCTCGCAGCTACGACGCGGTCTACAAGGTGAACCCGCCGCTTCGCACCAACAAGGATGTCGAGGCTCTGCGCGAGGCGCTAATCGACGGAACCATCGACATCGTTGCTACCGACCACGCACCTCATCCGCAGGAATCGAAGGACTGCGAGTGGGCCGCAGCGGCCAACGGAATGCTAGGCCTCGAAACCGCCGCATCGATTGCGCAGCTAGTGCTGATCGAGTCTGGCAAGTCGAACTGGCAGCGCTTGGCAGACGTGCTCTCGAGCAAGCCAGCTGCTATCGGCGGCGACGTCGAGCAAGGCCAAGCCATCGTGGTGGGTTCGAAGGCCAACATCGCGGTCGTGAATCCAAAGACCAAGCGACTAATCGCCGATGGCGGTCACAGCAAGAGCAGTAACCAGCCGTTCAAGGGCATCGAACTGCCGGGCGAAGTTGTGCACACGATTTACCGTGGCTACTTCACCAAGCGTGACGGCAAGCTCGCCGCTAAGGGGCGTGGCTAATGGACGGTCGCTACACGATGGCCTTGGTCGCATTTGCGGCCTTCCTGGGCGTTCTTTTGCTAGCGATTCGCAGCTGGAAGCGCCGCGCGGGGGATCAGGCGAGTGTCATAGACATGCCGGCCGAAGGTCTAGTTGGCGCCGCTCCGGATGAGCTTTTCATCGGGCACTACGTGTCGACTACTCCGACGGATGAGCCGCTAGAGCGTGTTGTCGCCCACGGACTCGGGCACCGCGGCCTAGCCAGTATCGGCGTAACGCCTGCCGGAATCATCATCGAGCGTCGCGGCGAGGCCGATCTGGCCATCCTGGTGTCGCAGTTGCGCGGGGTGCGACGCGAGCAGGCAACCATCGACCGCGTTGTCGAGGCAGACGGATTAGTCGCGATCGACTGGCAGCTCGGCGAGACTGCGCTGACCACCAACCTGCGCATCGTCGATGGCGATGCCAGAGCCAAACTTTTCAACCAAATCAACGAGCTAAAAGAAGGCAATAAATGAGCAAGGCGATTCTCGTTCTCGAAGACGGACGCACCTTCGTCGGCAAGCAGTATGGCGTTGCCGGCAAGACCTTGGGCGAAATCGTATTTGCCACCGGCATGACCGGCTACCAAGAGACTCTAACCGACCCTTCGTACGCAGGACAGATTGTGGTGCAGACCGCACCGCACATCGGCAATACTGGCGTGAATGCCCGCGATGAGGAGTCGGCCCGCGTTTGGGTTTCGGGATACGTCGTTCGCGACCCGAGCAGAGTGGTCTCTAACTTTCGCGCCGAGAAGTCGCTCGATGACGAACTCGCCAAGTTTGGTGTTGTCGGAATCTCGGGCATCGATACTCGTGCATTGACTCGCCACCTACGCTCGCTTGGCTCGATGCGCGCCGGTATCTTCTCGGGAGCCGAGGCCGACCTTCCGGTCGCCGAACTGCTCGCCGAGGTTCAAAGCTCGGTCAAAATGGCGGGCCTTTCGCTGAGCGACGTAGT
>NMUI01000263.1 GCA_002221445.1 Phenylobacterium zucineum | reverse complement strand
CTAAAGGGAACAGGCTCTAGGTCTGCGGGTTCAGCTTGTCCTGGGTGCGCAGGTCGAAGTCGCTGGCGTCGTGGCGCTCATGAAGCTGGCTGGCCGGGTCGCCGCTGACCCGATTGACCATCCGGCCACGCTTGACGCCAGGGCGCTCGGCCACCTCATCGGCCCAGCGGATGACGTGGGTGTACTCATGCACCTGGAGGAACTCGCCGCCCTCATAGAGCAGGCCCTTGGCCATACCGCCATACCAGGGCCAGATGGCCATGTCGGCGATGGTGTACTCATCGCCGCACATATAGCGATGATCGGCCAGGTGGCGGTTCAGCACGTCCATCTGCCGCTTGGTCTCCATGGCGTAACGATCAATGGCGTATTCGATCTTGATCGGCGCATAGGCGTAGAAGTGACCAAAGCCGCCGCCTAAGAAGGGGGCGCTACCCACCTGCCAGAACAGCCAGGACAGGCACTCGGCCCGGGCGGCGGGTTCGGTGGGCAGGAAGGCGCCGAACTTTTCCGCCAAGTGCATCAAGATGGCCCCAGACTCGAAGACCCGGAAGGCTTATCGCCGCTGTGATCCACCATGGCAGGGATCTTGGAATTGGGGTTGATATCCACAAAGCCGCTGGTGAACTGGTTTCCGTTGATGACGATCAGCCAGGCGTCATAGTCCGCGCCGGTGAAGCCCGCTTCCAGCAGCTCCTCGAACATGATGGTAACCTTGACCCCATTGGGCGTGCCCAGGGAATAAAGCTGGAAGGGATGCTTGCCCACCGGCAGATCCTTGTCAGACGTTGGGCCGGCTATGGGCCGGTTGATGGCGGCAAAACGACCGCCGGCCTCCTTATTCCAGGTCCAGATTTTCGGCGGTGTGTAGGTGGCGTCGTCAGACATGATCATCTCCCCGGGGGCGTCAATTTCGCGCTTTGCGACTTGGATGACACGACCCCGAACCGGAGTCGAGACGGACTAGGTCTTACGGCTTTTCCGTCGCCTCCCCGGCAGAAGCGGCCCTGGCCTCGGACGCGGCGGAAGCTGTGACCGAGGCCGGGCTGGTGCCCCGGTCCAGCGCATCAATGGCCTGGCGGATATACCGGGCGTGGACGACAATGCCGATCTCCAGACGCTCCTTATTCAGCTCCACCTGCTGGCTCAGCAGACCTGCGATGAACTGGGCAGGTGGGGCGTCGGTGGCACCCAACCGGCGCCCAGTGGTTTGCGACATAAACACAGGCCCGCCGGAATTTCCGGGAAAGACGCTGAAATCCAGCAGGAAGGTCGGATAAAGACTGGCAGGCGTCACCGGATAAGAGGCCACCCGCCCGGACCGCAGGATCGGAAAACCGGCACCATTGGCCGATAACCCCCGAGGAAATCCCAGGGCCATCATCTCATCCCCCGGCCCCACAGCCAGCTTGGCAAAGGTCTGATCCTCCGCCAGCCAAGATTTCGGAATGGCGGCACGGACAAAGGCCTCGGGTGCCGTCACCCGCATGACCGCGACGTCCTTGTCGGGATGCCGGGTCCAGAGGCGTGACCCGCCGTGTCGCGGATGGTCAGTGGGGCCGGGGTATAGGTCCAGGACCCATCGGCGTTCTCCTTGCGATAACCGATCCGGGCTTCCGGCCCCGGCATCTTGTCAAAGACATGCTCGGCGGTGACCAGCACAATCCGGGTCGCACCGTCCGGCCCCGGATCTGTAATCAGAAACCCCGTACCCACCGTCCGCGTCCCATCCCCAAGCGGCTGCTCCAGCTGCACCGTGGCATGGATCAGGGCCATGGAGAGGTCAAAGGCCATTGGCGACTCGGGGTTGGGGGTTGACGAGGAAAGCCAGTCTAAAGGCCTCGCCTTAACAGGGGGCGAAATTTGGGCGATTGACTTTTTCACAGTCTGTGAGATTGTGATTTCGACAAATCCTCGGAGGCCCCTATGGCTGCGCCCGACTCTCATCGCGTTTTCGCCAGTCACGCCTGGGAGTCCAGAGCCACTGAGGCCATGGTCGATGACTTCATCGCCAAGCTGAGGCTGAAATTAATGAACCTGCCAGCCTGGCCTCAACGTGTTTATCGGGTGGAGCTGTGGTTCGACCGCAATGACCTCAACGGACGGTCGGGCCGGTTTGACGATCAGACCGTGCCCGCCGCCAAGGCGTCTAAAGCCCTGCTCATGCTGATGTCCGACAAGTACCACCAAAGCGATGCCTGTCGGGTGGAGGCTGACTGTTTTCGCGATCCGTCCGGGGCCTTTCAGCATAAACGTACCGTCAAGATTCAGGTTTCGGGTCGGCGGCAAGACGGCGATCCGGAAATGGTGCAGGGGCCGGTTTTCCCGGAAATGTGGAATCCAAAATATCCGACCTTGCTGGCCCTGTGGTCAAAGGGCGATTTGTCGGACCAAGACGTCTTCCTCATGCGGATTCGCGATGAGCTGCTTGCGGTCTTAGACGCATGAGCACCCTTAAGGACATCCTCGCGAGCGGCTTTGACGAGATCGGCGGGGAAGCTGGGCAAGCGGCCCTGCGCCTGCTCCGGGCCTTTGTCGCGGTCGCGGAGGCGACCTCGAACTCCGGCGTCCATCGCGCGGAAAAGGCCAAGGTCATGGCCGAACTTTCCGCCATTGAAGCGCGCACACCCTCAGACGACGTGGTGCGGCAAAGGCTCACCGCCCTCAACGCTGCCGTGGAGGCTCTGGCGGCGGACGGCGGCGTCCCGAAATTTCACATGAGCTCAGAGCGAACCCACCTTGCCCTGAAGTTTGAAAATCCGGAAGCCAGCGCCCGGGGCCTGCTGCTCCGCACTGTGGAGCTTTCCACTGAGCAGGACACCAGCACAGTTGGGCTGTCCTTGCAGACCCCCCGCGCCGGACTAGGGTTTCGCACCTACCAGGTTTTTATCAGCCATAGGGAGAGGGGGGCCTGACGGCTGACGCCTTCGAAGACTTCCTGGCACGCCTGGACGCCAAGCTGAGCAACCTGCCTGTAAATCCGCCACGTTCCTATCAGGTAAAGACTTGGGTCAGTTTACGAGACTGCGTCAGCGGTTCGCCAGAACAGGCGCAATTGCGAGAGGCCAGCGCCCGGTCAAGAGCCCTCCTGGTCCTGCTAAACAGTGGGCACCCCGAGCTGGCCGACTTAAAGTCCGAGTGTCCGTCCTTTTTCGCCGCGGACGACCACCTGCCCAGCCCGTGTGTTTTTCTGCTGGGATCTGGCAAGCGCTCAGACCTAGACACCGCCCTTTCCGGCTATCCCGTCCACCCAGAGCTCTGGGCCACGAGGTCGGGCAGGACCTTCAATACCTTGAGCCAGCTTTGGGCCACGGGTAATGATTACGACAAAGAAGATTTTGTACTCGCCCTGCGCTACGAAATTTGCGCCATCCTCGATGGAGTCGACGACGATCCAGATGGCCGGAAGGCAAAGCAGGCGCAGCGGGCGGGCTTTATACACGCCATTAGCCACGACCAGGCCTTGTCCGAAGAGGCGGTGATCACGTCTGATCGCGCCCAGGCGGCGCGCGCCTCGCAAACGGAAGAGGCCGATGATGCTCAAGACCTCCTGCCCATTCTTGAGGCGTGGGCAAGGGGCGAGGGGGCGGGAAGTCGGATCTTTGCCTTGCTGGGCAGCTATGGCGCCGGAAAACCACAGCCTCGCAGATCTTCGCCACCCACCTGACGGCCCTGCGACGGTCAGACGCCTCCCTTCCCTTTCCAGTCTATTTGGACCTGCGGCGGATCGAGTTGAACCCCGGGATCAGTGGTCAGATACCGAAACTCGCTGACCTGCTGACCATGGGCCTGAACCCGGAACAGTCTACCAAGATTGACGCCGGCGCCCTATTGGAGCTCTTGAGGGCCGTGCCCTGCGTGGTCATTCTCGATGGCCTGGATGAGGTGGGCACCCGGCTGGGCGTGCAAAAAGCGGCAAGCCTCTATCGCCAGTTTCTGGATCTTGTACCGAGACCAGTCTGGAACGCGGAATCTCAGGACGGCAAGGTGGATTGGTCGGCCTGCGGCACGCGGTTGATGGTCACCTGCCGCACGCAGTTTTTTGAGTCCAATATCCAGCAGAAGTCGACCCTGACCGACTATCACCGCCACACCCCCAGCCCCGTGCGGGAGGGCGAGGCCAAGATCACCACCTATTACATGGCTCCCTTCAGCCCCGACCAGATTTCGGACTATATATGCAAAACCCTGGGTCGAGAACCCGGCACCCGGCTGTTTGAGGCCATGAACAGGACCGGCAATTTGGCGGACCTGGCCAGAAAGCCGCTGATGACCCGCTATATCAGTGAGATCGGTCCGACCCTATTGGCCGACACGGCAGCGGGACGGAAGATCAATGCCGGATGGGTGTTTCAGCGGCTGTTCGAACAGGCTCTAGCCCGGGACGGCGAAAAACGGATCGCCATGACCCCGACGGACCGGGCCGTCATGCTGGAGGCCCTGGCGGCCCACTATTGGCAGAACCAGACCCCGACCCTGCCAATTCGCAGGCTTGAGACCTGGTTTGATCGCTATGTGCAGGACAATCCGGGCCTCCGCTTCGTCATGCAGTCGGGGACCGAAGCCCGAGCGCTACTCCACACCGAACTGCGAAACGCCAGCCTGCTCATGCGCGGCACGGCCGATGATTTCCGCTTTGACCACACCTCGTTTTACGAGTTTTTCCTGGGCCGATACCTGCTGGCGGCCTTGACCGAAGGTCAATTCGCTCAGTTGAAGACGTGTCCACCGGTCAGCGATGAATGCGTGAATTTCCTGCTGGATATTTCCGAAAGCGAACGCCGTGCGGCGGACCTCGGCGAGGCCCTGGGGAGACACTTGGTCGCCACCGTGCCGCAGATCTTACGGCAATTGGCGGTGCGCATTCTGATGGCCGGGCGCGCCCTGGGTTTTGACTGGCCTTTGCCCCTGGCCGCCGATCTGTCGGGCCTGGACCTGAAGGACCACATCTGGAAGCCGGCCCCCCGCTCGCGCCAAGTCCTGCGGGGAGCCAGTTTCGCCGGAGCGAACCTACAGGCCTCCGCCTTCAGCCGGTTTGACTTCTATGACTGTGATTTCACCGACGCCCGAATGTTCGGTGCCACCTTTGATACCTGCGGCTTTGAGCATTGCCGGGGTGCCCCGAGATTCGCTGCGTCCGTTCGCCAGCATGATTGCCGATTGGATGAAGCAAGCAAGGCGGGCTCCTTCCAGGCCTTGATCCTGGCCTTCCCACCCCCACCGGGGGTTGAGATTAGTTCAAGCCTCCGAGGCCTGGACTTCCATACCGCAAGCCTCAAGAGCGCCGTCTTTTCCCCGGACG
>NMUI01000262.1 GCA_002221445.1 Phenylobacterium zucineum | reverse complement strand
AAAGCGCAACTCCATAAAGACGTCGGCCCGCGCATAAGGGGTCGATTGGGTAGGCATATCCACAAAGCCTACCGCCCGGTACAGGCCAATGGCCGGGGCCAGACTGGAATTGGTTTCCAGATAGAGACGGGTCGCCCCCAGATCTCTGGCCTTGGTGATGCACGCCTCCATGAGCGCGCGGCCGAGGCCGGTTCCCCGCATAGATTCATCCACGGTCATCTTGGCCAGTTCATAGCCGCCGTCTGACATCTTGATCAGGGCCGCGCAACCCACTGCCTGTCCATCCTGATGGGCCATGAAGATATGACCGCCCTTGGCTAGGATGTTTTTCTCTGGATCATCGAGAACCTCTCGATCTTTTGGTTCAATCTTGAACAACTTCCCGATCCAGGCCTCGTTGAGGGCCTTCCAGACGGCGGCGTCGCAAGGTTCGAAAGAGCGTATCTCCATGGCTTGGATATTGCCACGCAGGCTGTGCTAGGCAAGGCACCTGAGAGGTACGCGCCATGGTTCATTCTGTTTACGCCCACATGCCGATAACGGTGTTTGAAGAAATGTCGGGCCTGGCGAGCCGTCTGGGGGCGGTGAATCTAGGCCAGGGTTTTCCGGACGGACCTGGGCCCCTGGCCCTCCGGCAAAAGGCGGCGGACGCGGTTCTTAACGGCTATAATCAGTATCCGCCCATGGTTGGCCTGCCCGAACTGCGACAGGCGGTGGCGGACCATTACCGCCGTACCCAAGGCCTGGATTTCGACGGGGCCAGCGAAGTCACCATTACCTCTGGCGCGACCGAGGCCCTGGCTGCGGCCTTTCTGGCCCTGGTCAAGCCGGGCGATGAGGTGGTGGTGTTTCAGCCGGTTTATGACGCCTACCTCCCCCTGATCCGTCGGGCGGGCGGTGTGCCCAAGCTGGTGACTCTTCAGCCGCCGCACTGGCGGTTTGATCGAACCATGCTGGAGGCTGTCTTCAGCGACCGCACAAGGCTCGTGGTCCTGAACAATCCCATTAACCCAGCGGGTGTTGTCCTGCCGCGTGAGGACCTTGATCTGCTGGCAGAGTTTTGCATCACCTATGACGCGGTAGCGATCTGCGATGAAGTCTGGGAACAGGTGGTGTTCGACGGTGCCGTCCACACCCCGCTGATCGCCCTGCCCGGTATGCGGGCGCGCACAGTCAAGATTGGCTCTGCGGGCAAGATGTTCGGCCTGACCGGGTGGAAGGTGGGTTTTCTGTGTGCGTCACCGGCCCTGACCCACGGCCTGTCTCGGGCCCACCAATTCCTGACCTTCACGACACCGCCAAATCTCCAGACCGCCGTGGCCTTTGGTCTGAATGAACCTGGGGATTGGTTCACCACCATGCACCGCGCCCTTCAGGACTCCCGGGACCGGCTAAGCGCGGGCCTGATCAGAGCAGGTTTCTCCGTGCTTCCCAGCCAGGGCACCTATTTTCTGAATGTGGACCTGATGGCCTCCGGCATTGTGGAGGGCGATCGGGACTTTGCCTTGCGCGCGGTCAAGGATGCCGGGATCGCGGCCATCCCGGTCTCTGCCCTCTATGAGGTCGACCCGGTCACCCACATCCTGCGCCTTTGTTTCTCCAAGGCCGACTCGACCCTGGACCTTGGCATAGAGCGTCTGGCTAGGGCGCGGGATCTCTCCCGCGCGGCTGCTCAGATTTGATCAGCTTGTGGACCCGCCATCGACGACGATGGTCTGACCCGTCATCCAGCTGCCTGCCTTGGAGGCCAGGAAGACCGCAGCACCGGCAATATCGTCGGGCTCACCCAGACGGCGTAGGGGGGTGCCGCTGCTGGCGCGGGCTTCCCCAGCCGGTGTGTCCCATAGGGCCTTGGCGAAGTCGGTCTTCACGAGGCCGGGCGCAATGCAGTTGACCCGGATATTGTTCGGCGACAGCTCCTGGGCGAGATTGCGGGCCATCTGCATGTCTGCGGCTTTGGAAATGGCATAGGCCCCGATCACGCCGGTGCCGCGCAGACCGCCGATGGACGAGATGATGATAATGGCCCCGTCCTTGCGCTCGACCATTTCCGGGGCGGTCATGTTGATCAGCCAATTATTGGCGATGATGTTGTTTTCCAAAATCTTGCGGAAGGCATCGTCGCTGATGCCGCTCATGGGGCCGTAATAGGGATTGGAGGCGGCGTTACACACCACGATGTCCACCTTGCCGAAGGCCTTGCGGGCCTCGTCCACCAGACGTTGAAGGTCATCCTTGGACGAGATATTGGCCGGGCAAGCTATGGCCGCGCCTGGGTGCTTGGCGTTGATAGCGGCGGCCACCTCATCGCAGGGCCCGGCCTTACGGGAAGAGATGGCGACCTTTGCACCGTGTTCGGCCATGCGCTCGGCGATCGCCTTGCCTATGCCCTTGGTGGAGCCGGTGATGATGGCGACCTTGCCGGTCAGATCGAAGAGCTCGCCCATAGTGTTTCCTCTTAAACGCACGTTTGATTGTTGAACGCCATTTGCCGTGGGGGTGGACGAGAGGTCAAGGCTTGGGTTTGATCATGGCCGGAGGTTGCCCATGACCCTGATCACTCGGATAGAAGACCTTGAGCAGATCTATGCCGTCCCCGGGCCAGCCTCAACACTCAAGGAACTGGATCACCTGATTCCGGAATACCGGGCCTATATCAAGGCCTCGCCTTTCTGCGCCCTGGCCACCAGTGGGCCGGAGGGGCTGGATTGCTCACCCAGGGGTGACAGGGGTTGCGTTGTCCGCATCGCCGATGACAAGACCCTCCTGATGCCAGATCGACGCGGCAATAACCGAATCGATTCCCTGCGCAATATCGTGCGCGATCCCCGGTTGGCTCTGATGTTTCTGATTCCGGGGTCGAACACCGCCATGCGGGTAAACGGACGCGGTGCGGTTTCCATTGACCCGGACCTGCTCGACAGCTTTGTCATGGAGGGCAAGCCACCGAGGTCGGTGATCGTCGTTCACATTGATGCCGTCTATTTCCAGTGCGCCCGGGCCCTGATGCGGGGAGAGGTATGGAACCCGGCGACCTTCATCGACCCCGAAGCCCTGCCCAGCGCCGGCTCTATGCTGGCCGCTGCGAGTCAGGGCCAAGTCGGCGGCGAGGTCTATGATCGGGAATGGCCGGATCGCGCTAAGGCGTCCATGTGGTAAGGAAGGTCCAAATGGAGGCACCCGGATGAAAACCCCAGCAAAAATCTTTTTCGTCGGTGTTTGCGCCGCAGCCCTGATTGCGGGCGTGGTCGCTGTGCGGACCCTGGCCCTGAAGCCACCGCTTGGCGACCTTGGTGTGACGGTTGCCCCGTCCGTGGCCTTTGATCGGGCCGCCGCCGCCCGGCACCTATCTCAGGCGGTTCAGATCCGGACGGTCAGCCACCAGGACCGGACTGAGGATGACCCAGCCCAGTGGGATCAGCTGCACACCTGGCTGCAAGCCACCTATCCCGCCGTTCATAAGGCTATGACCCGAGAGGTCGTGGCCGATCATGGTCTGATCTATACCTGGAAGGGGTCTAATCCTGCCCTCGCCCCCATCATCCTGATGGCGCACCAGGACGTGGTCCCGGTAACCCCGGGCACGGAAGGCGACTGGAAACATCCGCCCTTCGCCGGTGAGATTGCAGAGGGTGCCGTCTGGGGTCGAGGTTCCATTGACGACAAGGGCTCTCTGGTCACCACCTTCGAAGCGCTTGAGGCCCTGGCCCGCCGTGGCTTTGCTCCCAAGCGGACGATCATCCTGGTGTCAGGGCATGACGAGGAGGTCCGGGGCGACGGGGCCTCGGCCGCCGCGGCGGTATTAAAGGCCCGGGGCGTCAAGGCTGATCTGGTTCTCGACGAAGGTCTGGTGGTTGTGGCCGACAATCCCATCACCGGTGGTCCCGCCGCCCTGATCGGCATTGCCGAAAAGGGTTACGGCACCTTGCAGGTCACCGCCAAGGCAGCGGGAGGGCATTCCTCAGCCCCGCCTCGGGACGGCGGCGGGGTGGTGACCCTGTCCCGAGCCGTTGTCGCCATTGCCGATCACCCCTTTCCCCTAGCCCTGTCCGGACCCGGCGGTGACATGCTCAAGGCCCTGGCACCTCTCGGCAAGCTGCCAATCCGCATGGCGGTGGCTAATACTTGGCTATTTAAGTCTCTGATTCTCAAGCAAATGTCCGCAACCCCGGCCGGGGCGGCCATGCTGCACACCACCATTGCCCCGACCATGCTGAAGGGCAGTCCCAAGGAAAACGTCCTGCCTCAGGATGCCACGGCCCAGATCAACTACCGCATAGCGCCTGGCGATACGTCTAAACTTGTCATGGACAGGGCTAAGGCCGCGGTTGGCGGTCTTCCGGTCAATCTCACCTGGCCCACCGCGCCCCGGGAGCCCTCGGCGGTGTCGTCCACCACTTCTGAAGCCTGGAAGACCTTGGCGGCCGTGGCAGGGCAGGTGTCCAAGGCACCCATTGCGCCGGGTCTGGTGACCGCAGGCACCGACAGTCGGGCCATGCAGCCCATTGCGACCGACATTTACCGGTTCCAGCCCCTGATCCTCAGCCTGAAAGATACGGCCATGATCCATGGGACCAATGAGCACATGACGCTTGAGAATCTGGATCGGTGTGTAGATTTCTATGCACGCTTGATTGCAACGGCAGGGTCCAAGTAAAACCCCCCAACTTCGGGGAGCCCCCTTGCAGAGCGCGGCGGCGCACATCAGGTTCCCTTCCATGATGACGCGGAGCAAAGATACCATGCGCAATTGGCGGCTGGACGAAGACGAGGAAGAGGGCGAGCCCAAACCGGACATGCCGATGACGGCAGGGCCGGTGCAAAACGCTCTGTTCAAGTCACGCACCGTGCTGATTTTCGGCCCGATCAATATGCGTCTGGCGGAACGGGTGACAGCCCAGCTTCTGGCCCTGGCCAATGATGACGCGGAAAAGCCGATCCGGGTGATCATCAACTCGCCCGGCGGTCATGTGGAAAGCGGCGACACCATTCACGACATGATCAAGTTCTGCGGCCCGCCGGTGAAGATGATCGGCACGGGCTGGGTGGCCAGTGCCGGGGCCAGCATCTTTGTGGGGGCCTCCCGAGAAAACCGCTTCTGTCTGCCCAATACTCGCTTCTTGCTGCACCAGCCCTCGGGCGGCGTGCGGGGTCAGGCCTCTGACATCGCCATCGAGGCGGAGGAAATCGTCAAGATGCGCGAGCGGATGAACCGCATCTACGCCAAGGAAACCGGCCAGACCTACGAAAAGATTCTGGCCGATACCCAGCGAAACTTCTGGATGGGTGCTGAGGCGGCTGTGGCCTATGGCTTGGCGTCGAAAATTATCACCCGACCGGACGAGGCCTGACCTAATTTCCGGGAGCTTACGACCTTCCCCTGAGAAACCTGCCTGGCTAGATTATCGCCCATGCCTGATGGTGAAACCAAGACCGTCCCTCCACTTGGGGCCCACCTGGTGCCGATACCAAGTTCGGGCGCGGGTTTCTTTATGACATCTGGTATTTTGCCGCCCTATCCTGGGACTTAAGGCCCGGCAAGTTGCAGCGTTATGAAATCCTCGGCGAACCCGTTCTTCTGGGACGGGACCGTCAGGGCAAGGTCTATGGGATCAAGGATGTCTGTCCCCACCGCGCGGCACCCCTGTCGGCCGGATGCTTGATGGAAGAAGCCGACGGTCGCCCGTCGGTGGAATGCCCCTATCACGGCTGGCGGTTCGGGACGGACGGGGCCTGTACCGCTATTCCCTCCCTGGTGGCCGATCAGGACCTCGACATCACAAAATCCGGATTCGCCATTATCCAACGGCGGAAAGTCAGGGCATGGTCTTCATCTGGATCAGTGCCGATCCCCGTTTTGACGGCGAACCGCCGGAGCCACCACCGGTTTTCGACGGCGTTGTGGGTGGTTCCCCGAAATTCGTGGATCGCATGGATTTCGATGCCCACATGGATCACGCTGTCGTCGGCTTGATGGACCCGACCCACGCCCCCTATGTTCATGGCCAGTGGTGGTCGCGCAAGGCCAGGGGTCAGCATGATAAGGCCAAGGCCTTCGCTCCGACTGACCGCGGATTTGTGATGACCCGTCACCCGCCGTCCAAGAGTAACCGGCTCTACAGGCTGTTGGGTGGCGATCCCCAGACCGAGATCACCTTTGCCCTACCCGGCCAGAGGTGGGAGCATGTCCTGGTGGGCAAGTATCAGGTCCTAGCCCTGACCTGTCTAACACCGGTTCATGACCGCAAGACCCGCATCACCCAGATTGTCTGGACCGATCATTGGGTGGCCGGCCTCCTGGCCCCTTGGTTCCGTCGGATGATCCGGGTTTTCCTGCATCAGGACGGCGACATGGTGAACCTGCAGAACGAAGGTCTGAAATATGATCCTAGCCTGCTCTGGATCGATGATGCAGATAAACAGGCCAAATGGTATCAGCAACTAAAGCGCGAGTGGATGGCCAGTCGGCAGGCGCATAGACCCTTTAAGAACCCGATTGAGGCGGTGATCCTGCGCTGGCGCAGCTGACCGCCTTGCCGTTCACAAAGTAGAGTATGAGTCGATCCGGTAATCGGGTCACGCTTATCTGGCCCGGCTCAGGATCTTCTGTCATAATTAATTTGCTGTGTCCCCGTCCCGCAGCCTGTCTTCAAGTTCTCACCCTTTCAGTCCTGATGGGCCTTGTCGCCGCCACAGGCCCCGCTCAAGCCGCCGAGGTGGCCTCAGCTGGTCTGACCGTGATCTTCGAGGGTCTCATATCAGCGCTTCAAACGCATCCACCTGCCGTTCCAACTGTTTCATACCCGCCGTCCAGAAGGCCTTTTCCCGAGGGTTCAGACCGAAGGGTTTCAAGGCTTCCACATAGGTACGGGTTCCGCCGGCGGCCAGTAGGTTCTCGTAGAGCGGGGCAAAGGCCTGCGGGTCCTCTCGACGGGCTTCCATCAGGCCGCGCACCAGAAGATCACCGAAGGCGTAGGCATAGACATAGAAGGGGGCGTGGGCAAAGTGGCTGACATAGGCCCAATAATGCTCATAGCCGGGGTTCAGCCTGACGGCGGGGCCTAGGCTCTCACCCATGACGTCCAGCCACACGGCGTTGATGTCGGCGGGGGCCAGTTCGCCCTGCAGTCGGGCAGCATGAAAGCGGGTTTCAAAGCGGTGGAAAGCGATCTGTCGGACCACGGTATTGAGGCCATCTTCGATCTGACCGGCCAGCAGGCCCAGCCGCTCGGCCTGTGAGGCCCCGGCCAGCAGACGTTCAAATACCAGGCCTTCGCCGAAGATGGAGGCGGTCTCGGCTAGGGTCAGAGGTGTATCGGCCAGCAGGGTGCCGAGCGGCGCACACAGGGTCTGGTGGACAGCATGACCCAGTTCGTGGGCCAGGGTCAGGACATCCCGCCGCTCGCCCATATAATTCATGAAGACATAAGGGTGCCGCTCTGAGTTCACCGGATGAGAATAGGCTCCTGATTGCTTACCGGCACGGGGTCTGGCGTCAATCCAGGGATTAACAAAGAAGGTCTTGGCGGTGTCGGCGAATTTCGGGCCGAGGTCGGCAAAACTGTCCAAAACCATAGCCTGGGCCTCGCCCCAGCTATAGGTCCGGGGACGACCGGTTTCCAAGGGGGCGTTGCGGTCCCAGTAATCCAGGGTTTTGCGACCCATGACCTTGGCCTTCAGCCGATAATAGCGATGGCTGACGTTTGGATAGGCCTCAACCACGGCGGCCTCTAAAGCTGCCACAGCATCGGCGTCCACTTCATTGGCCAAGTGCCGGGATGCCGCCGGATGAGGATAACGCCGCCAGCGATCCTCGACCTGCTTTTCGAAAGCTAGGGTATTGAGGGACAGGGCCAGCACTGAGGTCTTTGCCGCCAGGGCTTTTGCCAATCCTTGGGCCGCCTGTTTACGGCGATCGGCGGCGGGGTCAGAGAGACGATTAAGGGCCTCGGGCAGGGTCAGATCCTCCCGACCGACCTTGGCGGTCAGTTTCGCCAAGGTCTCGTCAAACAGCCGGGTCCAGTTGGCGATGCCGGGGCCGCGATCAATCAACAACCGCTCAAGGTCAGGTGATAGCTCGTGGGGTCGCGACAGGCGGACTCGACGCATCCAGGGTCGCCAACGCGCCGCAGGGGGATAGGCTTTGAATGCCTGCTCCAGTTCATTGTCATCCAGCTGGTTTAGCTCAAGGGTGAAGAACAGACTTTCGGCGGCGATCTGTGCTGACCGTGACCGCAGATCGGCTTCAAACTTGGCCCAGGCCGCATCGTCCCGCGCCGTAGACGAGGCCAGGGCAGCATAGGCTGCGATACCCCAAAGGCCGTTGGTCGCCTTTTCATAGAGGGTGATTCCGTGATCGAGCAGCTCCCCCAGATGCAGGGAGTCAGCACGCATGGCCAGGAATCGGCCCTTGAGCTTGCCCAACTCGTCATTGGTCGCCTTGGCTTGTGCAAGGTCGGTTTCGATTTTGGGATCACTTCGATCCGTGTAGAGATCATCCAGATGCCATTCGGGCAGGGTCTCGAAAGTCGTGGGTGCGTTCATGGACGCATTTAGCCGGCGTCCGGCCTGACCGCCAAGTCGGTCGCTGCTAATTTTTGGACTGATAGGGAGCCGAGGCGCTTTTCGAAATCAAGCCGTGGGTGGAATCAGCAATCCCAGCCAGGATAAATTGTACGGCCATGGCACAGAGGATCAGGCCGAGGATGCGGACGATAACCGTCAGGCCGATCTTGCCCAGTAGTTTGGAGATCAGCGGGCTCGCCCAAAAAGCCAGCATGGTCGAGATAGAGACCGCAACAAAGACGCTGAGACCGATCAGGGTTCCAGCCAGACCATAAGCCTTGGCTTCGCTGGCATAGATGATGACGGTGGAGATTGCGCCAGGTCCGATCAACAGGGGCATGGTGAAAGGCACGATCATCCGCTCGAATCGCTTCCGGGCCCCAGCCTTGCCGTGCAGCTGGACCCCGTCGTCCTCCGGGGCGAAGGTGGCAGTGAAATCGTCCCGGGCCATTTCCAGACCCAGCAGGAAAAGGATGATCCCGCCGGCTATGCGGAAGGCCGGAAGGGAGATTCCGAAAAAGCCAACAGGCTCAGGCCAGTAAAATAGAAAAAGGTCAGGAACAGCAGGACGACCACCGCCACATAGACCGCTATCAGCCGGGCATCCTTGCTGCGCACCCCATCGGTCGCAGCGGCAAATAGGGGCACATTTCCGACCGGATCGATCAGGGCGAAAAGGGCGACGAAGAAGTTGACCGCAAAGATTTCGGGGCTCATGAGATCCTCCTAGAGCCTGTTCCCTTTAG
>NMUI01000261.1 GCA_002221445.1 Phenylobacterium zucineum | reverse complement strand
GGATGCTCCACCTGCAAGCGGGTATTCATTTCTAGGAAGAAGAACGACTTGTCCTGGCCCGCGACGAACTCCACCGTGCCGGCGCTGTCATAGTTGACTGCCTTGGCCAGGGCGACGGCCTGAGCCCCCATAACCGCCCGAGTTGCCTCGTCCAGCAAGGGTGAAGGTGCCTCTTCAATGACCTTTTGATTGCGGCGCTGGATGGAGCATTCCCGCTCAAACAGGTGGACCAAATGGCCGTGCTTATCGCCCAGCACTTGGATTTCAATATGGCGCGGGCTCTCGATGAATTTTTCGATGAAGATGCGATCGTCACCAAAACTGGCCTTGGCTTCAGCCTTCACGGCCGGGAAACCCTCTTCCACGTCCTGACGGTTCCAGGCGACGCGGATCCCCTTGCCCCCGCCACCTGCGGAAGCCTTGATCATCACCGGATAGCCGATGTCTTCGCTGATCTTGATGGCATGGGCCGTGTCAGCGATCTCGCCCACATGACCAGGCACCACCGAGACATTGGCCTTGGCGGCGAATTTCTTGCTCTCGATCTTATCGCCCATGGCCTCGATGGCGTGGGGATTGGGGCCGATAAAAACGATCCCCTCCTCGGCCAGTCGCTTGGCAAAGCCTGCGTTTTCCGACAAGAAGCCAAAGCCTGGGTGAACCGCCTGGGCACCCGTTTCCCGGCACGCCGCCACGATCTTATCAGCGACCAGATAGCTCTGAGCCGCCGGGGCCGGACCGATGAACACCGTCTCATCGGCCATGTCCACGGCCATGGAATCGGCGTCAACTTCGGAATAAACCACCACCGTGGCGATCCCCATCCGACGACAGGTCTTAATGATCCGCACAGCGATTTCGCCGCGATTGGCGATCAGGATTTTCGTAAACATGGACCTCGACTTGGAACTGTTATGTCGACGCGACGGTGTAACCCTCAGGCGGGTGCTTTCGTAGTTCAGACAAAGACTTTAGAATGGATGCCATGGATAAGCCAAACCCCTCCCCGTCCGGATTTGATCTCTCACCCCCCGACGCAACGGAACGCAAGCGTTTAGAAGCCAGCCTAACCCGCGAAGAGGCCGAGGTTCTGCTGCATCATGGGACGGAAGCCCCATTCTGCGGCGGCCTTTTGGACAATAAGGAAGACGGCGTCTACTGCTGTCGCCTTTGCGGCCTGCCGCTTTTCCTGGCCAGGACTAAGTTCGAGAGCGGAACAGGTTGGCCCAGCTTTCACACCCCCTTTGACCAGAGCCATGTCCTGGGTATTCGCGACACAAGTTATGGCATGGTTCGCATCGAAACTCGCTGCGCCAGGTGCGATAGCCATCAAGGGCATGTCTTTCCCGACGGCCCACCCCCCACAGGCCTGCGCTATTGCATCAATTCTGTGTCGCTGGAGTTCGTGGCCTCAGCCGAACCCTTGCGCGATCCCCTTGGTCGCGGCGATGTCTTAGCTATGGCCCCCCTCGGCAAGGGGTGATCGGAGTCTGCCCACATTAGGTGCTGGAGGATTTGAAATAGGAAGGCCGTTGACCAACCGATCAGCAGCATACCATTGACGGCCTCCAGAACCCCGACGACCCGCCACGGGATTGGAAGCACAGCGCCCGTCTCCCCCAGGGTCGAATAGGCGCTGGTTGAGAAATAGAGCGCACTCTCCAACGACGGCATGAGATTAAGCGCCCAATAAATCAGAGCGTAGAGCCAGATCTCGATGCCGTGGACCACAAACAGCCCCAAAACAATCCCCACCGGAACGACCATACGGTCCAGGTGGATCCAGGTGGAAAACCGCTCCAAATGCAGCTTGGTCAGGAGTTGCAGGAGGTCGAGGCCGATCAGGTGGATCAGGACACTTAGGCAGACAACGACCGTCGAGAGACCAAGTTCTGACAAGAGGTTATTCATCCACGGGATCCATTTTCAGCCAAGCCATCGGGGACTATAGGCACCCAACCTTGATCCGACACAATCAGAGTCAGACCAAGACCGTTGGCCGATAAGGTGTATCTTTTCACAGGTGGTTTGACCTCAAGGCAATTTTTGGGTCCAATCTTTCATCGGCCCTCGGTTCCATGGAAAACGATGATCTGGTTTGAGCCTCGCGCTGTTGCAACCCTGTTTGCGTCAACCTGTCTCGCACTCAGTACACCGGCCTCGGCCAAGGATATGGTGATCCATGTGGGTCGGCTGATCGATGGTGTGAGCAAGACGCCACGCACCTCCGTCTCCATTCTGATTCACAACGACCGGATCACCAGCGTCGAGGCCGGCTATGTGACCCCTGCGGGCACCGAGGTCATTGATCTGACCAAGGGTACAGTTCTGCCCGGTCTGATCGACGCCCACGACCATATCACCAGCGAATTTGACGGCGGCAATCCCGTGGTCGAAACAGTTACCCGCTCGGCCTTTGACGACGGCTTCGTCTCAGTGGGCGCAGCATGGCGCACGCTTCAGGCCGGATTCACAAGTGTTCGGGATGTGGGCGGCAATACCGATTTGGTGGTGGCGGAAAAGCGCGCCATAGCCCGGGGTGTTATTCCTGGCCCCCGGCTCTATGTGGCGGGCGCGCCCCTTGGACCCACCGGCGGTCACGGCGATCCGGCCAATGGCCTGGAGTCTGAACTCACCCATCCCGGCTGGACGGACTCCCTGGTGGACAGCCCCGAAGCCGCCCGCCGCATTGTCCGCACCATGCACCGCCAGGGGGTCGATCTGATCAAGATCATGCCCAGCGGCGGGGTGCTGAGCATTGGCGATAATCCCGACGAACAGCTGATGGCCGATGACGAAATCAAGGCCGTGGTCGACACCGCCCACAGCCTGGGCATGAAGGTCGCGGCCCACGCTCACGGCACCGAGGCGATCAATAAGGCGGTGACCCTGGGCGTTGATTCCATTGAACATGGATCCTTTGCTGACGCCGAATCCTACAAGCTAATGAAGGCGCACGGGACCTATCTGGTGCCCACCCTGCTGGTGGGGGACACCGCCATGAAGATCGCCCAGGCCCACCCGGATCAACTCAATCCCTCCTCCGCCGCAAAGGCCCTAAAGGTCGGCCCGGTGCTGATCAAGAATTTGGGTGATGCCTTCAAGGCCGGGGTCAAGATCGCCTTCGGCACCGACGAAGGCCTCGCCCCGCACGGTGACAACGGCAAGGAATTTGCCTGATGGTCAAGGCCGGCCTCACTCCCATAGACGCCATCCTCTCGGCCACAGCGGGCGGATCAGACCTGCTCGGCAAGTCCGCCGACATCGGCTCCGTCCAGGCGGGTCGCTATGCCGACATTATCGCCGTAGCGGGAGATCCCCTGGCCGATGTTACCGAACTGGAACGGGTCGTCTTCGTCATGAAGGGTGGCGTGGTTTACAAGGCGGACGGCAAGGCGGTGCGGCCTTAGGTGTGGGCCCGCAACCGCGCCATCTCGGTTTCAAAAACCTTTAGCAAGACTTGACCTTCCTCCTCCGGAAGGCAATCCGCAAGTCCCGGAAATCGCTCAGTCCACGATCTCGTCTCCGCCGGACCCCACGGCATCCGCTCAGCCGCCCTAACCGTGCGCACCGCGCGCATCAAATGCTTGCGAATTAAGGGGATGTTGGGTTCAGCAGGCGCGGCGTTCGGGCGTTCGGGCTCAAACAAATTCAACTGTTTCATTTATCCAGTCCCGATGGAAGAGGCGCTGGAACAAAAACGGTCAAAGCGCGCGTCTTCATTGTCTGTCAGCAGATCATGGCTGCCCGCGAATAGGTCATTAGACCGCTGGATTGTAAATCTTAGATACTGTTGCGGCGCGCGATCCCACCAGTAGAGGCGGAACTCATTCATGTCCGTTACCAACCCCCACCAAGGCTGGACCGGTTCATTGCCAAACAGCCCCTTGCGAGCACCGCGAACATAATCGAGGCACTGTTTCACAGGTGAGCGCGTATTGCCCTTTCGAGGCTGCGGCGCATCAAGCGCCGATCGAATATCTTTGAATTCACAAAGGACCTGGGGCGTGGCTTCCGACAGATCGCTGAACCAGCCGAGGGCCAGATCGGCTTCGCCCATGCCACCGCCTGCGCCTACATCAGGAATACGCAGTTTCGGGAAGATGGTGACATCCGTTTTTACCGCGCGACCTGCATCGCTGTACCCCCAGGTATCGACGAAAAAGGTCTGGGTAAAAGCCCCCTCTGCGGCGGTTTCATTTCGCCGGTGGCGGTTGGCCCAGGCCTGAAGCCGACCTAACAGGACGGCGTCGTCTCCGCCTTCTGCATAGGCCCTGTATTCCAGACCGAGTTCAGACCGCAGGAAGGCGCGGCTTACAAAGGCGCGACTGTCGTCAAACATCCCGTCAAACCGCCCCCGAACCGTCGCACCCGATGGATTTCAGTTGAATATCCCATTCACCCCTAAAGCGGGATATTATCGTGCTTTTTCCAGGGATTGCTCAGCACCTTGCCCTTCAGATTCTTCAGGGCCCTGGATATGCGTTTGCGGGTCATACGGGGGCTGACCACGTCGTCGATATAGCCCCGCGACGCCGCAATGAATGGGTTGGCGAAGCGGTCCTGGTATTCGGCCGTGCGGGCGGCGATGGCGTCGGGGTCGCCGATTTCTGTGCGGAAGATGATTTCCACCGCCCCCTTGGCACCCATGACGGCGATTTCGGCGGTGGGCCAAGCATAGTTGATGTCGCCACGCAGGTGCTTGGAACTCATAACATCATAGGCCCCGCCATAAGCCTTGCGGGTAATCAGGGTCACCTTCGGCACGGTGGCCTCTGCATAGGCAAACAGCAGCTTGGCACCGTGGCGGATCAGGCCGCCCTGTTCCTGCTTGGTGCCCGGCATGAAACCCGGCACGTCGACGAAGGTAACAATCGGAATGTCAAAAGCATCGCAGAACCGGACAAACCGGGCGGCCTTGCGGCTGGAGTCAATGTCCAGAACCCCGGCCAGAACCTGCGGCTGATTGGCGACAATGCCGATCGTGGCCCCGTCCATGCGGCCAAAGCCGCAGATGATGTTCTTGGCGAAGTCGGCTGAAATTTCGAAGAAATCGGCCTCATCTACGACCTTCAGGATCAGTTCCTTCATGTCATAGGGCTTGTTGGGATTGGCCGGGATCAGGGTGTCGAGACTGGGTTCCTCACGATCAGGCCGATCAAAGCTCTCGCGAACCGGCGGCTTTTCGCGGTTGGAGGCGGGCAGGAAGTCGATCAGGCGGCGGACCTGGGTCAGAGCCTCCAGGTCATTCTCGAAGGCCCCATCAGCGACACCGGACTTCATGGCATGAATGCGATAGCCGCCCAGTTCTTCATGGGTGACGTCTTCGTGCGTGACGGTCTTCACCACGTCGGGCCCAGTCACATACATATAGCTGGTATCCTTCACCATAAAGATGAAGTCGGTAATGGCTGGAGAATAGACATCGCCGCCGGCACAGGGCCCCATAATCACGCTGATCTGTGGAATGACCCCCGAGGCCAGGGTGTTCTGCAGGAAGATGTCGGCATACCCGGCCAGGCCGTCTACGCCTTCCTGAATCCGCGCCCCACCCGCGTCGAACAGGCCGATAATCGGTGCGCCCATTTTCAGGGCTTGTTCCTGAACCTTGACGATTTTGCGGGCGTGCGCATTGGAAAGAGATCCGCCGAAAACCGTGAAATCTTTTGAAAAACGAAGACGACGCGACCATTGACCGTTCCCCAGCCCGTGACCACCCCATCCCCGGCGATCTTGTTCTCGGCCATACCGAAATCGGTAGCGCGATGCTCCACGAACATATCGAATTCTTCAAAGGACCCGTCGTCGAGCAAAAGTTCCAGACGTTCCCGTGCGGTCAGCTTGCCCTTGGCGTGCTGATTGGCGATCCGCTTTTCGCCACCCCCCAGGCGGGCCTCTTGGCGACGCCGTTCCAACTCATCGAGGATATGCTTCACGCCCAGGCCCCTTGATCGGTCAATTCGAAGGCAAAGCCCTAGTGCCCCGGGACGGGCCTTGCAAGATCACCATGCGTCACCTGCCCTAGCGTCGGCCTGCGTCGCAGGATAGATCGAACAAAGACCCGAGGGACCTGAAGATGAGAGTCGCCACCTGGAACGTCAATTCCGTCAATGCGCGTCTGGAAACCGTCGTCCGCTGGTTTGAAGAGGCGCAACCCGATGTCGCCTGCCTACAGGAAATCAAATGCGTCGATGAGAAATTTCCGGCGGAAGCCTTTGAACGGCTTGGCTATAACCTCGCCATCCATGGTCAGAAGACCTATAACGGCGTGGCGATCCTGTCCAAGACCCCGCTCGAAGACGTCCGCAAAGGCCTGCCCGGCGACCCAACCGACGAACAGGCCCGCTATCTGGAAGCCGTGATCAGTGGCCCCCGCCCGGTGCGGATCGCCTCCATCTATCTGCCAAACGGCAATCCGATCAGCACGGAGAAATTCGATTACAAACTGGCCTGGATGGCCCGCCTGAATGCCCACGCCAAGGATCTGCTGGCCCTGGAAGAGCCCCTGGCCCTGGTGGGCGACTATAATGTTATTCCAGAAGCGCGGGATGCGGCCCATCCTGAGCATTGGACCAAGGACGCCTTGGCTCAACCTGAAAGCCGAGCGGCATTCCAGGCGTTGAAATGGCTGGGTTTCACGGAGGCCTTTATGGCGGTCGACGGCGCACCTGAGAGCTATACCTTCTGGGATTATCAAGCCGGGGCTTGGCAGAGAAACAACGGCATTCGCATTGATCATGCCCTGCTGTCCCCGCAGGCCGCCGACTTATTGACCGGCTGTGTTATTCACAAGCATGTTCGGGGATGGGAAAAGCCCTCTGATCACGTGCCTGTCATGATTGAGCTTAACCTCTGAGCTTTGTCTGCGGGATAAGAGGGGTTAGCCTTCGGCCATGACGGAATTTCCTCAGCTCCTCTTGCTCGCTGTCCTCGCTGCGGTCGCAGTGACGGCGGCCGGGTCTCTGGTGGCCTATTACATCCAGGAAAGCCGCACCCTGGCCAGGGCCTTGAAACAGGTCCTGGGGGGCCATCCCGACGCCATGATTATTGCCCCAGGGCGTGGCCGGGCGGCGGGGTTTAATTTTCAGAACGGCACCTGCGCCGTGGCCTGGGATGGTGGGGAATGGTGTCTGGTCTATCGGATTGACGAACTGGCCGGGGCAGAAATCACAATTGACGGCATCGTTGTGGCCCGGGCTTTTCGCAATGAACAGCGCAAGGCCTTGGATCAGACCGTGCCGGACGCCAGCCGGGTGACCTTGAGACTGATCTTCGATGATCCCCATTATCCCGATTTTGAACTCGACCTCTGGGTCGTAGGCGACCGGGGCCGCCGCCGGGGTGAGGACACCGCAACTGAGGCCATCCGGGATGCCAATCGCTGGATGGCCCGGGCCGAAGCCATTTTGCGACACCCCATCGCACCGCCTATTGCGACCGTCAGACCACCGCCGCCACCCAGGTCTGATCCACCGACTCTGTTTGACGACGATGATCGCAATCTATAACTTGACGCCGTAAATTTATAAAAGCCGTTTCGAGTTCGAAGTCTCTGAGAAGGTCTGATGATCAATCTCCTGCTGTCCGCTCTCTTTTTGTCCTGCTGCATCTTCTAGTTTCCGGCACACCGCTTCGCGACACACTGACGCGTAAGATCGGTCAGGGCCCGTATATGGGGCTGTTCTCCTTGACCTCGGTGGCGGGGTTGACCTGGTTAGGCATGGCCTATGGCGAGGCTCGGCACCAGGTCTGGAATCAGGCCTATTGGGACATCACACCGACGACGCGCCATATCCAACTGGCGTTTATGGCGGTCGCCCTGTTGCTGATCGTACCTGGCCTCACAACACCCAATCCCACCAGTGTCCGTCAGGAGGGCGCTTTGGCGCGACCCGACCTCATCAAGGGTATGCTGCGCATAACCCGCCATCCGTTCCTCTGGGGCGTCGCCATCTGGGCGGGCGGACACCTGCTGGTCAACGGGGACCGCGCCTCAATCGTCCTGTTCGGCTCGCAAATGGCCCTGGCCATTTTCGGCACCCTCAGCATTGACGCCAAGCGCAAGCGCGCCCTGGGCGAGACCTGGGATAACTTCGCCGCCCAGACCAGCAATATCCCCTTCGCCGCGATCCTATCAGGTCGCCAGCCGCTAAAGATCAGCGAAATCGGCTGGTGGCGGATCGCCTTGGCTGTGGTCGTCTACGCGGCCCTCCTGACGGGTCACGCTGCGGCGTTCGGGGTGCGGGCTTTGCCTTAGAGCCCAGCCATTTTCGACGAAGAGGCCTCATTCAAAAGGATTTCGATCCAATAGCCTCATTTGACTCCAAATTCAGCATGGATTGCTAGAGTGCGTTCCGATAAGTGGAAACCGGTTATCGGATCGA
>NMUI01000260.1 GCA_002221445.1 Phenylobacterium zucineum | reverse complement strand
CTTGTCGGAACGCACTCTAGGACCTGGCCCCGGCCTCTGCGGGGTGACCGGAGGTGGGGCGGGTCTTAAAACGGCCATGTCCGAAAACCGCGAGACAAGCGTGCGGTTCGGGTCGATGCTGCGGTCATGGACCTCGATGACAACGCCTGTTACCGCGCTTTCTCAATGCGTGACGCCCGCTTTGACGGGAAGATTTTCGGGGCTGTGCGCACCACGGGAATCTATTGCCGTCCGGTCTGTCCGGCGCGGACACCCAAACGAGAGAACATTACCTTCTATCCATCGGCGGCGGCCGCTCAGGGGGCAGGGTTTCGGCCCTGTCTTCGATGCCGGCCTGAGACCTCGCCGGACCTAGGGGCCTGGAACGGGACCTCCAATACCGTCTCCCGGGCTATGTCCCTGATCGAACAGGGAGCCCTCGATAACGGCGATGTGGACGCCCTGGCCACTCGGCTCGGAGTCGGTGAGCGACAGCTTCGGCGTTTGTTTCGCCAGCATTTGGGGGCGTCCCCGATTGCAGTGGCGCAAACCCGGCGGGTTCTCTTGGCCAAACAATTGATCCATCAGACCCGCTTGCCCATGGCTGAGGTCGCTTTGGCGTCTGGCTTCGGCAGCGTGCGACGGTTCAACGAGACCTTTCAGCATCTGTATCGCAAACCGCCCGGCACCCTGCGTCGCACGGAAGGCGTTGAGGTGTCTGCCACCACCGGCGCGGGTGCAACCCTGAGGCTGCCCTACCGCCCTCCCTATGACTGGGAGGCCATGCTGGCCTTCCTAACCTTGCGCGCCATTCCGCATGTGGAACGGGTTGCCGACGGTGCCTATGTCCGGACCCTGGCGGTCGGCGGCGACATCGGCGTGGTCCGAGTGGCCAAGGGTCCGGGCAATGATTTGCTGGTCACCCTGTGGTTTGCCAAGGTTCAGGTGTGGCCTGCGGTTATTGCGAAGATCCGACGGGTTTTCGACCTCGCCGCTGACCCCGATCTCATTGGGCGACACCTGTCGGAGGATCCAGATCTTGCTCCTTTGGTGGCCCGCAGACCAGGATTGCGGGCACCGGGTGCCTGGGACGGCTTTGAGCTGGCGGTGCGCGCCGTGCTGGGGCAACAGATTACAGTGGCTGGCGCGCGCAATCTCGCGGGCCGGTTGGCAGAGGCTTATGGCCAACCTGTCGATTTGGCGGCGGCGAAGACCCAGGGTCTGACCCGGCTGTTTCCATCGGCACAGGCCCTGTCGGTTCTAGATCCCGAGGTCTTGCCCATGCCCCGCGCCCGGGGCAGGGGACTGATCGCCTTGGCCGGTCTTGCTGCGGAAGATCCCGACCTTTTCGGACCTAGAGGCAGTCTTGATGAGGCCGTAGATCGGCTGGTCGCCCTACCGGGCATCGGGCCTTGGACAGCTCAGTATATAGCCATGCGCGCCCTAAGAGAGCCCGACGCCTTCCCCAATGGAGATCTTGGCCTGATGCGGGCCCTACAGGATGCTGAAGGCCGTCGTCCCACCGCAAATCAACTTATCGCCCGGGCTGAACCCTGGCGTCCCTGGCGGGCCTATGCCGCCTCTCACCTGTGGGCGCATGACGCCGCAACTGATCCGAAGATTGGAGCCGCCTATGCTGCCTGAAGCCAGCTGTCCCTTAACCTTGCGCCTGGACCGCCGGTCGACCCCGATTGGTGAGGCCTTGATTGTCACCGATGAGACCGGAGCCTTGCGCGCCTTTGACTTCGGCGACTTTGAACCTCGAATGCGACGCTTGATGGCCCGCCACTATCCGGACCAAGAGATCGGGGTCGGCGCAATGCCTTCGGTGATCGCCGATGCCGTCGAAAGATATTTTCAGGGCGATCTAAATGCCCTGGTAGGCCTGACTTGGAAGACCAATGGCACAGAATTCCAGCGTCGAGTCTGGGCTGGGCTTTGCACCATTCCAGCAGGGACCACACTCAGCTATCAGGGTCTTGCAAGCCAGGTCGGATCCCCCAAGGCTATGCGGGCTGTCGGTTTGGCCAATGGCGCAAATCCGATTGCGGTGGTTGTGCCCTGCCATCGGGTTATCGGCGCTTCAGGTCGCCTGACCGGCTATGGCGGCGGGCTTGAGCGGAAGGCTTGGCTCCTGCAACATGAAGGTGCGGCCTTTCTCCCGTAACCGAGGCAGGACCGGGACTCATTGACCAAGGCATGGATGTTCCGTTGCTTTCCCCAGGATTCCATCGCGTGGTGCTTTTCCGCAGGTCAATTCCTCGCTAAGCCTGACCATTAGGACTCAATAGGTCCGCCTGACGTTTTTGCGATGTCCGGGGTGCCGAGCGATTTTGAATAGGTCGGGCTGCGAATGAGGATCAAAAAGGGGTTTTCTCCTGTCGACTTCAGGGCCTTGGCAGATGCCTCAGGCGAAGAGTCTCTGCAGCTTGAATCCCTGTTTGCGGGTGACCATGACGATGGCTTATTCGCTCCAAATCCCGTCCCCGATGAGCTTATTTTGCAGGAGGTGTCGCGACCTTCCCCGCCTCGGAAGCCGCTGACCTTTACCCCTGGTGCTGAGGCTACCTTCAGTCCGCCCCCGTTGGCTGCGGCACCAACAGGCGCGAAGGCCACAAAACAACCCTTCGGCTTGCGCCCGAGCCTGCCCAAATCGGTGGAACCGGATGATGTGCCTTCGGGTTGGCCGGTTTACGCCGTTGCAACCTTCGTTTCGATTATCTGGGCCCTGGCTCCGATTGCGTTTGCTTATGGCTATCGTCAGGCCAAGGCACCCTTCGATTTCGACCCCTTTGTGATGACGGTGCTGATCGGCATGGCCATGGGGCCGGCAGCCTTTGTGTGGTTTGCCGCCTATTCCATTCAGCAGGGACGAAAGCTGAGTGTTGAAACCCAAAGGGCTAAGGCGTTTACAGATCAGATGATCGGCCCGAGTTTGGCTGCTGGGATTGATGCGGGTCACATCGTAGCAGGCCTGCGCGAGGATATTGTCGCTACGGCAGCTGCGGCTGACATGGCTCAGAAGTCGATTTTGTCGGTGCGCCAGGTCCTGGTCCAGGAAGGTGCGGCCCTCAACAAGTCCACTGAAGACGCGGTTCAGGTCGCTAATACCCTGACCCAAACCCTAGATCAGCAGCGCATTGATATGGTCAATCTGGCCAAGACTCTGGACGCCCAAGTTCGGCAAATTGCCGAGACCATCGGTCAAAATGCGGCAAACCTCGCCAGGATTTCTCAGGACGCGGACAGTCAGATGAAGGCGGCCGAAATCCTTATGGCCACGCGCACTTCCAGCTTGTCCGCAGCAACCCAGGAAGCGGTGCAAGCCACACGGGAAGCTGGTGAAGATCTCACCCGCCATATTGCCCGGATCGAAACAGCCGGGCTTGGCCTGACCGATCAAATTGAGTCCGTCCAAAAGGGATTGACCGAACAGCGCGCTGGCTTGGTCAGCGTCACCCATGCCCTGCGGGTTGATCAGGAGGCCTTTGCGGCCCAGGCCGAAACCCATATTGCCCAATTATCCGACTATATCGACAAGGCGAAGGCTTCCGCCATGGACATGGCAGATCGGGTGCTTCAGGGCGGCGAAAATCTGAAGGAAATCATCGACGAAGCCGAGGCGCAGTTCCGCGCCATGACCGAAGCAGCCCGTGCAGAACGGGAAGCCTTTGCGCGCGCCAATCAGGAAGCCCTGCAAGCGGTAAATGACGCTGCCCTGCTGGAGCGCAAACGCTTGGAAGATCAGGCGCGGGAGGCGGTGGATGTCTTGGCGCAGCTCGGCCACCAGGCCCGCCTTCAGTCCGAGCGTCATGTCGATACCCTGCGCGATCAGGTGGATCGTTTATCAGAGTCGGCATTTGTGGCCGGTCAGAAGGCCAATCAGCTCTTTGAAAGTCGTCTTTCCGAGGCACATGACCTTATTGATCGATCCGCCCAACTGGTTGAGCAGGCCGGTGCAGCGACGGCGCGTAAACTTGATGAAGGGGCAGATCGGGCGCGGGCGACCCTGGAAGATCTGTCGGAAATGCTGTCTCAGATTGAGGCGCGAGCCGCCCGTCTCCCCGCCGCGGCCAGGGGGCAGGCTGAACAGGTTCGGCAGGCGGTCGCTGAAAGCATGGATGACCTGCTGGCCCAGGCTCGTCGCACCGCGGAAGAAACCCAGGCCATTGACGCCGCCTTCCAGGATCGTGTGCGCCGCAATTACGACATGCTGAGCGACGCTGTGCGTTTGATGGGGTCTGTGGCGGGGGTGGCAAAATCTGCCCAAATCCAGCCGTCAGAGCCGATGGCGGAAGAACCGCCAGCGGCACCCAAGGCCAGAAAGGCGCAGACGGCGGCCGCTGCGCCGGATGATGACGGCGGCGGCGCTCTGGATGTCGGTCCAGCCAAGCGCACGCGCCTCAAACTGACGCCGACCGCGACAGAGGCCGAATTTGATGCGGCTTTCCAGGCTGCCGGCGGCCGTGTGCCGGCCGCTAAGTCAACACCGAAGCCAGCGGTGAAAGCCCCTAAATCAGGGCGGGAAGAGTGGACTTGGAAGGACCTATTGACCTCCATCGACAAGCCGAAGTCGATACCTGAGCCTCGTTCTGCTGATCATTCCCTGGGGCGTGAGCTTGAAGGTCTTGGCATAGACGCAAAGGCGCTGTTGCCGGTAAGGACCATTCAGGACGTCGCCCAGGCTCTGGCAGAGGAAGACGCAGAAAAGGCCCACCAAGTGGTCAGGCGCGCGGCCCCGGCCGCTATTCGCCGGTTGGCTCGGTTAATGCAGCAAGATGCCGATCTTCGGCACGAGGCGGTGGAATTTCTCTCAGAGTCTCAGGATGCCCTGATGGAAATTCTTCAGAAGAACGGTCCGATTTCATCGACCGTGGCCTATCTGAACACGGAAGCCGGGCGACTCTATCTCCTGTTTGAGGCGGCTTCCGCCGATTTAGCCTAACGCTCTTCAAGTTGGGCATAACCCAGCTGTTCATTCAACCGATCGAGCACCTCAATAGCGGCCTCGGGCACCGGAGTTCCAGGGGTGAAGACGGCGGCCACGCCCATATCCTTAAGGGGTTGGACGTCTTCTGGCGGAATGACCCCGCCAACCACCACAACAATGTCGGGTCGACCTCGCCTTGCTAATTCAGCACGCAATTCCGGCACCAAGGTCAGGTGTCCGGCCGCCAGAGAGCTGGCCCCCACCACATGTACGCCTCGCTCTACAGCCAGGGCGGCGGCTTCGGCCGGGGTCTGGAAGAGGTCACCAATGTCCACTTCGAAGCCCAAATCCACAAAGCCTGACGCGATCACCTTTTGACCCCGGTCATGGCCATCCTGACCCATCTTGGCCACTAGAATACGGGGCTTACGCCCGTCCGCCAGGGCGAAGGCCGCCGTCATAGCCTTGGCCTTCCGGCCGGTGGGGGTTTCACCGGCTTCCCGCAGATAAACCCCCTGAACGGCGTCCGCCTTGGCCTTGTGACGACCAAAGACCTTTTCCAGGGCCAGTGAGATTTCACCCACCGTTGCCTTGGCCCGGGCGGCATTGACTGACAACTCCAATAGATTGGCATTTCCGGCAGCACCGTCCGTCAAGATGTCGAGGGCTGCCTGGACGGCGGCAGGATCGCGCTCGGCCTTGAGGCGGGCCAGCTTCTCCAACTGGCGCTCGCGCACAGCGCTGTTATCGACCTTGAGGACTGGAATCACCTCTGCTGTATCGGGTTTGTAGCGGTTGACACCCACCACTGCCTGGCGACCGCTGTCGATCCGGGCCTGGGTTCGGGCTGAGGCTTCTTCAATCCGCCGCTTTGGCAGGCCGTCTTCAATGGCCTTGGCCATGCCACCCAAGGCTTCCACTTCGGCGATGTGCTGGCGGGCACGGGCCGCCAGATCGGCGGTCAAGCGTTCGACATAGTAGGACCCACCCCAGGGATCGACCACCCGGGTCTGGCCGCTTTCCAGTTGCAGGAAGAGTTGAGTATTGCGGGCAATGCGGGCGGAAAAATCGGTGGGCAGGGCCAGGGCTTCGTCCAGGGAATTGGTATGCAGGCTCTGGGTCTGACCGCCCACGGCGGCCATGGCCTCAATCAGGGTGCGGGGCACATTGTTATAGACATCACTGGCAGCAAGGCTCCAGCCGCTGGTCTGGGTGTGGGCACGTAGGGCAAGGGACCGGCTGTCCTTGGGAGCAAATTCCTGAGCCATCATTTCGGCCCAGAGCAGGCGACCCGCCCGCTGCTTGGCGATCTCCATGAAGGTATTCATGCCGGCATTCCAAAAGAAGGACAGGCGTGGGGCAAATTGATCGACTGTCATGCCGGCTGCGATACCTGCCCGCACATAATCGATCCCGTCAGCCAGGGTATAGGCCAATTCCAGATCCAAGGTCGCCCCGGCTTCTTGAATATGATAGCCGGAAATCGAGATGGAATTGAACTTCGGCATTTCGCGCGAAGTATATGAAAAAATGTCAGAAATGATCCGCATCGAAGGTAGGGGCGGATAGATGTAGGTGTTCCTGACCAAGAACTCCTTCAAGATGTCATTCTGGATGGTGCCCGATAGCTGGGCGTGGCTGACCCCCTGCTCCTCGGCGGCCACGATGTAGAGGGCCAGGATCGGCAGAACGGCCCCGTTCATGGTCATGGACACACTCATCTTGTCGAGCGGAATGCCGTCGAACAGGGTGCGCATGTCGAGGATTGAGTCGATCGCAACTCCAGCCATACCCACATCACCCTTCACCCGCGGGTGATCGCTGTCATAGCCCCTATGGGTCGCCAGATCGAAGGCGATGGACAGGCCCATCTGACCGGCGGCCAGATTGCGGCGGTAGAAGGCGTTGGAGTCCTCAGCCGTGGAAAAACCCGCATATTGGCGGATGGTCCACGGATTTGTCAGGTACATGGTGGGATAAGGCCCCCGGGTGAAGGGGGCGAGGCCGGGATACCCAGGGTCGCTCAGTCCCTCAACGTCCTTGGGACCATAAGCGGTCTTTACGGCGATACCTTCCGGGGTTTCCCAGGGCACGCCCAGTGCCGGGGCAGAAGGTTTCGGTGCGGTGTCGAAGCTGAGATTGGCGAAGTTGGGAAAAAGGCTCATTTCGCGCCCTCATAGGCTTGGGACAGGCGGATTGGCGTAAGGGGTGGGCAATGACTATCTGGTCCGGGCAGGCGTGGGGACGGCGCTTCCGCGTGGCGGATTGTGGGCTGTTCCACCTCCACCGGGTCCTGATCACTCGGAGGGAAGGCGGTAATCCCGACAATTTTCGGTGAGGTGGGACGGGCTGTCAGGGTCTTCACGACATCCTCAGAGATCAGGCCCCTTGCCAAGGCTTCGATCAGGCCGCCCATTGCTTCGATGGCCTGGAAACGTGTCCAGGCCGCCCGGGCGATCTCATCTGTGAGGGCTTCCACATAACCCGATCCGGCGGCGGGATCGGTGACCCGGCCCAGGTGGGCTTCCTCCATCAGAACCAGTTGTGCATTGCGACTTTGACGACGGGCAAAAGCGGTGGGACGCCCCAAGCGTCCGTGAAACATCCCAGTTGGATGGCATCCGCACCGCCGAGCGCGGCCCCGACACCAGCGGCGGTCAGACGCAGCATGTTGGTCCAAGGGTCCTGCGCCGTCAGCATCCGGTGAGATGACCGCACCTCAATCCGCGCGGGCACCTTGACGTCGCAAGCTGTGGTCAATCTGTCCCAGACCATTCTGGCGGCCCGTAGCTTGGCCAGGGTGGCGAAATAATCGGCGTCCGCGCTGAGTCCCAGGACAATCCCGGCCCAGGCCTGTGTCATGGAAAGTCCGGTCTGCACCTGGGCCTTGGCATAGGTCACAGCGGCTGCGGCGGCAAAGGCGAGCTCGGCGGCTTCCCCGCCGCCAGCCTCATGCACAACCCGACCTGACGCCAGAAAGATCCCGGCCTTGGGATGAATGTCCACCAGCCGTCCTGCCAGGTCGGCGCTAGATCCCAGATGCGCCTCAAGCGGGCCGGGGCTTGTGCCGGTTTCAGCCAGAGCACTGAGCGGGTCCATGTGAAAATTCAATTTCGCCTGAGGCGAGCCCTTGGCCGCCGAGGCCAGCCACGCGGCGGCCTGAGGACCTAGAAAGCCGGCATCCAAGCCGACGGGGGCAAATTCCAGGACCACGTCGGCGAGTGCAACCGCCAGATCCTCAGGTGATCCGATGGCGACACCTTGTTCCCCGGAAGGGTCAATGACGATCACTGCCGAGGCCGCACCGCCCTGGAGGTCCCGAAGCAGATCGCGATTGGCCTGCCTGGGGTCCGGGGGGCTGATCCCGACCCTCAGATCCCAAGGGCGATCCGCATTTTCAGGTCGACCTGCGACGTGTGCGTAGGTGCCGTCCGCAGCGTCATAGAGTGGCGCAATCGGCAGACCTTCTGCGGTCGTGCAGTTCAGGCTGTCGATGGGTTCGCCCTTGAGGGTCTTTTCCACCAGGCGGCGCCAATCCTCATAGGTGGCGGCAGTTTCATTTGCGTGGGTCATGGGTTCGCAATTGGGCCGCCCTGTAGGTGCCCGTCAAGATCACGCAGCGGCAGGCAGGGCATGTCAGCCTTACCGCGACGCCACATCAAGAGTGGAACACTATCTTGTCATAGTTGCTGAAGACAAATTCGACTGATCGGGCGGGTGAGGGGCGCATGGCTGTGTCCATGGCAAGGATCATCCCTGATGACCAAGTTTTTCGCAAATCTCTGAACTGCTGTTCGTCCCAATTGACGCAGGGAAATCTTCGATTTAGCTTTTAGTTTAGCAGGAGGGATATTTCGTGCAAAAATTGAATTTGGTCTTGGTGTCGATGATCGGGGTCCTGGTCTCGACTCCATCCCTCGCCCAATCTGTCAGCCTGGACTGGAGCGTTGTCGATCGGTTTCGGCTGTTCAAAGCCGACAGTGTGCCGGCTTCGATGGCGGCAGACCCGGGCCTGAGCATTCAAGATGAATTCCTTGAGAAATTGGCAGCGTCATCTATCCCGACCACACCGTTCCCCGAAAGCGGACGGTATGCCATCGTCTCTGGCTTTCTGGGACATATAGCCCATGGCCGCGGCCCCATGGATGGCCACAAACCGTTCGAGGTGACCCGCTGGTCGGGTCAGGGACCGACCGCCGGTCAGGCTCCAAGTGCGCTACGCCGTTATGAAAGCGATTACCTCTATCCGCAGGCCTATGCCGCGCGCGTGAAGGCAGTGGGGGTAACCCCTGGCGATCAATGTGTTTGGGAGACCGCAAAAGGGACCCTGCCCTTGCCGTGCTCACAGGCGATTATCGTTCCCACCCCAGCCCGGACCGATCATGCTGGGAGTATGCCGACGGTCGTGAAGGTGACGGTGACTCACGGCGGCGGTGGCTCTGTCACAAGCAGCGTTACCATTGAGATTAAAGACCGACTTTTCATCGGTCTTGGGGAATCTTATGCTTCTGGGGAGGGCAATCCCGATCAACCTCAGCATTTCGACGACCCGCGATTTCAAGAGGCGGCGAGATCTTATTTTTCCAGCAACCCGGACCCCTACGAACGCTGGTGGCGTGATGAGAAGGTTCTGGCCACGCTGACCCAACCGGCGCAGTGGTGGGACCCGGTTTGCCATCGATCTCTGTATTCCCAACAGGCCAATGCTGCATTTCTCTATGCCGCTGCCCGTCCAAAGGAGGCGGTGACTTTTGCCGCATTTGCCTGCAGTGGCGCAGAAGTCTTGGATGGTCTGATCGCCGGACAGGTTAGCCCACCGGGACTCGCGGATTTCGGTCCTCCGAACCATGATGCAAACTTCAAGATGGTGGCGCAGGTCGAACAGGCCCTTTCTTTGCTTTGCCGAAACAACCTTGCCCCCGACGCAGAACGGGCGTCGCTTGAGCCTGTTGTTCAGGCACTTGGCATGGACAAAAAAGCTAAGGCGGCTATCTTGCAATCAGCCTCAGTAGTCGAAGCCAAGTGTGCGCAGCCTGTCGATACGGCTGGCCGCCGCAAGGTGGATATGGTCCTGATCAGTATTGGTGGCAATGATGTCGGTTTTTCAGGCGCGGTAAAAACGCCCTGCTTCCCGTCCAGGCGAGCGATCCGCTTGGCCAGCAGATACTGGCAAACCTCCGAAAACTGCTCGGTGTGACGCCGCCTTATATCGCCAATCGCAGGATTATCTTTGATCTGCCGCGGGTTTATCCTGAGCTTCGCAAGGCATTGCGGGCCGGGCTGGCACCGGATTCTGTTCAGGTCCTTCAGACGGTCTATCCCAATCCGCTGATGGATCAGGGACACCGCTTCGAGAACGGCGTTTGGCGCGGTCCGGAATTCTGCACCGGTCCCAATGATAATCGCCTGTTCTCGGCAATGCACGGCATGTTCCCCGACGCCAAGGTCGATCCCGCCAATCGCTGGCGACTTCAGATTGATGCCAGCGAGGGCCGGGAGATTTTGGACTCGCTATTGGATCCCTTGAATGCCGCCGTTGAAGACAATGCTCGGCAGGGCGGGCGTTGGGCTGTTGTGCAGTTGGGTACCGCCTTCGATGATCGAGGCTGGTGCGCCGGTGATTTGACTGAGCGTAAAGATTATGGATTTCCGGCCCTGGGCTTTGTGGACGGCAGTTCGGCCCGAAAACAGACCTGGATCCCGTTCAACCCGGCTCAATGGGATGCGTACAAGCCCGCCACGCGGTTGTTCCGTACGGCGAATGATGTGGTCTTGACCCAGATCGGATCAGCAAGGCCGCTCTTTGCCCCAATACCCAGTTTGGCAAATGCATCCTTCTTTTCGACGTCTGGTATGTTTCACCCGACCGCTCAGGCCCACACAATTATCGGCATGTCTATTGCCGTGCGCATGCTTAACGTCTTACCGGCCCAGTAACAGGATTTACAGAGAGGTTGCGGAAACGCTGAAAGATAACCGCAACCGGCTTCCCCGTCTGATCTGCCTCTACCGCCCGGCATCCACCGCTGCGACAACGGCCATGATCAGTTTTTCCCGGGTCGCACCTCGCACGCGGCTGGTGGCTTCGGGCCAGGCGCTGGAGATGACGATCACCAGCTTGCGGGCGGCGTCGATGTGCAGGCGCTGGCCGAAAATACCGAAGCCATCATAGGTACCGTCATCATTGGTCCACCATTGATAGCCATATCCGTGGCCTGGCTCGCCGGTGTCAGCCTGTTTGGTGGTGGCTATCTCGATCCAGCCTTTGGGCAGCACGGGCCTACCACCGGCCATGGCCCCACCGCGCATGAACTCACCCAGGCGGCCATAATCGCGGAGCGTCATGGACAGGCAACATCCGCCAGCCTCCTGGCCGCGGTCGTCGATCATCCAGACGGCATCCTTTTCCATGCCGTAGGGCTGCCAGATCTTCTCTGACATGTACCTTGCCAGAGATTTATGAGTGGCTGAAGTTACCAGCACGCCGATCAGGTTGGTCTCCCCCGTCTTGTAAACCCACTTGGTGCCTGGCGCGGCTTCCTGGGGTAGCTTGCGCATATAGCTGACCGTGGCATCGACGCCGGGGTCCGGGGTGGCGGTGAACAACTGTGCCACATCGGATTTTGGGTCGGTATAGTCTTCATTCCACTTGACCCCCGAGGTCATGGTCAAGACCTGACGGATGCTGACCTTGTCATAGGCACTGCCTTTTAGGCCCGGAATATAACGGACCACCGGATCATCAACAGACTTGATATAGCCGTCCTTCACGGCGGCCCCAACCAGGGTGGAGGTGACGGATTTAGCGACGGAGAATGTGGTCCAGCGGCGATCGGGACCATAGCCGAGAGTATATTTTTCCAGCCGGACCTTGCCATCCTGAAGCACTAATAGGCCCGCCGTTTTTTCCTGGGCCATATAAGCGTCCAGGCTGATCGGTCCGGGACCAAGGTCGATGGTAAAATCCAGGGGCTTGCCCTGGGGCAGGGGATGAACTTGCTTACCGCGCTTAGCGGTGTGGACAGCGAAATAGTCCTCCATGGCCTGAAAGCCGGACTCCTTCTGAGCCTGGCTCCAGAACAGGACCGCTGAGGCTGGGCCCGGCTTGGGCGGTGATTTGGCCAGGACCGGCGATGCGGTCAGGGTCAGGGCGACCAGGGCCGCCGCCGAAACGGTAAAGTAGGTCCTGGTCCTGGTCCTGGTCATGGTTTCCCCCGGATGTGATTGAGGCCTAGCTATCCTGGGTCCGGGTTTGCAGCAAGAGGCGACACCTACCCCGCCTTGTGGCTGCCGTCGCAGAACGGTTGACGGGATGACAGGCCGCAGGAACACCACCAATAATCCTGGCCGGCCTCAACATCGACGGCGAAAGGGATGTCGGCGGCACGAACTGGCACGGTCATGAGGGATTTCCGTCTTGTGAGGATTGCCGGGAATTTTGATCCGACTTTCTTGCAAGCTCAAGTCCGATGTGGGTCGCGTATCGGCGCGCGCTCCCCAGGCAAATTCATGGTGGGCCATAGTGCGGCCTTGCAGACAGGGCTTGGATGCGTATACGTTGTAAAAATTAGAACAAACCCCAGGATTTCCTATGGCCCTGCCCTCGATTCTCTCGTCGCGTTTACGCATTCCGGTGATTGCGTCGCCCCTATTCATTATCTCCGGTCCCGAACTGGTGATCGCTCAATGTAAGGCGGGAATTGTCGGCTCCTTCCCGGCGCTCAATGCCCGGCCTGTGAGCCAACTCGACGAGTGGCTGGCCCAAATTACCGAGGAACTTGCGGCCTGGGATAAGGCCAATCCGGACCGTCTGTCGGCCCCCTTCGCCGTCAATCAGATCGTCCACAAAACCAATAACCGCCTGGAAGAAGATGTTGAGCTGGCGGTGAAGTACAAGGTGCCGGTGACCATCACCTCCCTGGGAGCCCGTGAAGATGTGAACCAGGCTATGCATGGCCATGGCGGGGTGGTGCTGCACGACGTGATCAACTCGAAATTCGCCCGCAAGGCCATTGAAAAGGGCGCGGACGGCCTGATCCCCGTGGCGGCGGGTGCCGGCGGCCATGCGGGTGGCCTATCGCCCTTCGCTCTGATCCAGGAATTGCGCGAATGGTTTGACGGCCCCATCGCCCTGTCGGGGGCCATCGCCAACGGCAAATCCATTCTGGGTGCCCAGGCTATGGGCGCGGATTTGGCCTATATCGGCTCTGCCTTTATCGCGACTCAGGAAGCCCGTGCGGTGCAGGGCTACAAGGACATGATTGTCGAAAGCTCTGGAGACGACATCGTCTATTCCAACCTGTTCACTGGTGTGCATGGCAATTATCTGCGGCCCTCCATCGAACGGGCGGGCCTTGATCCCGACAACCTACCCCAGGCCGATCCGTCCAAGATGAACTTCGGGTCTGGCGGTAATCAGGAAGCCAAGGCGTGGAAGGACATCTGGGGCTGTGGTCAGGGCAT
>NMUI01000035.1 GCA_002221445.1 Phenylobacterium zucineum | reverse complement strand
TAGTCGAACTTATGAAGGTATTGGCTGCCGTTCCAGAGACCCTTGCATTGATCTTGTCGCTCCCCGAGGTGAAGTCGGTGATCGTATCCATGCCAGAAAGAACAGTGGTTGAATCGCCGGCAACAAAGGTGAAAACGTCAGCTCCACCACCACCAGTCAGCAGGTCGGCTCCGGTACCGCCCTGCATAAGGTCTCTACCCGTCCCGCCTATCAGGGTGTCATCACCCCCATCGCCGTTCATATTACTGCCGCGGAGGTTCGCCGTAAGAAGGTCATTTCCAACACCACCGTGAAGTCTGGCCAAGGCAGATACGGAGCTTAGGGTATCATTACCTGCATCGCCATAAACATCACCGCCACGGGTTGCTGAGGTCAACTGATCATTGCCATCGCCGCCGAATAACTGGGCCGAGGTTGCCCCGCCGATCAAGGTATCATTGCCCGCATCGCCATAAAGCAAATTGGTCATCAAATCACCCTTGGCTGTCAGAATGTCATCACCCGCATCGCCATGAAGGGTCCCGCCACCTGAACCTGCGGTCAACTGGTCATTACCATCCCCACCGCTCAGTGACGCTGAGGTATTTCCGCCTGATAGGGTGTCGTTCCCGGCATCACCGTAGAGCACATTGTCATTGCCCTGAGCCGTCAGGCTGTCATTACCCTCTCCACCGTAAAGGGAGGATGCCCCCGTTCCGCCGAACAGGGTGTCATGACCCCCTAGGCCGTAAACTTTACCACCCGCGCTGTTCGCGGTCAGGAGGTCATTACCCTCAGAACCGTAAATCGTTGGAAAGGAAGACTTTGCAAGCCTTTTAGTAGCCATGAGTTCACCTGTAAGGTCATGCGATTTAGGAAAGGAGTAAGGATCGCAATAGACAATCCCCCGTCTCTAGCACGGTCTTAGCTTCGGCTGAACTCGATTCGCCTTTTAGGAGAATCCTGAGTCTGCCGTCTTCGGTCAGTACAAGGCCCCCATGCCAGGTCGGGTCATGCGCCCCGTTGTTATATCCTTTGCAACGGTCTCCTTCGGGGCTAATTATCGGGAACCGATGAGATGAAACGGGCCGTTCTGACCGGTGTCTGGTTTTAGCCACGGGGAATTGCCCGCGCGCCAGGGAACCCTGCACGGCCCGCCCATTCTGCTTAAGGACAATTGGGAACTCACGCTGATTTTTTAGCGGCCTGTGGGCATATCCTTGAAGGCCACATCTTTATCCACACGAATATCGCCGGGTAGGCCCAAAACCCGCTCGGCGATAATGTTTTCAGAATCTCATCGGTGCCACCGGCGATTCGCAAACCAGGGGCAAACATCACCGAGCTTTGGAAACCACCCTGCTGGGGGGCCAGATCGGGGTCATTGATGATGCCGTACTGATCGAGCATTTCCAGGGCCTCATTAGCCAGGTCCTGCATTTGCACCGCCGACACGATCTTGCCGATGGAGCTTTCCGGGCCGGGGGTCTGACCCCGGGACAGGGCCGTCATGGTGCGATTGCGCGTGTGTTTGAGACCTTCGGCCTGCACATACCAGTCGGCCAGCTTCTCACGCAGGGCATGGTCCGTCAGGGCCGGACCGCCGTCCAGGCCGGGGGTCCGACGGGCGGCGTCCATGAACTGTGACCAGCCCATTCCAGTGGCACCACCAACGGCAAGGCGCTCATTCATCAGAGTGACCAAGCTAACCTTCCAGCCATCACCAATCCCGCCCAGGCGCTGGCTGTCCTTGACCCGCAGGTCGGTGAAAAAGACCTCGTTAAACCCGGACCCACCGGACATCTGATGGATAGGTTTTACCTCTACCGCCGGGTCCTTCATGTCGATCCAGAACATGGTCAGGCCCTTGTGCTTGGGCACATTGGGATCCGTACGGACAATGACAATGCCAAAGTCCGAGAATTGAGCGCCGGTGGTCCAGACCTTCTGACCATTGATGATCCAGTCGCCGGACCCGTCGGGTGCGCGCTCCGCCTTGGTGCGGGCGGCGGCCACATCAGAACCGCCGGAGGGTTCAGAGAACAGCTGACACCAGATCTCCTCACCGCGAATAGCAGGCCCTGCAAACCGCGCCTTGGTGGCCTCATCAGCGAAATTCATGACAGTGGGCACGCACATGCCCAGACCGATCTGGAAAGGATTGCCCGGAATCGGATACTTGGCTTCTTCCTGTCCGAAGATCACGCTCTGCAAGGGTGTTCCGCCTTGACCGCCCCATTCCTTAGGCCAGGTGATACAGGCATAGCCCGCCGCCGCCTTCTTGGCCTGCCAGGCTCGGGACGCGGACAGGGAATCTGACCCTTCAGGATCAGACCCCAGATGGGCCTTGGGGGCATTGGCTTCCAGCCAAGTTTTCACCTGGGCGCGGTAGGCAGCTTCTTCGGGTGAATCGTTGAAATCCATAATTACAATCTCCCTTAAGCGCCGCGTTGCGGCGTTCGAGGTGGCTGACAAGGCGTTCCTTCCAGACACGGGGCGCACCGGCCACCAGGGATAGCTGGCGGGACCGCCGATAGTAGAAGTGGCAATCCATCTGCCAGGTAAAACCAATGCCGCCATGGGTCTGGATGTTTTCCTTAGACGCAAACCAGAAGGCCTCCGAGGCGGCAATCCGGGCGGCACTGGCGGCGATGGGCAGTTCGGCCGCGTCGGTATTAAGCGCCCAAGCCCCGTAATAGGCGTTGGAACGAGCCAGTTCATTTTTCACATACATGTCGGCCAGCTTGTGCTTGATGGCCTGATAGCCGGCTATGGTGCGGCCGAAGGCATAGCGCTCCAGAGCGTAATCCTTGGCCATTTCCAGGCTGCGGTCAGCCCCGCCCGTTTGTTCGAAGGCCAGGAGCACCGCCGCGCGGTCGAGGATCTGCTCCAGCAGGTTAAAGCCTTCGCCCGCATCGCCCAGACGTTCGGCGTTGGCCCCGGTGAAGGTCAGCTTGGCAGCATCCCGGGTCGGGTCCAGGGTTTTGAGCGGCTCGCGTCCTACACCTGTCAGGTCCACGAGGTATAGGCCGGGACGTCCGCCTTCCTTGGCCAGCACCAGGGCGACATCGGCAATATCGCCGTCCGTCACCGGGATCTTAACCCCCGAAAGCTTACCCCCCTCAACCGCAGCTGAAACCGTGGCCGCAGACATTGCCCCCGGGCCTTCCGAGGTCGCCAGACAGCCGATGATTTCGCCCGCCGCGATTTTAGGCAGATAGGCCGCCTTCTGCGCTTCGCTACCCGCCAACATGATGGCCTCGGCCAGCATGTAGACCGTCGAGGCAAAGGGGATCGGGGCCACAACCCGGCCCAGCTCTTCGGCAATCACACAGAGTTCCAGATGGCCCAGGCCCAAGCCGCCATGAGCCTCCGGGATGGCGGCACCCAGCCAGCCCTGAGCGGCAACGGCCTTCCACAGGTCGGCATCATAGGCCTTGGCCTCATCCTCCAGCACCTTCCGCACCTGAGAGGGCGGACAATTGGCTTCAAGGAACTTTCGCGCCTCGACTTTGAGAAATTTCTGGTCGTCTGAAAAGTCGAAATTCATTTCCGCCCTCACCCGGCACCGACCGGTCCTTTGTGGTCTTGAACGGGACCATACGCGCCTTGCCGGGTCGAAGGGAAGATTGACTTGGCGTCAACAAATCATAGCTTTCGGATCGGGCCGTCTTTGACGGGAATGGGCCCCTCACACCCCGAGCCTGCACGCAATCCCCCTAGGCGGCAGGCTCATACCAAATGGGCGATGACCAGGCCCGCTCCATAATCGTTGCCTGCATGGAAGGGTTGGGTGGGGTCCCATTGCGCAGGGCATCCCAGGTGGACCAGCGACAGGACGGATTTTCAAGAACTCGGACATAGTAGAAGGCCCGCTGCTTAGGGTTAAAACTGGGGTCCGTCCACAGGGTCTTCAGCTCGACATCGCCCCTAAACCGGTCGGGCCGGCAGGTGGTCAGATCAACCCCTGCCCCGTTGGCAGGACAGCGCCATGAGGTCCGGTCCAGGGCCAGGTTATCCGAACAAGCCACGTCAAACACGCGCTCCTTGGCCGCCCCGTTTTCGATCCAGCCCTTGACGATCTGCGCCCGCTGCAGAAAGCCCGATGACGGATCGCGCACGGCCCAGACCAGGAAGCTTGGTGCCTTACCCTTAGACGGTATCAGATCGCCGCCCATGGGCACGCCCCGGGCATAGGCTGATGCACGGCGTCCGTGCGCTGGGTCAGATCCGCAGGGAAGGAGTAGCCGGCAAAAACCGCACCCGGATGCGTGGCCCCGAGGTGGCAAAGGTCTCCCGGCGCTTCAGGGCAGCGAAGATCGCGTCTCGAGAATTTTCCTCCGCCCAAACCCCGGCTAAACCGCTGGCCCCCCAGGCTGGACGGCGGAACCGTCGGGGCCTTGGGATCCGGCATCGGAACCCCATCCCAGGTCCTGGCCCCATAAGGTGGGATGGAGCGGCGCAGGTCGGCTGTCCCATCCGTCCGACCGACCTTGCTGAAGTAATTCGGCTCCTCCACGCTGCCGGGCGCGGCATTATGTGTGTCGGACGATCCGATAAAACCCAGCTTGAACCCGTTGATCCCGAGCTTGTCCCGCATGAGCAGACCATCTTCCAGCGCACGCCGAACATAGCTACCCGCAAACTTGGTCACCTTAATGTCGCGACCGATATAGGAATCCATGATCTCGAAATTCGCCCATTCGTCATTGGGCGACAGGGTCGGATGGGTTTCCGATGTCCCCTTTATCTGAGTGATTTCGGTTAGCGGCTCGTTGCGCGCCCGCAATTCCGCATAAGCCCGGTCAATCGACTGACCGTTCATCCGCACGGAGTCAAACATCAACCCATCGCTACCATTAGCATTGTGCGGAATGGCCAGGGCCTGAATGCCCTTGCCACGCCAAATGTCCATGGTTCGCCAGAGATTTTCAGGATCGGCGGACTCTGACGAGGAATACGGCAGATCGGGAACCTTGGCCGACCGAAAGATCACATTGCGGTGCAGGTTTCGCCCGCCCGGGGCCGAGGTGTATTCATAGCCCACCAGGGTCGTGAATTTTCCAGGCTGATTGTTGCGAGCGGCGGCCTCTTGGACCTCTTTCCAGGCTCGGGATACAATATCGGGATTGTTAAACTCTTTCGGGAGACTTCCGGTTTGCCGCCCCACCGCAAAGGCGGTGAAGGCCTTCTGGATCTGAGCAGGGTCGGTGCTGAAAAGGCCCTGGGTAAACGGCAAGGCGTGTAGGGGCGTATCGGGCTTTGCCGCCTCTCGGATGGCCGACATAAATTCAGCGTGGTCGGTGACCGCGACAAAATCCAATGGGCCGCCGGCCAGTCGAATATCAAAGCCACCGGCATGACCGATCGCCTCACCCCGGGCAAAGCGATAGGCGTCATCGGGTGTACGGCGCACATTGAAGATGTAGGCGTCGTTGGAAAGATAGGTATGGACATGAAGATCGCCGAAATAAGCGTTCCGGTCGAGATTATAGCCCGGAAGGTGGGAGGCCCTAGCCGGCTTCGCTGGGACCGCCGGGGACGGCTTGCCATCGGCCGGACGACCACCACTCCACGCAACCCCCGTCAGAAGCGCCCCGACCAGAGCCACGGCTCCCAAATATCTCAGCCCGGAAGCCCTCACAAACATCATACCTTCCCCCACCATAGCCTCCCCGAGGACCGACCATGTTATTCGTGGTACTAAATCCTGAGTGCGTCCGCCTGTGAAGAGCCAATCGGCAGGCACGAAAAACCCTGGAGCCCGTCAAGGGCTCCAGGGTTCAGTCGGGGCAGACTTTTTAGAACTTGTAGCCGACGCCAGCAGAGACAACCCAAGGGTCCAGATTGACTTTGGATGTCAGGGCACCGCCGTTGATGTTGGCCTTGGTGTTGAAATAGACCTTCTTGACGTCGAGATTGACACTCCAGTTATCCTTGATCGCCACATCGACACCGGCCTGGAGCGCATAGCCGAGGCCATCCTTCACCTTCACCTTGAAGCCGTTGTAATCCTTGCCACCATAAAACAGCATGTAGTTGAGACCCGCACCCACATACGGGCTGACCCTGGCCGCTGGCGCAAAGTGATATTGGAGGGCAACCACCGGGGGCAGAACCCAGGTGTCATGAACCTTAAGATTTGTGCCCCCACCGACCGCCTTAATATCGTGTTTGGAGGTGCCGAGGATCAGCTCACCTGCAATGTTATCCGTCAGAAAGTAAACAAGCCCCACGGTCGGCACGATGCTGGACTTAACCTCGGCCTTCAGACCGGTCGCCGCCCCCGCTGCGGTATTGATGGGGTCACCTGCGGCCGGCGCAACATCGGTGATCCGGGTCTGCAACATAAAAAGGCCGGCGTGCTTGCCCTGAAACTCCTGCGCCGAAGCCGCCCCGGTGATGGCCAGAGCCCCGCAAAGGGCCAGTCCGAATTGAAATTTTGTCATGTACTTTTCCCCATTCTGCGGTCGAGTGAGAGATCGCCGCCTGAGCATGGGTCTAGGTCCATGGATTAACCCTGCCTTGATCCAACTCAAACAACTGTTTGAAAACATGTTCGGTCAGGAAAAATTGAGAATGGGTGGTGTTGTTGTGAACGAGGTCCTCGCTCAATCAATCTGGATCACCTAGGTTTCAGCCCATGCGCACAGACATCCCCCAGCCAATCCACCTCACCGACTATCGTCCGCCAGCCTATCTGATCGACGAGGTCAGCCTCCGGTTCGATTTGGCACCGAACGCCACCAGGGTCCGCGCCCGTTTAGCGATACGGCGGAACGGAGACCACGCAGCCCCCCTGATCCTGAACGGCGAGCGGCTGACATCAATCTCCGTCGCCATTGACGGACGCAGCCTATCTGAGTCCGAGTACCAGATTGATGCTGAAGGCCTGACCATCAAAGACCTGCCCACACGCTTCTGTCTTGAGACCGAGGTCGAAATCGATCCCGAGGCCAATAAGGCGTTGGATGGCCTCTATATGTCAGGGGGCCGCTTCTGTACCCAATGTGAAGCCGAGGGTTTTCGTAAGATCACTTGGTATCTGGACCGTCCGGATGTCCTGAGCCGTTTCACTGTCAGAATTGAGGCCGACAAGGGCTTTCGCCACCTATTGTCGAACGGCAACTTAGTCGAATCCGGGGTACTGGCCGGCAGTCGCCATTATGCGGTTTGGAACGACCCCTTCCCCAAGCCCTGCTACCTCTTTGCCCTGGTGGCGGGTGAACTGGACGTCCTGGCAGATACCTTCATCACCATGACCGGCCGTAAGGTCGATCTGAAGATCTATGTCGATCCGGGTATGGCGGCGCGGGCGACCTACGCCATGGATGCCCTCAAGCGCGCCATGAGATGGGATGAAGACGTTTTTGGCCGGGAATATGATCTGGACCTTTTCATGATCGTCGCCGTCCGCGACTTCAACTTCGGCGCCATGGAAAACAAGGGTTTGAATATATTCAATTCTTCCTTGTTATTGGCCGATGCCGAAACGGCCACGGATTTCGATTATGAGCGGATCGAAGGTGTCGTCGCTCACGAGTATTTCCATAACTGGACCGGTAATCGCATTACCTGCCGCGATTGGTTTCAACTATGCCTTAAAGAAGGTCTCACCGTCTTCCGGGATCAGAGCTTTTCAGCCGATATGCGCGGACACGCGGTTCAGCGGATCAAGGATGTAAAAGCCCTGCGGGCCCGCCAGTTCGCCGAAGATCAAGGCCCCCTGGCCCATCCGGTCAGACCCTCAAGCTATCTGAAAATCGACAACTTCTATACAGCGACCATCTATGAGAAGGGTGCCGAAATTATTCGGATGCTGAAAACCCTGATCGGGGCTGACAAATTCCGCGAAGGCATGAATCTTTATTTTGATCGCTGGGACGGTCACGCCACCACAGTCGAAGAATTTATCCGCTGTTTCACCGAGGTCACCGGGCAGGACCTCTCGGACCTCTTTGCCTGGTACGAACAAGCCGGAACGCCGCAAATAGACCTCAAACACACCTACAATGCGAACACCAAGACTTTGGTAATCACCTTATCTCAGCAGACTGACGCCACACCAGGTCAACCCACCAAACGCGCCCTGCCGATACCGGTTCGACTGGGCCTATTGGATTCAGACGGCAGATTGATGGCGTTCGAGCGGTTGGGTCAGGCGGTGGATGAAACCGTCGTGATCTTAGATAAAGCCGAGGCCCAGATCACCCTCACCGGCGTTGAGTCTGCCCCGGTTATCTCTGCCTTACGCGGGTTTTCAGCTCCGGTCGGACTCACTACAGATGCCGCTCCCAAAGACCGTTATCTTCAATTGGCCGGTGACTCAGATCCCTTCAACCGTTGGGAAGCGGGTCAGGACCTGGCCCGCGACCTCGTCATCTGCCGTGCCGCCGGCAAGCCTGACGAGGTGGGTGAGGAACGGTATGCTCATGCCATAGAACGGGCGCTCTCCGATCAGGCCTCGGAGCCTGCGTTCAAGGCCCTGCTGCTCGGCCTGCCCTCGGAAGCTGATCTGGCCCTGGCCTACCAACCTGCGAACCCCGCCGCTATTCATGCCGCGCGAGAAGCCCTCAGACAGAGATTGGCGCTTCATCTGGCTGATGACCTCAAGCGTATGCACACCCGTCTCCAGGACCCCGGCGAATTTTCCCCTGATACGGCCAGCGCTGGGCACCGGGCGCTCAGAAATGCCGTGCTGGACCTCCTGACCGCCAATCCCAGACCAGATGTGGCCGATCTTGCGGAGGGGCATTATCGCGCCGCCTTAAATATGACAGACGCTATGGGCGGCCTGAACGCGCTGATGAACCTTGGCGGTATAGCTTTCGAAGCCGCCCTGGCTGACTTTTATGAACGTTGGAAAGCCGAACATCCGGTGATCGATAAATGGTTTGCCCTGCAAGCCCGGGACCCTGGCCCGGGTGCCCTGGGACGGGTTTTGGGCCTTACCGTCCACCCAGCGTTTGATCAGACAAATCCCAACCGGCTTCGCGCCCTGGTTTCAACTTTTGCAGCGGCCAACTTGGTCAATTTTCATGACCCCAGCGGGTCAGGATACCGCTTCCTGGCCGATCAAATCCTGGCTGTCGACCGGTTTAATCCGATGACCGCCGCGCGGATGGTTGAGTCCCTCGGCAGCTGGCGGCGTTATATTCCCGAACTCGGCCACCTGATGCGAACTCAGCTCAGGCGTATTTCCGAGACACCGGGACTCTCAAAGAATGTCACGGAGCTGGTCGCCAAGGCCCTGGCGGACGGACAGAAGGTTTGAAATCTCTGCCACTTAAGCCCGGCAGGCGATCCTGATCGAAACAGATCCGGCACAAGTGTCTGACACCCTGATCGCCTATCGGACCGTGACGGCGTGTGCTGCGACAGATAGACTCGGCGTTGTGGGGGTGACTCGGCCATCACTTTGGGAGCGTTAGGCCTTGGCCGACAGCAACGAATTCGTTGGAATGAGGAGCAGGAGGCGCCAAACCGGCGACCGCCGGGCTCATCCCGACGTCTATTCTGCGCCGACCCAGGGCCTAACTCGCTCAACCACCCTGGCGGCCCTGCTGGTCTTCACCATCTATACTATGTTTGCGGTCTACAAGGTCGTTACCCAGCCGCAACCGGGAACCCTGGCTCAGCAGGCTCTCAGTCACCGGACCGAAACTCTGGCCGCACGGCTCGATGAAGAAGCGGCCGATCTGCGCGGCGGGGTTCTGGCTGCGCGCAGCCTCATTCGAGATGACGTTCAACAACCCTCCGATGCCATCAAAACGGGGCTGGCGGCCACGGCTGGTATGGGCCTGGCCATGGCGGTGGTTGATGGGCAAGGCGTTATTGCAACGACCGGCAATGACAGGGGCATAAATTGGCTGGAGCTGAACAATAGGGCGGAGTCCTCTGCCAAAGATGTCTGGCTGGGGCCATGGCAGGCGGGCAAGTCAGGCCTGGCTGCAGCGGCTGCGACACATACCCTCAAGGGGGTCCGACGTGTGATTGTGGCCGGAGATCCGGCTCGTCTTTCAGCCTGGTTCGCCAAGGACAAGGCTGAAATGGTAGTAACCCCGCAAGGCGCGCTTGTGGCCGTGTCGGACAGCGCAGCGCAAGGCGATCAATTAAGCACGGCGCTGGGGCTTGAGCCGAAGGACCTCAATCTTGACGGTGGCTTGGCGCTTGGGCGACTTCCCGATGGTCGCGCCATGAATGTCGCTGCCCGCCCGGCCCTCGGCGGGACCCTCTATGCGGTGGCCACAGCACCGGCTGTACCCAACGAAATTCGATCCTTGCAGCTCGAGCTGGGTCGACTGCTGGCGGTTTGGGGGGCCTCAATCCTGTTGGGCATACTGCTCATAACCCAGAGCCTTAAGGCGGAAGCCGCGCATAAAGATTTCGTTGATTCCGAACATCGCTTCCGCCTGGCGGTGGAGGCCGCCCGCTGCGGTATTTGGGAATGGGATCTTGAAGCCGACCAGATGTACATGTCCGATGTCACAGGCGCGATCCTGGGCTGGGGCGGTGGTGGTGTCGTGTCCGGCGAAGAGGTTATGGCCCGGGTCGCCGAAGAACACCGCGATCGGGTAAGACACGCGCTGGCGGCGGCCTCCGAGTACGGGGGTTTCGATGTTTCTTTCCGGGCCATGGCCACAGATGATGGCCGCGCAACCTGGGTCGATGCCCGTGGACAGGCCTTCGGAAAAACAACCCGGGGCTTTACACGCATTATTGGTGTGGCTCTCGACGTGACGGAGGAACGCAACGCTCAGGCCCGAGCGCAGGCCGCTGAAACCCGCCTTCGCGATGCGATTGAAAGTACCTCGGAAGCCTTTGTGCTCTGGGATCGCAAGGGGCGCCTGCTGATGTGGAACCGCAATTACCGGGATTATTTTTCCTTAGACGGTCAAGGCCTCGAGTCCGGTGCTCACTATCGAAATATCTCCCACCGCGCCAAGGCCGCTATCCGCCGGGAGATCCAGCCGGAAGAAGGCCGCAAAGGCATTCGTGAAGCCGAATTGAATGATGGGCGTTGGCTGCAAATATCAGAACGCCGTACGGCGGAAGGCGGCTTGGTTATGACGGCTGCCGACATCACAGCCATCAAACACCAGGAAGAAGCGCGCCGGATCAATGAAGAGCAGCTTCAAAAGGCCATTAACAGTCTCGAACAGAGCAAGATCCAGCTCTCTGACCTTGCGCGCAAGTATGAGGGCGAAAAGGTCAAGGCAGAAGCCGCCAACCGGGCCAAGAGCGAATTCCTGGCGAATATGAGTCATGAGCTGAGAACCCCATTGAACGCCATCAATGGGTTTTCTGAAATTATGTCCCAGGAAATGTTCGGCCCCTTGGGGGACCCCCGCTATGCGGGTTATGCCGTCGATATTCTGACCTCTGGCCAACATCTGTTGGCCCTCATCAACGACATTCTGGATATGTCGAAGATCGAAGCCGGGAAAATGTCGCTCCGTCTGGAGCCCGTACTGCTGGAAGATATTGCCGAGGACGTCTCGCGGCTTATGCGCAATCGGGCCGAAGCCGCAGACCTTCAATTGTGTGTCGCCATACCCGAGAATCTTCCCGAGATTGAGGCGGATTACCGGGCCCTGAAGCAGATCCTGATTAACCTGTTATCCAACGCCGTGAAATTCACACCGCGCGGTGGAACGGTCACCCTTCGGGCAGAGCCGATCTATGACAAGCTTGGTGAATATATAAAAATCTCGGTGGAAGATACGGGAATCGGCATCACTCAGGATGACCTGCAGCGCCTCGGCCAACCGTTTGTCCAGGTCGAGAGCCAGCACTCCAAGACCGTGCAGGGCACGGGCCTGGGCCTAGCCTTGACCAAGTCCTTGGTCGAACTTCACGGCGGCGAATTGGACATGCAAAGCGTTCATGGGCAAGGCACTCAGGTCAGCTTCAAGGTCAGGGTATTCAAAGGTGATCGGGTAAAAGCTCAACAGGTGGCCTGACGGGACTTTAAGCAGGGCCCGGTTATCGGATCGAAACACGCGCTAACTCTTTGAATGAGATCCCGGTCCCACGACGATCAAGTGCCGCTGCCGTGATGGATGTCGTCAGATGTGTCTGATCCCCGGTCATAGAGTGCGTTCCGATAAGTG
>NMUI01000259.1 GCA_002221445.1 Phenylobacterium zucineum | reverse complement strand
GTTTCCGTCTAAAGAGAACAGGCCCTAGGCCGGGCGCGCCCGGGCAACAATCACCAAGCCGACAAGAATGATCACAAAGCCCACCGCCATCTGCCCGTTCAGGGACTCCTTGAAGAGCGCCCACGCCATGATCGGTACAAGGGCCGAGCCCACCATGGAAAAGGCGTAGGCGGTCGAGAGCGGCACCCGGGTTAGAACATAAAACCAGAACAGGGCCGTAATCCCATACCAGGCAAAGGCGCTCATGAGGGGCAGGTTTTTCAGCAACCGCAGAATGATTGGACCGTTCAGACGGGCATTGGCAATGGCCGCCATCTTAAACAGCATCTGCCCAACCGGCAGGGCCACAGCAAAGACCGAACAGAGGACTGCATCCTTGAGGCTCAAACTCATCGGGTCTCAAGCCTTTCAATCGCCCGCAAATAGGGGTGGATGGCACGGCTCGGAACATTCAGGACATCGTAATTCAAGGCCTGAAGCAGGAACTGCACACCGACAATCACCGGCAGGGCCGCTGTCATGACCACGCCGGCAGAGGCCGCCTGATGCAGGTCCCGCACAGCCAACCGGTGCAGACCGTAAATCATGCCGAAGCTGAACAGGGCGAGGCCAGCCAGGAGTTCAATGGTGGCGATATTGAAATCCCGCACGAAATACTGACCCAGGATCCGCTGTAGGAAGTTGGTCAGGTGCTTACCCGCAAAGGGACCGATGACGGCGCCGATCCGGATATTGGAAATCTCATCTCCATAGCGCGCTGGCATGGGGACGTCACGAACCACAGCCCGCAAGGTACCCAGATGGTAGAGCAGGTCGGTCTCAAAAAAGAATCTTTGCGACACCGACTTTTCCATAATCCTGCGGGCGACGCTGGCTTCAATGGCTGTAAAGCCGTTGGTCGGATCAAAAACATTCCAATAGCCGGTACTGACCTTGGCGGCAAAACTCAGAACCGCATTACCGAATATCCGTATGGCCGGCATGGCTTTGAGATGGCTGATCGAGGTGAACCGGTTGCCCTTGGCATAGTCTGCCTCTCCCAGCACAATGGGCGCGATCAGGGGAGTCAGATAGCTGAGGTCCATCTGATCATCGCCATCGACCTTGACCAAAATGCGTGCACCCAGGCGGTCAGCTTCCGCATATCCTGCCAGGGTGGCCCCGCCAACGCCGCAGTTTTGGGGCAGGCGCAGCACGCGGACCCGAGGATCGGCATTGGTCGCTTCGATAAAGTCGCCGGAATTTTCCGGGCAGGCGTCGTCAACGCAGACAATGCCCTCAATCCAGTCTGGTGCCCGGGTCAAAACCCGACCTATGTGCGCCTTGACCTTGTAGCAGGGCACGATCAGCCACACCCCGGTTTCCCTGAGCCGAGGATCATTCCGGCGCGCTTGCGCCGTTCGGCGGGCCGCCTTTGCGGGGGGTCGGTTTTGATCGAGGACATGGACTTTCCACCCGTCGGCTAGCATGGACGTCCTACCGCCGTCCACTTTGAGTCGAAAACAGGTCCTGGTGCCATGCTTGCGCCACAAAATGCGACCTGTTACCAGCGACCCCCGCCTTGGAGACCGAATGCAACCTGCCCAACACATGCTGCGAACAGGTCGCCGGGGCAGTTTGCACGAATTTGCCATGGCCTTTGCCGACCTTCGGGCGTCCGGCCCCAAGCTAGGTCTGGCCTGGTCGCTGGCCTCGCATGATGTGGTGTCGCGCTATCGAGGCTCCATCCTTGGGCCGTTCTGGATTACCCTGTCCATGGCCTTTATGGTTCTGGGTATAGGCTTTCTCTATTCAGAATTGCAGCACATTTCCCTTCAGGAGACCATGCCCTTCGTGGCCCTGGGGATTGTGTTCTGGGGGATGATTTCCCTGGTTATCATCGAGGGGTGCGAAACCTTTGTTCACGCCTCGGGGATGCTCAGTCAGACCGCCCTGCCCATGTTCACCTTTGTCTGGCGGACCCTGCTGCGCAATCTGGTGACCCTGCTGCATCACCTGATCATCATTGTCGCCGTGCTGGTCTGGTTCGGCTATTGGCGGACTATGAATCTGCCCCTCGCCTTTGTTGGTCTGGTTCTGACTCTACTGAACGTCTCCTGGCTCAGTCTGGCTGTGGCAATTTCCTCCGCCCGGTTCCGCGACATTCCTCAGATCGTCACGTCAGTGATGCAATTTTCCATGTTCATGACCCCGGTGTTCTGGAAGCCAGATTTCCATAGCCCGATGATGAAACTGGTCCTGATCTACAATCCCTTCTTCCATATGCTGGACGCAATCCGGGGACCGCTGCTGGGTGCTCGGCCTGCCCTTCAGACCTATGTGGTTCTGGTGGCGATGGCCGTGATCGGCTGGGCCCTGACCTTCTCGCTGTTCGCCCTCACCCGCCGACGGATTGTGCATTACCTATGAAGGCCCCTCCGGTCTCCGTCACTGTCACGGATCTCACCCTGCGTTTTCCGGTCTATGGGGTGGATGCCAAGTCGCTCAAAAAACACCTCGCCCGGGTGGCGATCGGCGGTCGCCTGAGTCAATCGCATCACGGTTCAGCCGAGGTCACCGCCATTAGCGGTCTGTCCATGACCTTGAAGGCCGGCGACCGCTTGGGCCTGATCGGACACAATGGATCGGGGAAGACCACCCTGTTGCGGGCCCTGTCTGGTGCTTATGAACCAGATGAAGGACAGATTGAGGTGAAGGGTCGCATTGCCCCTCTGCTGGACCTCAGCCTTGGTATCGACCCCTCGGCTACGGGGCTGGAGAACATTCGTCTGCGCGGACGGATTGCCGGGTTGAGCGCCAAAGACATCGACGGCAAAATGGAAGAGATCGGCAAATTCACCGGCCTGGGTCCTTTCCTGGCTATGCCGCTTAAGACCTATTCTGCGGGTATGGCGGCGCGGTTGGCCTTTGCGGTCGCCACAGCTGTCGACGCCGATGTTCTACTGATGGACGAATGGATCGCGGTCGGTGATGCAGAGTTTCAAAAAATCGCCCACCAGCGCCTGCTCAGCCTGGTAGAGCGGGCGGGTATTCTGGTCCTGGCCTCACATGACATGGACTTGATCCGGTTGTACTGCAACAAGGTCATGCGTATGGAAGGCGGCGTCGCATCGCCGGTCACGAGCATCAAGAATCTGGACCAGCTTCTCGCCCAGACCTGACGGTGTGGCGGGGTATCAACGGAATGCTCGCATGATTCAAAAAAATGTGCCGCTGAAGGAACGCCTCTGGCAGCTTACCCGGCCCATTGCCGTCAGCCTCCTCGCCTGGATCCGTCAGCGGCCCTGGCTGCACAGACCCATGCACGCCCTGGCCGTTCGTGCATCCCGATACCGACTGGCCGCAATCTTTATCAAGGCGGTGCTCGAAGAGCACTATATGACGGCCTATGAGTATGAACGCTGGATCCTGGACAACGATACCTTGAGTGAGGCGGATCGCCAGGACATCGCTGATCGGGTGGCGGCAATCCCTGCCCCGCCACAGATTTCCGTGATCATGCCGGTTTATGCCACAACACCGGAATTTCTCATCAAGGCCATAGAGTCAGTCCGCGCTCAGCTCTATCCCCACTGGGAACTTTGTATAGCCGACGACGCGTCACCGGGCGAGTCAACTTGGGCCATACTGCAGGATCAGGCCGCCGCAGATTCGCGCATTAAGATCCTACGGCGCAAGACCAATGGCCATATCAGCGCAGCGACCAATTCCGCGCTCAGTCTGGCAACCGGCGACTTTGTGGCCTTCATGGACCATGATGACATTCTGCCACCTCACGCGCTGTTCGAAGCGGCGGCGGAAATTTTGGCGAACCCGAAGGTTGAGCTAATCTATTCCGACGAGGACAAGATCGACGAAAATGGTCGTCGGTTTGACCCTCACTTCAAGACCGGCTGGAATCCGGAACTCCTGCTTGGTCAAAACATGATCAAGCACCTGTGTCTTGCCCGCCGCGAGCGTGTCCTACACCTGGGTGGCGCACGGTTGGGGTTTGAGGGCAGCCAGGACTATGACTTGGCTCTTCGCATTGCCGAGCGTGTCCCGGCCGACCAGATTGCGCATATTCCGGCTATTCTCTATCACTGGCGACAGAGAACGGCGGCGAAGTCGTTCTCGGAGTCGGCTCTGGATCAATGCCTGAGCGCCGCCCGGAAGGCCGTAACCGAACATCTGGAGCGCACTGGCGTAAAGGGGGCTGTTGTCACCCCCCTGCCCAATGCGCCCGCCTATCTCAGCATCAAGCGCCCCCTGCCCAGTCCCCCCCCTTTGGTGTCCGTCCTCATCCCCACCCGGGATCGTGCCGAACTATTGAAACAGTGCGTTGAAGGCGTATTGAAGCAGACCAAATACCAACCGCTTGATGTGATCATTATCGACAATGACAGTATCGAACCGGAAACCCACGCCCTCTTCAAGCATCTGACCAAAGACAAGCGGGTCCGGATCCTGCCGGCACCAGGACCGTTCAACTATTCGGCCATCAATAATATGGCCGTAAACCATGCTAAGGGCGAGGTCCTGCTGTTCCTGAACAATGATGTTGCTGTCATTCAGCCCGACTGGTTGAAAGAAATGGTCGCCCAGGCTGTACGCCCGGAGGTCGGGGCCGTAGGGGTAGGTCTGCTCTATTCCGACGGCAGGGTACAGCATGGCGGGGTAGTGTTGGGGGTCGGCGGCTTAATCGGCGAGGACCCTGTGGCTGGCCACCTCTATGCGGGGGCGCGTTCAATTTCGAAAAGCTATTTCAATCACTTGCGATTGGCTCGCAATGTCTCAGCCGTGACGGCCGCCTGTATGGCCGTGCGCAAGGAGGTCTTTCTTCAGGCCGGTGGCTTTGATGAAACCAATCTGGCTGTGGCTTTCAATGATGTCGATCTGTGCCTCAAGATCGGGGCCCTGGGCTATCAGGTGATCTGGACACCCCGGGCAACCCTTTATCACCTGGAGTCCGCCTCCCGCGGGCACGACCTGGCCCCAGAGTTCATTGACCGGTTCCGCCGGGAGATCGCCTATATGCGTCGGCGTTGGGGTGAGGTTCTCGACAACGACCCCTTCTACGGCCCGAACTTCGACAAGACCTATGTGGACTATCGGCTGGCAACGCCGGTGCGACGGACTCGCCCCTGGAAGCAGGCCTAGACGCTTACCTATGGGTCAGCCAAGGTCCCCGTGCGAATTTGGAGAAACGAAGATGACGCGATCCGGACTGGCTTGGCTTGCTATGTGGGGGCTATTGGCAACGAGCGTGCAGGCCGCACCCCAGGCTGTTGCGAAAGGCCGGGACGTTAAGATCTGGGCTGCTGCTGAAGCGGCTCGTCCGGCCCAGTTGGAGCTGCTGAAATCCGTCGTCAATATCGACTCCGGCACAGGCGACGTCGAAGGTGGTCGTAAGGTCGCGCAAATCCTGATCCCCAGGCTCAAGGCCTTGGGGGCGAATGTCGAGAGTCTACCGGCAGAGGCCCCAGACCTGCCTGAAAATCTGGTGGCGACCCTGAAGGGCACCGGCAAGGCCCGCATCCTGCTGATCGGTCATATAGATTCGGTCTTCGATCCCGGCACGGTGGGCAACTGGTCGTTCAAGCAAGAGGGCGACCGGATCACAGGTCCGGGCGTCGGCGATGAAAAAGGTGGGGTGGTTCAGGCCATTACCGCCCTACAAATTCTTAAAGATCAGGGCTTTAAGGACTTCGGGACCCTGACCCTGCTGATCGAGACCAGCGAGGAGCGCGGCTCACCCGGAACCCGGGCCTTAATCGACCGACTGGTCAAAACCCACGATGTCGAGCTCAATCTCGAACCCGGCGATGCCCCCGATCTGGTGACCGTGTGGCGCAAGGGCAGCGCCACCATAGACATCGACGTCAAGGGTCGCCCGGCCCACGCCGGGGTCGCCCCGCAGGACGGTCGCAATGCCGCCGTCGAGCTGATCCACCAGCTGGCCGTGGTCGATGCCCTGCCTCACACCGGCCAGGGCCTGACCGCTAACCTGACCATTCTTCAGGCCGGAAGCCGCTATAATATCATTCCGGAAAACGCTCGGGCGCAAATCAATGTCCGCATCCGTGAGAAGGCCGACCTTGATCGGGTGGAGACTGCCTTTCGCGAGGCGGCCAAGACCACGATCATTCCCGACACCAAGGTCACGGTGACCCGGGAAACCTCGTTCCCACCCCTGCCTAATAATCCGATGACCGACGCCCTGGCGGCCCGGGCTCAGGCAATCTATGCCGGGATCGGGCTCAGCCTCGGCACCGGCGGCAATGGCGGTGCTTCGGAGTCCGCCCTGTCCCACGAGGCGGGCACGCCAGCCTTGGATGGCCTTGGCCCCGTCGGCGGTAACTTCCACACCGATAAGGAGTGGGTGGACCTGAACTCTGTAACGCCCCGGCTCTACTTATTGACCAAATTGATCATGGATCTGAGCGCCAAGCCGCCCAAGACGAATTAAATCGCCAGAACCTCAGCCAGAGTCTGGGTTCGGTTCCAGAGCACTGCGGACCATCCTGCCGCCAGGGCCCCGTCCAGGTTATTCTGCCGGTCGTCCAACAGGAGGTGATCCTGCGATGGTCGGCCGGTCTTGGCCTCAATGGCTTGGAAAAAGGCTAGGTCAGGCTTGGCAGCCCCCAGGTCTGCGGCATAGTGCAGGGCGTCGAAACGGGCGTTCAGACCCAGTGTATTCCAGAGATACCGGGCGCGATGATGCTCCTGCACCGTCGCAAGGTGCATGACTGTTCCCTGCGCCCGGAGCGCCGCCAGATCGGCCAGCAAGGCCTCGTCCAGCCGCCCGTCATTCCTAAACCAGTAGTCCATAAGCACCTTAGCGTTCAGGTGTGGTGCGATGTTAAGGAGAACCTCCTCCAGCACCTCATGCAGATCGGCCCGACCGTGTATGATGGCCTGCCAGTGGGGCCTAAAAAACCAGTTTCGAGCGCCACCTTGGTGATCCCCAAATCGCCCTCGATCTGCGCGGCCCAGCCGCCTGGATGAACCGGATGGACGATGACGCCATCCACATCGACCATCAGGATTTTCCCGTTCAAACGGTCAGGCCTTTTAACCGATAAAGGGCGGCCATCGCCTCGCGCGGGCTCATACTGTCGGGGTCAAGCTCAGCCAGGGCGACCTCCACCGGGCTAGGTCCAGCCCGCGTCGCCGCCGGTACGGCACCCGAAAATAGGGGCAGGCTCTCCAGATGGGCCGGGCCCCGGCTTCACGCTCCAACCGATCCAGCACCTCCCGCGCCCGGGCGACCACGGCGGGCGGAACCCCGGCCAGCTTGGCCACCTGGACGCCATAAGAGCGATCGGCCGGTCCAGGACGGGTCTCATGCAGGAAAATCAGGTCGCCGTTCCACTCCTTGGCTTTCAAAGACAGGTTGGTCACATGGGCGAGCCGATCCTCAAGGACCGCCAGTTCATGATAGTGGGTGGCAAATAGCCCTCGGCAGCGGTTTGTCTCATGCAGGGCTTCAGCGCAGGCCCAGGCTATGGCCAGGCCGTCATAGGTGGCCGTACCCCGACCAATTTCATCAAGGATCACCAAGGATCGCGGCGTGGCCTGGGTCAAGATGGCCGCCGTCTCAACCATCTCGGCCATGAAGGTGGAACGACCCCGGGCAAGATCATCTCCCGCCCCCACCCGGCTGAACAGGCGGTCAACCACGCCCAGCCGAAAGCTGACCGCAGGCACAAAACATCCGGCCTGGGCCAGAATGGCGAGCAGGGCATTCTGGCGCAGGAAGGTCGATTTACCGGCCATGTTCGGGCCGGTGACAATAGCCAGTCGCGCCCCGACCTGACCCTCGCCATCCAGGCGGCAATCATTTGGGGTAAAGGCCTCGCCCTGACGCTTGACGGCCGCCTCCACCACCGGATGACGGGCACCGACCGCATCAAAGGCTGTGGACCCGTCCAGCACAGGCCGGCAGGCCCCTGCATCCTGCGCCCATTCGGCCAGGGCCGAGGCCACATCTAGGATCGCAGCGGCCTGGGCGGCGGCCTGGATCTTATCGGCAACCCCTATGGCCGCCTGCCGCCAGGTCTCGAAAATCACGACCTCCATGGCCAGAGCCCTTTCCCCGGCCTGGGCAATTCTGGCGTCCAGCTCCGCCAGTTCCACCGTGGTAAATCGCACCTGATTAGCCAGGGTCTGCCGGTGGATAAAGGTGGCGTTGAGCGGGGCCGCCATCAGGGGTTCGGCGGCCTTTGCGGTTGTCTCCACAAAATAGCCTAGCACGGCATTGTGCCGGATTTTCAGAGCCACACCGCTGTCGGCAGCCAACTGGGCCTCCAGGCCCAGGATCACCCGGCGACTATCGTCCCGTAGAGCCCGAGCCTGATCCAGTTCCGCATGGACGCCGGGCGCAACAAAACCACCGTCACGGGCCTGGAGCGGCAGGTCTTCCCCAAGCCCGGCATCCAGAACCGCCTTGAAATCGACCAAGGCCGGATGTTCGGCCAGATTTAGGGCCTCAAGAGCTTGGATGATCGCCTGGGGGGGGGCTGGCGTCAGCGGCGATCCGGGGCGGGCGAATTGGGCGCATAGGGTCTCACCTGCCGACAGACCGGCCCTCAGCCCGGCCAGATCACGAGGACCGCCCCGGCCCAGCGCCAGCCGGGACAGGGCTCGGGCCATGTCGCCAAAGCCACGAAGGCTCGCCCGAAGGTCCTCCCGGGAGGTTCGCTGCGCCAGGAACCAGGCCACCGAGTCTAGACGGGCATTGATGAGGTCAGGGTCCAACAGCGGTCGCGCCAGGCGGGCCGCCAGAAGCCTGGCACCGGGTGCGGTTATGGTTCGGTCAATCACCGCAAGCAGCGATCCGTCCCGTGCCCCGGACAGGCTGCGCTCAATCTCGAGACTGGCACGGGTGGCCGGATCGATGGTCATGACATCGGCCTCGCCAGAGCGACGGGGTGGACTCAAGGCCGGGGTCTTGCCCGCCTGGGTGGTTTCAAGATGAGCCGCGATAAGACCTAGGGCCGACACCTCAGCCCCGGAAAACTGGCCAAAACCGTCGAGAGTGTCCACGCCATAGAGCCGTTTTAACCGGCTTCCGCCGCCCCCGGTTCTGCCAGTGCCGACGGCATGGGCTGTACCAGCCCCCCCACTGATCGCAGCATGAGGTTGAGCCCCTCCTCAGCGAACAGGCGATCCGGGACCAGGATTTCAGAGGGCCCAAGGGCTGCAAGGGCGGAGGCCAACCCGTCCCGGGTAACGGCCCAGACCTCGACCTCGCCGGTGGAGAGTTCGACACTGGCCACGGCCGCCGTTCCGGCCCGCCAGGCCACTGCGGCTAGGCGATTTGCCCCCCGGGCATCCAGCAGACCCTCTTCCGTCAAAGTGCCCGGGGTGACCACCCGGGTGACATCCCGGTGAACAATGGATTTTGAGCCGCGCTTTTTGGCGTCGGCCGGATTTTCCATCTGCTCACAGACCGCAACCTTGAAACCGCCCCGGATTAGCTTGGCTAGATAGGCCTCCGCCGCATGGACCGGCACACCACACATGGGAATGGGGGCACCACCGTGGCTTCCCCGGGCCGTCAAGGTGATTCCCAGGGCTACCGAAGCCTGTCGGGCATCTTCGAAGAATAACTCATAGAAATCGCCCATCCGGAAAAAGACCAGGGCATCGGGCTGTCGGGCCTTGGCCTCAAAAAACTGGGCCATCACTGGCGTTGCGCCAGCGGACTCTAGTGAGGGCAGGTTCAGAGTGGGGTCGTGAGGGATCATGAAGATTACAGATTAACGCACCTATCGGAGGGTGCCACCCCCAGACGATAGAGAAGGGGTCGGGACCTGTGATTAAATTGCCTGGAGCCCAGATTGCACCCGCATAAACTTGGAGCACGCACTTCGATCCGATAACCGGTTTCACTTATCGGATTACGACCTAGTTCCGCATTCGCCGGTTGACGTGACCCATCTTGCGACCGGCTTTAGCCTCGCGCTTGCCGTAGATATGCAGACCTACGTCAGACTCTGCGGCGAGTTTGAGCCAGGTGTCCACCTCATCGCCCAACAGATTTTCCATCTCGATTTGGGTATGCGCCTCGGTGGGGCCGAGCGGCCATCCCATCACGGCGCGGACATGTTGTTCAAACTGATCCACCCGGCACCCATCCTGGGTCCAGTGGCCGGTATTATGAACGCGCGGGGCGATCTCATTGACCAGCAGACGGCGGCCCTCAAGTTCGAATAACTCAACGCCGATAACACCGACATACTCCAAACTCGTCAGGATCCGGGCGGCGATTTGCTCAGCCTGATCGGTCAGGGATCTGGACACGGTCGCGGGGGCCAGGGTGCGACGTAGGACGCCCGCTTCATGATGGTTTTCCCCCAAGGGATAGACCGCGATTTCACCGCTACGGCTGCGAGCAGCGATGATGGAAAGCTCACGGACAAAGGCTGCAGGGGCTTCTACGATCGCTGGTCGGCCCCCGAGGGCCTGAAACACAGCCTCCGCATCGGTCACGTGCTCAATCCAGGACTGCCCCTTACCGTCATAGCCATCCCGGCGGGTCTTCATCAGGCACGGAACCCCAAGGCGCTTCACCGCCTCTTGGGCATGATCAATGGTGTCAACCTCCGCGAAGGCAACGGTAGGGGCGCCGGCCGCGTTCAGGAAGGTCTTCTCAGCGATGCGATCCTGAGCAATGGCAAGGGCCCGGGCGCAGGGGGCGGTCTCCACCCCCAGCTCGGCAAGAATGTCCAGCACCCCGGCCGGGACATTTTCAAACTCGAAGGTCACCACATCGGCCCGGCGTGCAAGTTCAGCCAAGCCTTCGCGGTCATCATAAGCCGTTGAAATCACGTGGGCGCTGACCCGCGCCGCCGGGCAGTCGGCTTCGGGGTCCAGAATCACCACATCAAAGCCCAGCCGCCCGGCCGCCTGGGCCAACATACGGCCTAACTGTCCGCCGCCAAGAATGCCTAGGGTAGAACCGGGAGCAAGGGGCGTCATGGCCAGATCAGCCTCTTCCACCGACTCAGCCACACCAGCGGTCAGGGCTGCCCGATAATCGGCAAGACGCCCGGCCAGGGCGGGATCTCCCAGGGCGAGAATTTGCGCCGCGAGTAGTCCGGCATTTCTCGCCCCCGCCTCGCCAATAGCCAGGGTCGCCACCGGAATTCCGGCGGGCATCTGAACGATGGACAACAGACTGTCCATGCCCTTCAAAGCCTTAGATTCAACGGGCACCCCAAGGACCGGTAGATCTGTAAGGGCGGCCGTCATACCCGGCAGGTGAGCGGCTCCGCCAGCTCCGGCAATGATCACCTTAAATCCAGCGGCCTTTGCCCCCTTGGCGAAGGCATACATGCGATCAGGCGTTCGATGGGCCGAAACCACCTTGGCCTCCCAGCCGACGCCCAGAGTGGTAAGATTGTCGGCCGCGCCCTTCAAGGTCGGCCAGTCGGACCGGCTTCCCATAATGATGGCGACGGGGGCAGATGCAGCGCGCATGAGGTGAAAGCCCCTAAAATCCACACTTCTGTCAGCTTTAGCCGGAAAAGAATAGGTTCTAATTCAAGATGTTAGAGCATTTTTTACCCGATAACCGGTTCGCGGTCATCGGAAAATGCTCCGGCGGAAAGCGCGGGAGTATAGGCACCGGCTTTGCGTGAGCAACCGATGAGGGTTAAGATTTGCGAAACAGCAAACTGATTGCTGATTCTGGATGGGTTGAATGAAGGTTTCCGGTGCCCGAAACGAACCGTTTTCGACGATCCGCAAACGCGCCCTGGCCCAGGCCGGTGCCTATGCGACGTCGAGCCTCGCGCCCCCTACGGATAAGACTGCTTTTCTTGGTCTGTCTGAAACCGACCTGACCCCGGCGGTCCAAGGGGCCATTAAAACCCTGTTGACCGAAGTTGACGATCTGCGCGGTGAGGTTTCGCGGCTCAAGGCCCGGTTGGCAGAGGTGGAAGAACTGGCCGACCGGGACCCCCTGACACCAGCCTTCAACCGGCGGGCTTTTATGCGGGAACTGGGCCGGATTAGCACCTTCGCCCAGCGCTATGGGTCCCCAGCCAGCCTCGTCTATTTCGACCTAGACGATTTTCGAAACGTCAATGAACGGTTCGGTCACGCCGCGGGCGATGCTGCCTTGCAGGCCGTCGCCCAGCGCTTGGCTGGAAGCGTGCGTGACAGCGATATTGTCGGACGTATGGGCGGAGATGAATTTGCCGTTATTCTGGTCCAGGCGGATCTGGCGACGGCGGAGGTCAAGGCCAACACCCTGGCGCAAACCATCGAGTCCAGTCCCATGCAGTTCGGGGACTGGTCTGCGCCCCTGCACATTTCCTATGGGGTTGTTGAGATTTCCACCGACCTTGAACCGGAAACTCTGCTGGCCCAGGCCGATGCGGCCATGTTCGTCCGCAAACGTGAGCGTCGCGCGGCCAGCTGACACCCCTCCAGATCGCTGAGGCTAACCCGGCAGCCGGGGGTTTAAGCGTTGAGGAAAGCGACAATGGCGGGCATGGCCGTGCGGTCCTGCACCATAAACATGTGGCCTCCCTTGAAAAACCGCAGGACAGATCCCGGAATCTGCAGGGCCAGATTCAACTGGCTCTGCGGCGGTGCGATGCCGTCGAACCGGCCTGCCGCCAGCAGGACCGGAATGGTGATGTCGGGCAGGCGATCCCAGACATCATGGCGGGCCCTGGCTTCCAGCTGCCGGTGTGCGCCGATGGCCCGGTTCGGTTCGTCGGCATAGGGGTCCGGTGCCGCCATCGTGGCCAGGACCTGTGCATAGGTCTCAGGCTGGGCTAAAGCCCAGTCTGGAGTCATCCGGGTATCGCTGATGGGTATGAGGTGCCTGGCCCTTTCCTCACCTTGCAAGTGCTCGATCTCGTGGAAGGCAAAAGAGGATCCACCAGCCCCGCCGGGTGAGGTGCAGGCCAGGACCAGTCGTGTGACCCGTTTGGGGTGTCGCAAAATCAGCTCCTGGGCGACCATGCCGCCAAAGGAGACACCTATCACCTTGGTATCAGGCCAGCCGAGATGATCCAAGAGGGCCGCCGCATCGTCTGCATAATCGGCCATGGTGTATCCGATGTCCGGCTTGTCCGAACGGCCAAGACCACGTTGGTCATAGGTAACCATCTCAAAGTGTTTTGGCAGAGGGCCATCCATCTGGTTGGGCTTGTTACGCAGATCCGCGCCCGTTCCCGAGATGAAGAGCAGGCGCTCACCTGCCCCTGCCCGCTCATAATAGAGGTTAAGTCCGTTGACCTGGGCGAAGGGCATGAGGCAGCGTCCGTGGGGTTTAAGACGCGTTTCATTGATGGCATGGCCTTGAGCGGGTCAAGGCCATGCAAAAGAAAAGCCGCCGAGGTCTGGCCCCAGCGGCTTTAATTTTTACAGAAGTGACCGGAGCCAATTTTTGGCTCAGCCGGAAATTTTAATATTTCACGCGCAGCTCAACACCATAGGTGCGGGGCGGGTTGAAGTTGGCATAATCCCCGATCGTGCCGCGATTTGCCGCCGAGATACGGTAGATATGTTCTTCATTCAGCAGGTTGCGGCTCCACAGCGACAGGGACGCGGTCGTGTCACCATTACCCATATTGATGTCCGCCAGGGTCACATTGCCGTTGACCACAAAGCTGGAGTCCGTCTTCACCGCCACCTGTTTGACCAGTTTTGTGGTGGGTGAAATATCTGCGAACTCAGCCTGGAAGGCGTATTGGGCGTCGGCATAATTGGCATCCAAATGGGCCTTCAGGGTCATCTTGCCCAGGGGTGCCGTGTAATCGATATAGGCCGATGCAGCGGTCGGTGGTGTGAAGACCACATAGACGGGGAAGGGCGAACCTTGCGGTACGTCGGGGTTGCCAGTGAAGGGGAAGGGCGCGGCCGGGATTTTCACGCTGGTATAGGCGTAAGAGAAGCCCGCCTTCCAGTTATCCGAAATGACGGCGGTGATGTCGGCTTCAATGCCCTTGATCTTTGAGGTGCCGGGTGAGTTGCGGGTCTCCTCGGTATGAGCGCCGAGGGTGGGACTGCCGGGAGTGGTGTCGACGTTATCGAAATCCGTCTGGGTATTGTTGCGATCCATGGCATAGGCCGCCAGATTGACTCGCAAACGACGGTCCAGAAGGTCCATCTTTGCGCCGATTTCATAGGCTTCACTTCTTCAGCATCGAAGGCCTTGAAGGTTGATGAGCGGGCATTGGCCCCACCGGCGCGATAGCCGGTAGAATACTTGGCATAGACATTGATGTCGTCATTGACGTCATAGGCTAGGTTGATCAGGGGGTCGAAGCGGCTTCTGGAATAGTTGAACTTGAAGTTCGTCGCCTTGCCAGCCACGGCATAGAGCGTGCCACTCCGCTCATCCTTGGTAACCCGACCGCCCACGGTCAGGTGGAGGTTTTCCATGGAGGGCGGTGTATAGGTGCCATTGAAGAAGGCGGCATAGCTGATGGCCTCCGCCCGGCTGGCCCGCTGAATGAATCGAGTTCCGTACTGCCAGCCCTGCGTGGCGCTCGTGATCGCTCCCGTACCATAAGAACCATAGGCTGAGCGGATGGTGTAGCCCGTACCGTCAGCGTTCCACACGTTAGTAAAGGGCGTCGCCGCCGATTCCTTGGCATGTTCTTTGAAATAGTAGAGGCCGGCAGCGTACTTGAAGTTGTCGCCGAACCTGCCGACAGCCTGGAATTCCTGGCTCATCTGACGCTGATAAAGGTCCGATAGGCTGTAACGACCGAAATTGGCGTTCGGCGCAAAGACGTTGCGGGATTCGATACCGGAATTGTCCCACTGGTTGGCCCCCACCGCGCGAAGGCCGGTGATGGAGCGCAGTTCCAGGTCGGGAGAGACTTCATACTTCAGAACAGCCGTGAGACCGCCGGTCTCGTCGACGCTGGGCTGCTGGACGGTGCCGATGTCTGAAACCGTCTGACGGCTGGTGTGAACCTTAACCAGGGGTGCCAGGGGATTGATTGTACCTGCCGGGGCTGCGGCCGCTGCTGTAACTTGAGCCAGGGTCCGGACCGTCTTGCCATAGGGGTTGAAGTTCACAAGCTGGCTGAAGAACGGGGTGTTATCGTCGTGGGCATAGTCCACAGAGACTTCAGCGCTGAAGGTGTCCGTGGGCTTGTAGCGACCGGTAACCCGAATGCCCTTACGATCGAATTGATTCCAACCGGCTTGGCCCGCCATGGGGTTCTTGGTGGTCGGTCCCTGATGCTGAACCAGGGCATCAACCTTTACGGCCAAGTCACCAATGGACTGGAAGTCTTGGTGAACCTCGGCATTGTAAGCGCCGTAATTGCCGACGCCCAGGGTCATGCGACCGCCAAACACGCCACTCGGGCCCTTGGTGACGATGCTGAGCGCGCCGCCTTCGGTGTTACGTCCAAACAGAGTGCCCTGGGGGCCGCGCAGAACTTCAACGCGCTCTAGGTCAAACAGGGCGGCATTCAGGCCCTGGGGGCGGGCCAGATAGACGCCGTCGATATAGACGCCAACACCCTGGTCGCGGGCGGTCTGGTTGGCGTCAAAGGGCACAATACCGCGGATGCCGATGACCAGGGCCGACTGACGAGCTTCAAAGGTGGCGACCCGCAGGGAGGGGATGGCCCCGTCCTGGAGGCTGATCAGGCTGCCCGCATGGCGATCCACCATGGCCGCTGCGGTCATGACCGAAATAGCGATCGGGGTCTTTTGCAGGTTGGTCTCAGACTTGGTTGCCGTAACCACGACCTCTTCAAGGGTGGTCCCAGTATCTGCAGCGGCGGCGGCATCGGCCGCCATGGCCGGGCCAGCCAGGACGGCGGCGAGACAGGTCCACGCAACCGTCGTCATCAAATGTTTCATCATCAGCCTCTTTTTCCCGCCTGCCCCATTCTCTTGCGGGGCGGCCAGCCAGCGGCGCGGGTTAACGGGGTGTTAAATGACCCATCGCCAAGACCTCGGCTTCTAACGGGCCAAAATGACGGTTCAGCCTCAGACATGTGACAGATTTGTTGCGATGCCGGATGTGGCGTAGAGGACACACCCGCTGATGGCGGCCCTGTCAGTCCCAAAGATCAAGGACCTATGAGCGCCGGAAAACCTGAAGCTCTGGACTATGTTCGTTAATTGACCCCTGGCGGCAGCACCCTTTAAGGCCACTATCGGGGGTCGGCCTGATACAGCACAAATTTCAACCGACGATCACGGGGGTGTCGACTATGAAAAGCGTGGTCATCACAGGTGTTTTCAGCGGCATCTGCTGGGGGCACAATCAAGGTTCTGATTGAGAAGGGCTTCCGCGTCTTCGGCAGTGTCCGCAAGGGGCCAGCCGGCCGGTCGTGAATATCAGTTCCGTGGGCGGTAAGAACGGCAACCCGTTTCTTGGCCCTTATGTCGCCTCGAAATTCGCTCTTGAGGGTCTCTCAGAATCTCTGCGCCGGGAGTTATTGTGCCTCGGGGTTGATGTAATTGTCGTGGCCCCTGGCGCGGTGGCGACCGCCATCCAGAGTGCGTTCCGATAAGTGGGAACCGGTTATCGGATCGAAACGCACTCTAACATCTTGAATGAGAGCCTGTTTTATCCCTCTAGACGTTTCCGTCTAAAGGGAAC
>NMUI01000258.1 GCA_002221445.1 Phenylobacterium zucineum | reverse complement strand
TTATCGGAACGCACTCTAAGGCCGGGTTGCGGTCTCAAGCCCAGTCAGGAAGACGCGGACGTCCGCCGCTGACCTATCCGGAATCTGTTCCATGGGAACATGACCCACCCCCGGATAGACGATCAGTCGGGCACCGGGAATGGCGGCCGCGAGGGCCTGGCCCGCTGCCAAGGGGATCACCGTGTCAGCCGCGCCGTGCAGCACCAGGGTCGGTACACGGATGGCTTGAAAGGTCGCTGGCGTCACCGGCGTGCGGGGTGCGGGCCGGGCAGACATCAGCAGATCCCGATGTCCGGGGGCCAGAGCCAGATCGGCATAACGATCCACCAGGCAGGCGTGACCAGAGCCGGGTCCACATAGGCCTGCCTGAGCCCCTTCTCGGCCAGGGGTCTTGGGTTGATCTGCCTCAGTATGGCCCGCCCGATGGAACTACGCATGATCATGAAAACCAGAGGCGGCCCCTCGCCCTTTGACTTTTCACCCGCCTTGGGCGGCGGCGGCAGGCCGACAGAGTCCACAAGGACCAGGGCGCGAACCCGCTCGGGGTGAGCCAAAGCGTAATTCCAGGACACGCCGCCGCCCATGGAATTTCCGCCCAGGACAAAGTGATCGACCTTCAGAGCCCGAGTCAGTTGATCGACGATCTCCACCTGGCCTTCGGTTGTGACCTGATACCCTTTGGGAACAGTCGTCAGACCGTGCGCTGCCAGATCGAGGGTGATCAGGCGATAGTCCGGTCCTAGCCGGCTGACCCAAGGCTCCCAGGCGTCGAGATTGGCGGAAAAGCCGTGGACCAGGACCACGGGTGGTCCGTCGCTCTTACCTTGGTCGCGATAGTGAACCTCGACCCCGTCGGGCAGGGTCATAAACCGCGAGGCCGGGCCGGCGTATTTGGCCTTCAGGTCGGCATAGGGCAGGTCCTTGGCGCACCCGCCAAGGGCGAGCATGGCCGCCAAGGTGGTGATCAACTTGCGCATGGGCGTAGGTCTCCGGGGTTATTACAGGCCCAGGCGCTGCAATTGCGACTTGGGGGCTTCGATGTCGATGAGGGCTGCACGGAGCTGATCGGCAAGGTCGGCCTCCAGCGGCGTTCCGGCCAGATTGCGGTCTTCACCCGGGTCTTCTATTCGGTCGAACAGGTGGTGCCCGGTGGGTTTGGTCCGCGCCCAAAAGGGAATCGGATCGCCCGCGACGAAGGTTTGATGGATCACCGGTACGGTCGATCCCGGCATTCGGTCGAGAAAGGCCCGGTCATCGGGAAGCGGCAGGGCCAGATACTTATCCACCACATGGGTCGGCATGGTCGACCAGCGATTGGACATCATGGACAGGGGCTCATTGGCCCCGACGGGGCCTCGGGCATATTTATGGGTGGCCGTGACCAAGTGTACCTCCCGTCCCCAGACCCCGGTCAGCAGGTGATCGCGGATCGCCGTCGCCGTACCGCGCAGCAGGGGCAGAAGGGATCGGCCATGAGTTCTCTGTCGGGCCCCGACGCCGAACAGCTCGGCCAGGGTGGCATAAATGTCGACGCTGGTGGTCAGGGCTGTGCATATGCCTGGGGCCACACCCGGATGACGGATCAGCAGGGGGACATGACCCAGGATGTTATAGATGGGCACCCCGGGCTTTCCCCAGATGTCCTTTTCCCCAAGATAGTGACCATGATCGGTGCAGATCACCACCAGGGTGTCATCGGTCAGACCCTTGTCCTCAAGCGCCTTTAGCACCTTGCCCAGCCAGTGATCGATCATGGACAGCTTACCGCCATAGGCGGCCCGGAGCTGTTGTGCCTGCCGCTCGGTCAGAACCCCTTTTTCAAGGGCTCCCTGCATATAGGGCGGCCAGATTAGGTGTGGACCCTCCCAGTCAGGATCATATTTTGACGCCCAAGGCTCGGGGGTGTCGAAGGGTTCATGCGGATCGAACTCATCCACAAACAGGAAGAAGCGGTCATGGTGACCGGCATTGTCTTCGATCCACCGGGCGGCGGCGGACATGGTGCGGGGGCCTGGAAAATCCGACTCGCCCTTGAACCAGCCGCGACTATCGTCATAGGGCATGTGGCCGCGACCAAAGCCCGGTGCGCCCGCCCAGCTGGGATCAGGCCGGGTCTTCCAAGCGTCGCCCTCATGACCGCGGACATAGTCCCAGGCATAGAAATCACAGTGATAATTCTCACCGCCCGTCTCGAAGAGGTGTGGATGATCACTGATCAGCTGGCTGACCACGCCGACCTTGCGCAGTTCATAGGTAATGGCGTCTTCCCAAATCTCCACCGAGCCCCAGGGTCGCCAGAGAAAGTCCAATGCCCCGCAGAGAATGTCGTGCCGGGCAGGCATACAGGGCAGGGACCCCGTATGGTGGTTGTCAAAACGGGTCGCCGTCCTGGCAAAGGCGTCCAGATTTGGGGTCTCGAACTCGGTTCCGCCATAGGCCCCCAGCATGTGCCGATTCAGACTGTCCAACAGGATGACAACGGCGTTCTTCGGTGTGACGGACATAACCCCCCGCAGAGAAAAGGATGTAATCGTAAAACTACTTCAATTCATATCTGCCCACAGCCGGATCTAGGGTTACGATCTGCAGATCGCGCCGGTCGAAGGGGCCGAAGCCACCCGGTGGGGTTTGGATTTCAAGGCGCAACCCGAAACCTGAGGCATAGGCCGTGTGATCACCAGACACGGCCACAAGATCGGGCCGGGCAAGCCGGAAGGCGGTTGCCCGCTCGATGTGCCCTCTAGCCTGGCTCGTCAGATGGACCTCCAGGGCCTGACCGGGCGACACCCCTGACCACCGGCCCCAGCCTTCTATAGAAACCCCGAGCCTGCCATTTTCGAGGGTTTGAGTTTCGACCCGTTCAACGGCACCCCCTGCATTCGGGGCTTTTGATCCAGCGTCCACATCGACCCTGAGAGGTATGGCGAAGGGATCGGCGGGTAAGGATATGACATCGGGTTGCGGGACGGTCGGTGTCCAGCTCATCGAGGGCACAATATGGGCATACCGATTGAAGACCTGATCAAAGCTCGACTGATCCATCTGCGGATAAGCCTTACGGAAGAAGGCCAGCTGGGGCTGTAGGAGCACATGATTGATCGCCGGAACCCCCGCCCCGTTCACCGCTGCGCCATAGTGCCGGGCTTCTACCGCCCATCCCAGGGGATTGGCCCTGGCATAGGCCCGCAGAGTGTCGGTAACGATGTTTTGCCGGTGATCGAAAATAGGGATGGCCGATTGGATGGGATTGAATCTTCCCCAGGTAACGGCCGTCGCGAGCAGGATAGATGCAGTCATAACCCCCCTGTTTGAGAAATCTATGACTCTGATAACGCGCATCAACAGGATAGATAAGACTATAAAAACTATAATTATATCAAATTTCATATATGATATTTGAAAGTTACCCAAAATTTTCTTTGAATAAAGTGTTGAATATATCACCATGGATATAAATATAAAAATCCTATTCCTGGAAATGTCCCAATCTAGGCGGGACCCAATAACGCAAAGACCAAGAAAAATAGAAGACCAAAGCCCCAAAGCATTCGACCTGGGGCAACCTGATTCAGGATTGGAAAGAAGGATCCAGACACTGGGACTAAAAGCCAGACCAGCAGCAGGATTACGGCGCTGAACCAGACTAAAAGGCCCGGACCATTGGCCCGGATCCATCCAGATCCTCCGACCGTTTCGGGTATGCGGCAAAAACAGGCCATAGCGAGCGGAAGAAAGGTCCCGACCACAGCGATTTCGCAGAAATTCGTCGGCCACAGGCTAAGGGGCTCATACCGGGCGGTGACCAGATAGGGAAACACGTGGGCTAAAACTTGAAGACCCTGGACCCCGCCGCCATTGAAGAGTCTCTCACCAGGATAGGCGGTCGAACGCATCAGGGGGATGAGATCGGCAAAATGCAGATAGGCAAGACCAGCCCCGCAAACACCGGCCGTCACCGCCACAAGCACAGGACTGAGGCGGATAGTGTCTGGTCGAAACGCCGCCACAAGCACCATCAGCGCAAAGGCGCCGCCGATGATGAAGGGGGATATAACAAACAGATCAGCCATGACGCCGTGGCATAGAAGATTCCGAGGGCCCGCAGTCGCCAATCACCGGTCCCCAGGAAAAACACGGCCGGCAGGGGGCATAGGCGAAAACCGCTGCATTGCTTGTCCACCAAGCCTGGACAAACTGCGACAGAAACAAGGTCAGGGACAGCACCAGGGCATAGTTCGGACTGCATCCCAATCGGCGCAGCAACAGGGTGTATCCAGCGACCATGGCCAGGGCCAAAATCGCATAATGCAATGAATAGGCATGGGCGGGATCAAGGACGAGAAAGCCCCAAAGGTCGGGCTTGAAGATCATGCTCCAGTCCCGGGATGGCAGGGCGAAAAAGGCTTTCAAGGACTCCTTGTAGGGAGAGAGTTCATTGCGCGGCCCAAAATGGTTTGCCACGGCAATTTGATAATAGGGGGTGGCGACGGCCCATTCGTCAGACCGGATCGGACGCGCCTCACCGAAAACCGGACCCGCATTGGGCATTCCCAATACCTGAGCGGTTTGACCAAAGCTCGTGGGGGTCCAGGCGGCGACGGAATAGATCATCGCCAGAATAACCAGGACAATCAGGCCGCGCTCCCGGTGCAGAACCCCCCCCATCCGCTCGCCGAATACCGGGATGAACAGCCTGGGACCAGCCTCGAAAACCTTCATGAATTTGCTCCTCTCAGGACATGCGTCGCGCCCGATTGACTATTAGGGGAGGGCTTGAGTTTGGACAATGCGCTGTCCGCTAAAGGGCATCAGGGTTTAAGCTGGGCCATAACCTTGGCCACCACCTCCGGGGCAAGACCCGCCGCCTCCAGGACCTCGCGGGTATGTTCGCCTAATTTCGGCGCGCCGCGGGTGATGTCAGGTGCCCCTTCCGGGAACCGGGCCGGGGCCGCCACGGTCCACATGCGTCCACCCCAGCCGTTATCCACCTCGACGCGGCAGCCCGTGGCTTCGAACTGCGGTAGGGCGATGGCTTCGGTCAGGGTTTGCAGGGGGGCCCAGGCCATGCCCGCTGCGGTGAGGATTTCGCCTGCCTCGGCCAGGGTCATGTTTGCAAAAGCGGCTTCGGCATAGGCCCGGATTTCCCGAACCACCTCAAGGTCGGTGGTCGGTAAGGCGTAACGGGGATTGGTGATAACCTCCGGATGGCCCAGCACCGTCATCAGGTTCGGAAAACATCCCGGCCCTTTCAGCACAAAACAGAGCCACCGATCATCCCGCGTCTTGAAATAGACCCCTGAAATCGGATGGGGTCGCAGGTCCCGGGGCTGGGTGACTGGGGCCTCGCCAAAGCGGAGGTGGGTCGCCATGTCCCACCCCAGGGCATAGGCGGCGGTGCGCAACAGGGAGCATTCCACCAGCCGACCTCTGCCGGTTGCATGACGCTCGTGGACCGCCGCCAGGACCGAGGACAAGGTCGCCAGGGCGGTGGCATGATCTCCAAACCCCGGCCGGCAGGCAAAGGCTCCTGATCCGGGGGAATGTGCGAGCGGCCAACCCCGCTCTTGGTCCAGAATACCGTAATGTCAAAGGCTGGGAGATCGACGTCAGGCCCCTCCAATCCCACGCCAGAGACACTGGCATAGATCAGTTGCGGCATTTGGGGCTTGAGGGATTCATAATCCAATCGGGCCCGTTTTAAGGCACCGGGTCGGACATTGGTGATAAAAACATCGGCCCCCTTGAGCAGGGTTAACAGGGCCTCGCGCCCCGCCTCTGAGCCGATGTCCAGGGCGACCCCGCGTTTACCGCGATTTTCCATGGTGAAGATCGGGCTGCCGGGCTCTCGGCGCTTTCGGGGAAAAAGGTGCGGGTGGCATCTCCGGTCAGGGACTCCACCTTGACCACATCGGCACCCCAGTCAGCCATAATGGCGGCACACCCCGGAGCGGCAATCCATGTGGCCAACTCTATGACCTTCAGCCCCTGCAACAACATATCCGCCCCCCGATAAGCCTGACTGAATCTGTCTTCGGTTCGCGCCGCTTTGATCAGACCACGAGGCTCCCCTTATCTGAACCTGCCTGAATGTCCAAGTTGACAGGTCGGCTATTGCCGCGTCACGATCAAGCTAAAGCTTCGGGAGGCAAGAATGGCGGACGGCGAAATCCTCGATAAGGCGAGGTTCCACAGCATGGTTCAATCCACCCAGGAGGACTGGGCGGCGATCGGGCGCGCCGGGGCCCCCTTTCATCAGGCCTTCCCCGACCGGCTGCTGGCCCACCTGAACATGCTGGCCGACGACAGTGGTGGTTTTGCGGTCACCCGCCTGGAACACTCCCTGCAGACGGCGACCCGGGCCTATCGGGACGGGCGGGACGAGGAATATGTGGTCTGTGCCCTGATGCACGATGTGGGCGATATTCTGGCACCGTCCAACCATGCCGAGCTGGGAGCCATGATCTTAAAGCCCTACATCTCCGAGCAGAACTACTGGATGATGGATAAGCACTGGATTTTCCAGGGTTATTACTTCTTCCATCACCTGGGCCTGGACCGCGATCTGCGCGAACAGTATCGCGGTCACGACGATTTCGAATACACGGCACAGTTCTGTCATCTCTACGATCAGAACAGCTTCGACCCAGCCTATGACTCCATGCCGCTTTCAGCCTTCGAGCCCATGGTCCGCCGGGTTGTCGCCCGGCCCAAGCGGTCGATCTATAGCAAAAATGCTCCGGTCTGAGCCGGAGTTTGACTGGAAATCTGATCCGTATTCAGAAAAGAAGCTTGGCCAGCTTGGCCTTGTGGAAACCGGCATCACCGTAATTTGCGGCATGCCAGATCGCCCGGCGGCGATAGAGCTGGGCGTCACAGTCATAGGTAAAGCCAAAGCCCCCATGAAACTGGATCGCCCGGTCTGAGGCGAAGCTATAGGCGGTATCGGCCGACGCCTTGGCCATGCGGACGGCGATCTCACCCACGCCCTGCTCGCCGAAACAATGAGCGGCGGCATAGAGATGGGATCTGGCCTGCTCATAGCCGCAATAGGCCTCCACCGTGGGATGCTTCAGGGCCTGATAAGAGCCGATCAACCTGCCGAACTGGGTGCGGGTTTTCAGATAGTCCACGGTGTAATCAAGACAGGCCTGGGTCCCGCCGACCATGTCCGCCGCCCCGAGCAGATTGGCGGCCAGATGCAGGTGGGTCAGGGTTGTGCCCGCCAGATCCAGGTCCAGCAGGTCGTCCTTTAGGACGGATACGCCGTCCAGATTCAGAGCAAATGACCGACGGGTCTCGTCAATCACTGTTTCCCGGCGCAGGGCCCCGTCGGGAAGGGCGGATTGGGCGATCAGCACCAGGGCCGGGGACTGGCGGTAAAGAACCGAGGCGATGATCCAGCGGGCCACTCCGGCGTCGCAGACCAGAACCTTTTGCCCCGACAGGACGAGCCTGCCGTCTCCGGCCTCCTGCGCCTGACAGGTTATGGTATCCGGCTCCCAGTCGAAATCCGGTTCAGCCAGGGCCACCGTCGCCGCCGCACCTTCGGTCAGCCTGGGCAAGAGGGTCCGCCTCTGCGCCTCGGTGCCGCCAACGCTCAGGGCCTGGGCCGCCAGAGTCGTGGAGATCAAGGGACCGGTCATCAGCCGACGCCCCATCTGTTCTACCACCGGGACCACTTCAGCCAGGGTGAGGCCCGATCCGCCGAACGCCTCGGGAACGGCAATCCCCGGCCAACCCAACTCGCCCATCTCCGCCCAGACAGCAGGATCATGGCCAAGGTCATCTTCGATCAGGCGGCGCACGGTCGAAACCGGCGAACGCTGCTGGCAAAAGTTTGCGGCCACATCCAACAGAGCAGCCTGGTCTTCGGAAAATCCGATCCGTCCGAGTTCTTGCATGGTTATGGCGCTCCTCAGGACTTGGGCAGGCCGAGCACATGCTCGCCGACAATATTGGCCTGGATCTGCGAGGTGCCCCCGCCGATGGTCGCCGAAAAAGCATTGAGATAGGCCCGCGCCCAGATCCCCCGATCCACCGCTTCAGACTCGCCCACATAATAGGCCCCCCGGGCACCGGTGAGCCGGACGGCAAATTCATTGAGCCGCCGGGACATTTCTGTCGCCATCAGCTTGGACGCCAGGGGAATGCCCTGCGGATAATCGGCCACCAGATTTGGAACCTGGGTTCTCTGTCCATTGAGGTTCATAGCCTGAATTTCCATAAGAAATTCAACCATCTGGTCAGCGATCTGCGGATCCTCCAGGACCGGTTTTCCCGACCGGGTCATGCGCTTGGCAAGGTCGAGCACATCGAAGGCATTACTGCCCACCGCCACATAACCCCCCGCCTGACCGCCCCGGGCCCCCCGTTCAAATTCCAGGGTGCGCATGGCCACCTTCCAGCCGCCGCCCTCAACCCCCATCAGACCGGTGGCGGGAATACGGGCGTTCGTGAAAAAGGTCTGGGTAAAGCCGTGCTCACCGGTGAGCTTGCGGATCGGGTGGGTCTCGACCCCGGAAATCTTCATGGGAGCCAGGAAGAAGCTCAAGCCGTCATATTTCTTGGGTGTATCCGGGTCCGTCCGGGCCAGCAGGATCATGTATTTGGCGTAGCGACCCAGGGTGGTCCAGATCTTTGAGCCATTGATCACATAGTGATCGCCATCCCGCACCGCCTGGGTTCGGGCATTGCCCAGGTCCGAGCCGTTGCCCGGTTCGGAAAAGCCCTGACACCAGATGTCTTCCGCCGAAAGAATGCCCTTAAGATAGGCCGCCTTATGGGCCTCTGATCCCATGTCGAGCAGGAGGGGCCCTGTCCAGTTCAGGCCGATGGCATTGAGCATAATCGGGCCGTGATGACGGCGCATGGCCTTGGTCGCTGCGTTCTGAAAGGCCCGGGGTAAGCCCCCGCCTCCGTAGGCCTTGGGCCAGGCCGCCCCGAGATAGCCCGCCTCATAGACCTTGTTCTGCCAGTCCTGAAGGAAGTGAAACTGCTGATCCGTACCCACCTCCATAAAGGTCAAGGGCAACATAAAGCCGGGGTCCCGGACCACGTTTTCCTTAAACCAAGCGTCGGCGTCGGCCTCGAACTCCGCCAGCTCCTTCGGATCCACGGCCTGCATGACACATCCTCCCGCGCCTTATTGTGGGCGGGGATATGAGGGTCTGCCGCGATGAAATTCAACTGTCTGACGGCAATTTCATCTTGCCCCAAGGGAACTTCTGCACCCCTCCGGCGATTGGAAAGCTCGACCTGACGCTCAAATCCGTGAAACCGCAGTTGTCAGGTCCAGGCCCTGCGTTAAAAAGGTTCGATACAGCCCTTTCGCTTCAGGCGGAACCGACTAAACAGATAAAAAAGTCTATAATTCAAAAGATTAGATCCGCTAACAGGGTCTCATCTATCCGAACATGATCTGGGACAGGGAGTTTAGGACCGTGGTGCAGAAAATTCGATTCAGCCTCGACAAGGCGGTATCGCCTGAAACCCTTATGCCCGTCAGGTTTGGGCTGGCCACCCTGGCTCTGGCAGCCTGTGCCTCTGGGCTCTGTCTATTGGGCGCGAGTCTGGCCTGGGCCCAGCAGGACCCCCTGCCCGAGGGGCCGGGGAAGGCGGAACTGGTCAGTGACTGCACAAGCTGTCACGGGGTCGATGTAATGACCGCGCAAAAGCGTACCAAAACCGAGTGGACGGACATTATGACCCGCATGGCGGGCTATGGTGCGGCCACCGACCCTAAACAGCAAAAGGTCATTGCTGACTATCTGCTGGCCCATTTCGGTAAACCCGACCAGCCTCCGGCTTGAGGTCTTCAGGTGTTTCGCGTCTGAACGGCACCGCAATCGCCGCCTTTGGCGGTGATAAAGTTCGCAAGGTATTGACCTTCATGTCAGGTCAATAGAGCCCGTGCTCCAGGCTGAGCATGTTATGTCTCAGCTTGGCTTTCCGCCCAGGCCTTGATCAGTTGGTGGGCAATGGCCATGCCGCCGGGGGCGAAGGTGTCGGGGATCTTGCCGGCCAGCAGGTCGCGGGCTTCGGCCTTGGTGAACCAGCGCACTTCGGAGAGCTCGGTCTGGTCGGGGGCGGCGTTATCGTCCTCCACCTGGGCGATCAGGCCGATCATCAGGGAGTTGGGGAAGGGCCAGGGCTGGGTGGAATGATAGGTGACGGATGCGGTGGTCAGGCCCACCTCTTCGTTCAACTCCCGGGCGCAGGCTTCCTCAATGGTCTCGCCGGGCTCCAAAAAGCCGGCCAGGGCCGAGAACATGCCCTTGGGCCAGAGGTCTTGGCGGCCGAGCATACAGCGGCCTTTATGTACGGCCAGCATGATCACCACCGGGTCGGTGCGGGGAAAGTGTTCAGCTCGGCAGGCGGGACACTGGCGTTTCCAGCCCCCCTCGGCGACCTCAGAGGGCTGACCGCAGGCGGCGCAGTATTTGTGTTTACGGCGCCATTCAAACATGCCCTTGGCGGTGCCGAGTATGGCGGCATCGCCGGCGGGCAGGCGGGCGGCGAGGCCCCGCATCTCCTCGAACTTGCCCAGACCCTGTAGAGGGCCGTCAGCGGGGTCCGCGGCACCTTCCATGTCCACGGCGAAGATGGCGGTGTCCTTCCACAGCCCCATGAACAACAGGCGTTCAAGTCCGCCTGACAGGCCCTCGGCCATTCTGGTGGGCAGATAGGCGATCTGCAGGCCGCCATCGGCGGACTTTTCCACAAAGGGCTTTCCGTTCCACAGGACGAAGGCCAGGGATTCGTCGGAAGCGAACCGCTCCGCGAGCCAGGCATCGTCTTTGCGCTTGTCGCTGGCCCGGTTGAGGGGGTTGCCGGCAAAGGTGTTCTGAAAGGCGTTTAGAGGCATGTGAGTCTCATACCTCACCTTTGGTCGAAGAGACATGCTTGCGTATGGACGTTTTGATCGCGATATAGGGGGTGGAGATCGGCGACGGGCGAACGCCTCGCCAACCCGGTCAGGTCCGGAAGGAAGCAGCCGTAACGAGTCACGCTTCGGGTCGTCGTTCGGTCTCCACCCAACAGTTTTTCAAAGCGCGGTAATGGCCGACCAAGACCTCACGCTTGAGCCTGACCTCCCTGAGCGTGATCCCGATACGGCGGACATGTTCGGCGGCACACCTGCGCCTGTTGCGGCCCCCTCCACGGAATCGGCCGCTTACACCGTCATCGCCCGAAAGTACCGGCCCCGGACCTTTGACGACCTCTATGGCCAGGAGGCCATGGTCCGGACGCTTAAGAACGCCTTCGGGACTGGCCGCATCGCCCATGCCTTCATGCTCACCGGGGTGCGCGGGGTGGGCAAGACCACCACCGCCCGCCTGCTGGCCCGGGCCCTGAACTATGAGACCGACACCATTCACGCGCCGACTCTCGACCTGACCGTCGATGGACGACACTGCAAGGCCATTATCGAAGGCCGGCATATGGACGTGCTGGAGCTGGACGCCGCCAGCCGCACCGGCGTGGCCGACATGCGTGAACTGCTGGACGGGGTGCGCTATGCCCCGGTCGAGGCGCGCTACAAGGTCTATATCATTGACGAAGTGCATATGCTGTCCACCGGGGCCTTTAACGCCCTGCTGAAGACCCTGGAAGAGCCGCCCTCCCACGCCAAGTTCATCTTCGCCACCACCGAAATCCGCAAGGTTCCGGTGACCATCCTCTCCCGCTGTCAGAGGTTCGATCTGCGCCGGGTGGAGCCGGACGTCATTGTCAAGAATCTTGAGATGATCTGCGAGGCCGAAGGTGTGCTTGTGGAGGCGGAGGGTCTGATGCTGATCGCCCGGGCGGCGGAGGGTTCGGTCCGAGATGCCCAGTCCATGCTCGATCAGGCCATTGTCCAGGGCGAGCCGGGCCAGACCGTCCCCGCCGCCGTCATCCGCGACATGCTGGGCCTGGCTGATCGGGCCCAGACCATCGCTCTCTTCGAACAGGTCCTGCGCGGCGAGGCGGGCAAGGCCATCGACACCTTCCGCCAGCTTTACGGTTATGGGGCCGACCCCAGCCAGATCATGCTGGACCTGATGGAGCATGTTCATGGGGCCTCCGTCGCCAAGGCCATCGGTATTGAGGCCCTGGTTCTGCCCAAGGAACAAGCCGGCCGTTTGGCAGCTGTCGGTGCGGCCATTTCCGCCGGGACCCTATCGCGACTCTGGCAGATGCTGCTCAAGGCCCAGGACGAGGTTCGCCGGGCCCCTGATCCGGCGGCGGCGACGGACATGGCCCTGATCCGGCTGGCCTATGCAGCCGACTTGCCGGGTCCGGAGGAGGCCTTAAAGCGGCTTCAGTCGGGCGATCCTGTGAGCGGTGGTTCACCCGCCTCCGGTCCTGGCGGCGGCGGGGCACAGATGAGCGGCGGCGGTCAGGTACGCCTGGCGGCACCCGCGCCCCAGGCCGAGGTTGCACCCACCTTGCAATCCTTCGCCGATGTGGTGGCCCTGATCGACTTAAAGCGCGACATCGCCCTGCGCCTGGATGTGGAGCGGTTTGTGCGCCCTGTCAGTTTCCGGGTGGGTGCCATTGAGTTCGAGCCCGCCCCCGGCGCGCCCTCCAACCTGACCCAACGACTGGTAAGCCGCCTGAAGGAATGGACCGGCCACCCCTGGCTGATCACCGTCCAGGGCGGCGGCGGCGAAAGCCAGTGGGAACGCCAAAAGCGCGAGCAACAGGAAACCCGCGACGAGATCGTCCAAGATCCTTTCATCAAGTCGGTCATGACCGCCTTCCCCGGCACCGAGATCATCTCCATCCGCAACGTCCCCCTGCCCGAAGCTCCCTCTGTGGTGGACGCGGTAGACGAGGATGAGGACGATTAGGAGGCCATAGAAAGTGGGCACCGTTTCAGGACAAACCCACATCTGCAAAATGACTAGGCCGTGTGTTCCGATAAGTGGGAACC
>NMUI01000034.1 GCA_002221445.1 Phenylobacterium zucineum | reverse complement strand
TTCCCGCTTATCGGAACGCACTCCAGGCCCTAGAAGAAGCGATACTGCAACTCGACACCGAAGGTCCGAGGTGGGGTCAGTTCGAGATTGCGGGCCGAGCTGGTTCCGACGCTGGTCAGAACCGGCGTAACGGCGGCGTCATAACCCGCCGAGTCCGCGAGGTTCTTTACATAGGCGATGACCGTGTATTTATTGCCCTCAGGTGCCCAGTGGGCGCGAAGGTCGATCTGGTCCCAAGACTTGGATGCAAAGTAATCGCGGCTAAAGACGCCCGCATAGGCCTTGTCACGATAGAGATAGCTCGCACCCAAGGTCAGAGTGCCGGCATCCATGCGGAAGGCATACGAAGCGTTGACTGCCACCTTGTTCTTCGGTGCTTGAGGCAGGCTATTGCCGACAATGCTGATTGCCGTGGTTTTCTTCAGATTGTCATCGGTATCGACGAGCATGACGCTCTTTTCGATCCGGGTGGGGTTGTAGGCGTAGTCGAGTGTGAGGCGAAGGGGCTGGATCGGTTGCCAGATCACATCCATTTCCAGACCGTTAGACCTGGACTTGGCGATATTGATGAACTGGTTGACCCGGACCGCGCTACCCGGTGGATAAACGCTGACCGGTGCCTGAAGGTTGGAGTAGTCCAGATAGAACAGGGCCGCATTGATCTGGAGGGTCCGTCCAAAATTGGTCTTCACGCCGACTTCATAGGAGTTGACCGATTCCGGCAAAGCCTCGGGCACGGGCAGAAGGGCACCAGCGTTGAAGCCAAAGGCCTTATAGCCGCGGCTATAGCGAGCATAGGCCATAGTGTCTTCGGTGGGGTCCCATTGCAGACCCAGGGTGCCGGTCACAGCGTCTGACGTGTCGCCCAATTTACGCACAGCTTCGCCGGTCACCGGATCGATCACATATTGGGTGTTGCCGACCAGCGGGCTGGTAACCCCCTTTACCGGAACAGTGGTCGTTGGCGCGCCTGCAACAGTAAGATCATAAGCGCCGTTGCCTAATCCCGTCAGAGCCTTAAGCGCATTGGCGGTGGCTTGCGATATGGCACCGACATTGGCCAGAGCCTGGCCAACTGCGGGCACAGCATTCACATTTCCAAGGAGGCTACCCCAGTTGGCCGATGTACCCGGTCCAAAGCTCCCAAGGCCCAGACCTGGATAGAGAAGGCTGTAGAAAGCGTCGCTACTGGCGACAACACGACGGTATTCCGAGCCCCACTTGTGATCTTTCGTGTAACGAAGACCGAGGGTAACCTTTAGTTGCTCCGTCGCCTTCCAGTCAACCTGACCAAAGACCGCCTTACTCTCGGTCGTCAAGCCATAGTGGCCTGTGCTGAAATAACCATTCGGGTTGGCGGCCTTACCGAGGATAGGTGTGTTCAGCGGCGAGGCACCCTTGATGAAGAAGTCTGCCGTGCTACCGGTACCGGTATATTGTTCATTATAGTAATAAGCACCGAGTATCCACTGCACAGGGCCGTCGTCAGTGGAGGAGATGTTAATCTCGTGGCTGTACCACTTAGGGTACTCATAATAGTGATAACCTGCATCCGCATTAACCGTGCGTGGGCCGCAATCAACAGTTGAAGCGCCCGCAAGATAGATATTGTGAACATTACCGCAGATCGAGCCTGCCGCCAGCGGGATCTGATAGGACTTCACATTCGTAAAGTCTGCATCGCCGTAAAGATCATACTTATAGTTGGTGAAGCCACCTACATACTTAACGTCGATATTTGAGAGATGATAAGTAAAGTTGGTTGCAAAAATTTGGACGTCGGTCAGCTTGTCTTTGATTGGCGTATTGGTGTTGAACAGGTGCGGATCCTTCAACGCCGGGTTGGTCGTGGTGGTGCCGCCATTGAACTGCACCAAGCTGCCGGGGACGATGTTGTTGGTATAGCCGTAAGCCGCGCCAGGAATGAGGTTACTATAGATCGCATCATTGATTGAAGGATCATAGGCCACTGTTCGATAGCTGGCGCGTGCGCCGGGACCGCCGCTGTTATCCCAGCTGAGGCTCGTATACTTCATCCACAAGTCGGCATTTTCACCAAGCTTGGCTTTGGCCTGGAGCTGGTACTGAAACTCGTTCCGAACCTGGCCTTCTTCAGGCATGTTGGGATTGACGTTAGTGTAATAGCCCTTGCGTTGGTCACGCTTGTAGGCATCCAAACGCAAGGAGAGACCGTCAGTCACGGGGCCTGAGGCCGCGACTTGGAAATCCGTGTAGCCGAAGTTTTCCACAACGGCGCGAACTTCGGCATAGGGGTGATCTGTGGGCTTGGCCGAGATCACATTGACTGTACCGCCAATGGCGTTTCGGCCATAGAGCGTACCCTGCGGGCCACGGAGAATTTCCACCCGATCAGTCTGAATCGGCGGGCCGCCCGCCAGAATGGTGGACGTCGTGAATACGCCGTCGACATAGATCGACACCGCACCATCCACAGAGTGGACATTGGTCAGGCGTCCAATACCCCGCATGGAGGCGCGGTCATTGGCGGACTGATAGACGAAGCCCGGGGTGAAGTTGGTCAGGTCCTGGATGGTGCTGATACCCACCAGATCGCGCTGCTTGCTGGTGAAGGCCGAGATGGCGATCGGAATATCCTGAAGGCTTTGCTCACGCTTTTCAGCGGTGACGACCAATTCTTCGATGGTGGTGCCGCTGCTTTGAGCGTGCGCCGCCCCTGCGGTGACGGCGGCGACGAGGGCGCTGGTGGCCAGCAGTGCAAACTTACGCATCCCTTAGGTTTCCCCTTCCAAACGATTCTTATGGCGCTGTTCCGCGCCGTGTTTGGCTTCCTGCGTCATCGCCGCCCCGCCGTCAATCGCCCGCCCAGCTTCGGTTGAAGTGTGCGACATGCAGGCCACAGGGCTAAAATATGACCATAAGACGTATAAATTGCGGCAAAAGCCTGAAAAAGTGTGACAAATCGGATTACCGAGACAATCGCCCGGGTGTCACAACGGCCTTAAAAACTATCTGTGATCACCGGGTGAAATCCGTACCCGGCGCGATTTGGGTTCGATAATCGCCGCTGACGCCCCTATCCCCCGAGATTAAAGCGTCAGAACGATCTTTCCCAAATGGGTGCCGCGCTCCAGACGGGCGTGGGCTTTTCCAGCTTCGGCCAAGGGGAAGGTCGCGTCGATCTGCGGCGTCAGTTGACCTGCCGCGATCCAGGGCCAGACGGTGGCTTCCACTGCCGCCGCCAGCCGAGCCTTCTCATCGGCATCCCGGGGACGGAGGGTTGACCCCGTGACCACCGCCCGTTTCTGCATGAGGCGGAAGATCGGCAGAGCGACCTCGCCGCCCCCCAGGGCCGCGATGAAGACAATGCGACCGCCGGTCTTAAGGGCGTCGAGGTTTTTGGCGAAATAGTCGCCGCCCACCATGTCGAGCACCACATCAACACCGCCGTGCGCCTTGGCGACCTCGGCGAAATCTTCTGCGGCGGCGTCGATGGACAGGTCAGCCCCCAAGGCCAGGGCCTGAGCCGCCTTCTCGGCCCCCCGGCCTGTAGCCATGACCCGGGCCCCTGCCGCCTTGGCCATGCGGATGGCCGTGGTGCCGATCCCGGAGGT
>NMUI01000033.1 GCA_002221445.1 Phenylobacterium zucineum | reverse complement strand
ACGCACTTATTTATTATTATTTTCTGCCTTTGTGACTTTTACCTTTTTTAATTAAAATTTTTTTATTTTGTATAAATATTAATATTATTCTTTTGCTCCATATTTTGATCTACTTGTTTTACGACCCTTTACCGCAGCAAAATCATATTTACCCCTAATTAAATGATATTTAACGCCAGGCAAATCCTTTACCCTACCGCCGCGCATTAATACTACAGAATATTGGCGTAATGTGTGGCCAATTCCTGGAATATATGCTTCTACAATTTTTTATTACATAATTTTATTTTAGCTACTTTACGCAAAGCAGAGTTGGGCTTTTTTGGGGTTCGTGTATAAACTTTAACGCATATACCTTTTTCTGGGAGTTTTTATCCAAAGCAGGGGTTTTTAGTTTTCTATATTTATTTTTTCGAAAAGCTTTTTTGGTTAATTGTTTAATTGTTGGCATAAAACAAAATAATTTAATCTTTAAGTAGGATTTGAACCTACGACCAAATGATTAACAGTCATACGCTCTACCACTGAGCTATTAAAGATAATACAAATTTAATGTAAACTTCCGGAAGACATAGCTACTATGCGCAAATATTTTGAATATCTAAAAGACAAAGGAATTACCCCAAATACTCGAGTAAATAAAAATTTATTTTGGCGAGTTAATAATACAACCGCATTTTCCTTAAAACAGCACGAATCACCTGTTATTTTACAAAAACTTACAAGTTTTGTTCGAACTATCAACGCATGTAAAATATCTCCTTTTAATACTTTTGAACTTAATTTACGTTTATTTCTTAAGTTTTTAATTGAAACTACAATAATATCACCTATGGACGCAAACTTTTTTTAAACCCGTGGCCTAAACCAATACAATAAGCAATTTTGGCACCTGAATTATCAATAACATTTAAGTTTGTATTAACTTGTATCATAAACTATTACATTTTGTTGGATTCGAACCAACAACAACTAACTTAGAAGGTTAGTACTCTATCCAATTAAGTTAAAAATGCATTAAGTATGTTGGGGGTTGAACCCAAGGCCTATGGATTAAAAGTCCAACGCTCTACCAACTAAGCTACATACTTTTTATTTAAATATTGTTTAAAAGTGGAATTGAACCACTGACCCTTGAATTTTCAGTTCAATGCTCTAACCCCTGAGCTACTTAAACAAAAAATTACCAAACGGATTTAGAGTATCCAGATAAAACACCAAATAAAAGTAATTTTCTCATTAAAATACGTGAAATATTAAATTTACGATAAAGTCCCCTAGAACGGTTTGTTAAAATACAACGATTTACTATTCGTGTTTTCGAACAAAATTTTTGTTGTCTTTTTAAACTAAAGTTACTGTTTTGTTTAAAAGACAACAAAAATTTTGGGTTATTAAAAAACAAAGAATTTAAAAATTTAATTGCTAAATTTCTGAACTCTGTATTTTTTACTTTTTTTCTATTTTTTTATCTTTTTTTTAAATATAACATACAACCTTATTCCCACTCTAAAGCACCAACTTCCCATGCGTATATATAACCAATTCCTAATTCTATTATAAAATCAAATATACACCAAAAAGAAGATATTGACGAAAAACTTAGAGAAATACACCAAGGAAAAAATATACAGCTTCTAAATCAAAAATAATAAATAATATAGCAATTAAATAAAATCTTACATCAAAAGTATTTCGAGCATCTTCGTATGGATCGAAACCACATTCGTACGCTGATACTTTTTCGGTATCTGGGCTGTATAAACTTAATCTAAAAGAAGCTAAAATTATTAGTATACACAAAATTAAACTAAATATAATTAAAAAAGTAATTTTTAAAATTTCTTGATAAAATAATCCCATACATTTAAATTACTTATTATTGGAATTGAACCAATACCCTTTAATATAAGAACAAATTTTAAGTCTGTCGCGTCTACCATTTCCGCCAAATAAGTAAAATTATTTATTACGAGAATTGAACTCGTGTTTTCTTCTTGAAAAAAGATGTCCTAACCCCTAGACGAAACAAATTTTAAATTTTTTAAGATTTAATTATAACTAAAAAATATTCTATTAGGTTTTGTTGAAACAACATATAAAGACCAAATATTATAAAAGCTGCATAAAAAAAGCTAAACAATATAATAAGAAACATAAGACATTGACCATATACTCAATTCTTGAAAAGATTTCCTTTTCTTTTAAATTTAACCAGCTACCAAGAATAAGTATAGTTATAACAACAAAAATTTCGTTTTTATAATTATATAGGGTGTCTGTAAATATTAAATTTGGGTATAAAAGATCAATTTTTGTCACAAAATAAAAAATACACTCAAGGTAATATTGAACAATAAAAATATTTATGGTTGCTAATGATATACCAAATAAAAATTTTAACAATCTAAAGAACACAACTAAAATCTCCTTACCTTTTTTAATAATTTTAAAAAGATTTCCAAAACAGTATAAACTTATCGTTAGTATAATTATAGTTATTAAAACAAGTAGAAGTTGTTCTGTATATCGATTTAAACAATACAGTAAAAATAAAGTCGTTGTTAAAATAAGTGAAATTGAACGAGCAGCAAATCTAATATCAAAGGAAATTTTAGGCAGAAGATTACTAGCAATTCTATTAAAAATATAAAAAACTATTAAAGAGATTGCCGTAAAACTAAGGGTTATAATGATAAAATAATTTTGACTTATATAAATAGTTCCGTAACCTAACAGCATATTATATAATACATAAAGTGTTAAAATAACTGTAAAATCCATCCAAAAAGACCAAAGCTGAGCAAGATATAAATTAAGCCTCGGGCAATTAAAATTTGAACTAATTGTTGTTTTAATATATTATCTATATTTTTGGGTTATATTTAAGATTTGGCAAATAAAAATTTTAAATAATATTACTAAAAATAAAATAAGCATGAAAAAAACAAATTATTGAAAGCACATAAACTAGGATAAAGGTCAATTGTTGGCATATTAGCACTATCTTAAATGCTGTTAACACTAAATATTTAATTTGAGTTCTTTTGTCTTTATACCCTATTTTAAACAAATTTAAAGTAACCAGTACCAGTATTACCAGTATAATTATAATATACAAAAATACTCTTGTTATTTTTCAATGCATATCCCATATTCTTCGGTATCATTTTCAATATGAGAAAAAATTTCATATATTAAGTTTATAAGATATTTCATCATGATTTATATATAAAAAGAAATTTTAAGGTTTGTTGTTCTTATATAGAGACAAAAAAATAAAAAGCATAAAAATATTTTGTTTCTATATAAGAGAACTTCGAATTTTTTATTCTTATATAGAAACAAAAAATAAAATGTATTGTATACTCTTTGTAACCTTTTATTAAAAGTTAAATTTTTTAATTATTGTATTGTTAAAAATTAAATAAAGGTGAGTATAGCTTAACGGTAAAGTAGCAAATTGTGGCTTTGTTGATTGTGGGTTCAAATCCCACTATTCACCCAAACTTTAATATGGCCTTCATGAAGCTTGATTATTGATTTCTAAAAATAAATTATTAAAAAATTTAAGCTAAAATGATGAAAATGGTAAACATACTAGACTTAGAATCTAGAGCTTAATCCAGCTTGAGGGTTCAAGTCCCTCTTTTAGCACGAGTTAATTAAAATTTCATGCAATTTAAAACAAAAAATCAAAATTTTCTATTTTAAAAAAATTGGATTGAATATAAAATTATATTCATTTAAAATAAAAAACCTCATTTTTGTTATTTAATAATTTAAAAGAAAACATATTGGAAAATAAAGCGTATATAAAACAAATAAATAATTTTTATTTTGGTATAAAAAATTATAAAAACTACCGCAATCAATTAGGCTATCCGATTAGAGGTCAACGAACTCATACAAATGCTAAAACAAAAAAGAAGTTTAAATTCATTACTTAAGTATAATAAGTTAAAAATTTCTCGCAAACGCAAAATTTTCATAAAATATAAACATTCTATATTAAATTGGTCAATTAACAAGTTAAAATTTAATAAAACTAAGTTTGTTTTATCAATTAGATTAACGCAAAACAATGTTTTTGCACTTTATATAATACAATTGAAAATAAAATAGAGTCTGTTTCATCTGCCGGTATTGCAAAAATACAAATATCTAAAAAATGTTAAAATATAATTCAAAATTTATAATATTGACCTTTTTAGAGAAATCAATACCTATAATTAAAAGCTCTAACTTGTGTGTTAATTTATTGTGCCCAAAATACTTAAAACGAAGAATATTATTTCAAATTAAACAAATTATTCGCAATAATGTTATTTTGTTTAATATAGCTAATAATAAAGCATTTAATGGGTGTAAACAAAAAAAAGGAAAAGGAAAAAGCAGCGTGGTTTACGTATTTTTAAATAAAAGATAAGATCTACTGGAAAAATGGCTGAGTGGTTTAAGGCGCTGGTTTGCTAAACTAGTATATTTAAATATCGTAGGTTCAAATCCTATTTTTCCGATAAATACAATATTTATGGAAGTTCAAAAGAACAACTCGACATCTCCAGGTGTAAGACATTTAATTAAGTTAAAAAAGAATTTATTATCAAAAAATAATGGTATTTGTAAATTTAACGTTACAAAACAAAGCAAAAGGACAGGTCGTTCTTCAATAACAGGACATATTACGGTTAGAAGAAGAGGTGGTGGAACTAAAAAATTATATAAAAGTGTTATAAAAAATGTTAAATCAAATGCTTTTATAATTTTAGCCATAATGTATAATTCTAACAAAAGCAGTTTTATATCGTTTATTTTTAATCCTTTTACAAAAATTTTATTTTTTACCCAGACAGTTACTGGACATTCTGTTGGTACATTAATTGAATCTGGTAGGTTTTGTAATTCAAATTTTTCTGGTAATGTCTTACAACTTAAAAACATATTAGCTGGATCTATTATTAATTCTATATCTTATAAAAAACGTTATTCTGTTTTTGCGTGTTCTGCGGGAGCTTATGGACAAGTTATACAGAAAACGGATACTAATTGTAAAATAAGACTTCCATCAGGTGAGATTAAAAATTTTTTAATAACAGGTTATGTAACTTTAGGGATAGTATCAAATACAAATTTTTCTTCGATTGTTCTAGGTAAAGCGGGTAAAAATCGTAAATTAGGTAAACGACCAAAAGTTCGGGGAGTTGCGATGAATCCAGTGGATCATCCTCATGGAGGTAGAACAAACGGTGGTAGACCTTCAGTTTCTCCTTGGGGTAAACTTACTAAAGGCGTTAAAACAAAAAAATGTCTAGATCAAAATGGAAAGGTAGCTTCATTGCAAAATTTTTATTAAAAAAAATTATATATTTCGTGAAAAAATAAAATATGGGCTAGAAACTCAATAATTCCCTTTTTTTATTAAACAAATCTGTTGTTGTACACAACGGTAAATTTTTAAAAAATTATTTATTACAAGGGAAAAATAGGTTATAAGTTTGGTGAATTTATATTTACTAAAAATCGACCTAAATTATCAAAAAAAAAAAAAAAAAAAAAAAAAAATTTTTTTATTATGGGGTCAAAAAGACAAAA
>NMUI01000257.1 GCA_002221445.1 Phenylobacterium zucineum | reverse complement strand
ACTTATCGGAACGCACTCTAAGTGCTCTGGGGGAAGCTATCGCTTCTGAGTGGCCTTATCGAGTCCTTATGAACCGCTAAAGGGTCAACAGGGCCGGCCCGCCGAGGGCCGGGTCGCTGAGGCTGTCGCGGCCGGTTTCCAGGCGGCCGGCGAGGCGGCGACGCCAGTCGGGGCGTTCGGGACTGATCAGGGCCAGGTCATACCAGCCGCCCAGGCGGGAGAGGGGCCAGGTTTGCGACTTGGTTTCGCCAGGTGCCAGGCTGGTGCGCCAGGGCTTCAGCGCCGCACCATAGTTGGGCGACGAGGTCACAAGCGACAGAGGTTCCGTTGTCGGATTGCGGGCCGTCACGGTCAGCTTGCTCGTCGCCCTGTCATAGGCGGTGATGAGGGTCAGGCCGGACTTCGCGCCGCCTTCGAACCGGCGGTGGAAGCCGTTGGGGCCATGAATCCAGAGATCATAGGCCTCGCCGGTGAGGGCCCAGTCACCAGTTAGGGACGTGCCCCCCGAGACCGTATAGCGCCGGGGGACCGCCGACAGGTTCTGCCTGTCATAGACCTGGAAGACGGCGGCAGCCTCGCCGGTATTGCGGAAGGTCAGGCGCACTCCGCCCGCGACAGGCTCCAGATCGGCGGCCAGTTCGTAAGGCAGGGCCCGGGACGGCCGAGTGCCCTGGGCCTGGACCGGGGCGGTTATGGTGGTCGGGGTTGGGGGTCGGGTGGTCTTGGCCAGGGCCTTGGCCTTGGCGGCAGCCTCGACAGTGGAGGGCAGTTTCGGCCTTTGGCCCGCCCGGTTGGGGGCCGTAAAATTGAAGGCCGAGGTCAGGTCGCCACAGACTGCCCGCCGCCAGGGGGTGATATTGGGTTCCATAACCCCAAACCGAGTCTCAAGGAAGCGGATGACCGAGGTGTGGTCAAAGACCTCTGAATTGACATAACCGCCCCGGGACCATGGGGAGATCACATACATGGGCACCCGGGGCCCCGGGCCATAGGGTCGGCCCATCAGATCAGACCGCTCGGCACCGGATTCTGGTCGGCTGCGGACCGTGTGGTGCTCGCCTTTCAAATCGACGGTGGAGCCGCCCAGCAGGGTGCCGTCGGCCCCGAGGGAGGGCGGGGCCGGGGGCGGCATGTGGTCGAAGAAGCCATCATTCTCGTCGAACATGACCAGCAGGACGGTCTTAGCCCAGACCTTGGGATCGGCGGTCAAGGCGTCGATCACCTGGGCGGTATAGTCCGCGCCCTGGGCCGGGCTGGAAGGTCCGGGATGTTCTGAGGCCGCAGCCGGCGCGATGACGAAGGAGACCTGGGGAAGCTCTCCGGCCAGGACATCGGCCTTCAGCCGATCCAGCTTTTGGGTGGTCATGCCCCGGGCGGCGAGATCTGGATTGGAGCCCGGCATCCCGGCGTGGGCGTCGCGAAAGCTCTGGAAGCCGGCCAGGGGGTTGTCGGTGAAGTTGTCGGCCATGTCCTGATAGTTGCGCCAGGTAATCCCCGCCGCCTGCAGGCGCTCCACATAGGTGGTCCAGCGATAGCTGTCGGCCGCTCCGCCATCCTTGGGGATGCGGTCGTGAGTATTGGCCATGACCGGCCCACCCAGCTCTCCCGACGGATTGGTGCCCCCGGTCCAGAGGAAGATGCGGTTGGGATTGGTTCCTGCCTGAATCGAGCAGTGATAGGCATCGCAGACCGTGAAGGCGTCGGCCAGGGCATACTGGAAGGGGATGTCGCCCTGGTCGTAATGACCCATGGAATGTTCGGTCTTGAAGGCCGGCCAGTGATCCATCCGGCCTTCATTCCAGGCGTCCTGGGCATTGGGCCACAGATGCGGCGTGCCCTCCACCCGCATGTGCGCAAAGGTCTGGCGGGTGTTTAGGGCGAAGGGGGCGATGAGGGCCGGGCCCTTGGCCTTGGGGCTGTTGGCCTGTACCCAGACGGAAGCGGATTTACGCTCACCCACATCGGGAACCGGAATGGGGAAGCGATCGCCAAAGCCCCTGACCCCAGCCATGGCCCCGAAATAGTGATCGAAACTGCGGTTCTCCTGCATGAAGATCACCACATGGGCGACGTCCTTGATCGTCCCGGTACGGACGTGGGCGTCTATGGCCCCGGCCCGGGCAATAGCCGGAAACAGGGCGGCCCCAGCCAAGCCTGTGGTCAATAGGTTGCGTCTGTCGATCATGTCATCATCCCTGGACCTAGAGTGCGTTCCGATAAGTGGGAACCGGTTATCGGAACGCACTCTAACATCTT
>NMUI01000256.1 GCA_002221445.1 Phenylobacterium zucineum | reverse complement strand
CGTGGTAGACCACCACGTTGATAGGCCAGGTGTGGAAGCGCGGTGACGCGTGTAGCTTACTGGTACTAATCGCTCGATCGGCTTGATCGTTCTTAGTTGAACTCATGAGAGCACTTTGAATTTCTTTTTGATGATGACGTCTTCTCGACATCCGTTTTGTTGACCTGGTGGTTTTGCCGAGAGGTCCCCACCCGATCCCATTCCGAACTCGGTCGTTAAGCTTCTCTGGGCCAATGGTACTTCGTCTTAAGGCGCGGGAGAGTAGGTCGCTGCCAGGTCTACCAAACGGATGTGTTCTGACCCTTCAATTTCGATTTTTCCTGCCAAGTCGCAGACTTGCCGCGGGGTGGAGCAGCCCGGTAGCTCGTCAGGCTCATAACCTGAAGGTCACAGGTTCAAATCCTGTCCCCGCACCCAAGTCTTTTTTGGAAGGCCCTCCGTTTTTGGGGGGCTTTTTTCGTGTCTATCGGCTTTTGAGCGCATTGCCTACAAACTGTAATTGAGTTTTGAGAGGGTAAGATGGCATCGCCCCTGCCGCCTGTCGATCTTGCTGCCGTGATCGTGGAGGCTCCCCGCTTACCTCCGCTCGGCGGTGAGGCAATTTTTTCGGCCCGGCGACTGGATGCAAGTGACCTGGCCAGCGCCCCGCGGCTTGATGCCGCCTTGAGGTCTGTTCCAGGTGTCTCTCTGTTTCGCAGAACCGGCAGCGAGGCTGCTAATCCCACCATTCAAGGCATTTCTTTACGCAATATAGCCCCCTCGGGGGCCGGGCGGGCACTGGTTACCCTAGATGGCGTGCCTGTGAATGACCCGTTTGGCGGTTGGGTAATCTGGTCCGCCCTGCCTCCAGAGAGTCTGGAAGCTGTAAAGCTCGTTCGCGGAGCTGGGGCAGGGGCCTATGGGGCCGGGGCGCTGACGGGCGTCATCGCCTTGAGCGGTCGAGTGCCGAGTGTCGAACAAAGGGCTATATTTGGCTCGGTCGGTTCGTTTGGCGGAAAACGACTGGTTGGCCGCGTCGGGTCCGAGGCAATTCTGATCAGCGGTGGGGTCGAGTCCAGTGACGGCTATACCCCTGTAAGAGCGCCTACCGCGGGCGCGGTGGACGTTCCGTCAAAATTCAACGCCTTCAATCTCAGCGGCCAGATTCTAACAGATTGGAACGGTATTAAAAGCGAGGTTCACCTGGGCGGTTACCAGGAAAGACGGAGCGCCGGGCTTGTCGGGGCAAATTCTATGGCAAGGGGGCAGATGCGGCCGTGACCCTGGCCGACGTCTCAGGTCCGGCAGGTTGGCGTCTTCAGGGATGGGCCCGGGAATCCGATCTCGCCAACACGTCGATTTCTGTGGCTGCAAATCGGGCCACAACGGCTCCTGCCAATGATCAATATGCAACCCCGGCTTTGGGATACGGCCTGAACGCGGCATGGCAATCCCGTGGCCCGGTTTGGTCATGGGAGGTGGGTGGTGATCTACGGATCGCGTCCGGACGGGCCTTCGAGCACTTTCGATACCAAGGTGGTCGCTATACCCGCAGACGTGAGAGCGGCGGTAGGACCGCTATTGAGGGGATTTACCTCGATATAACACGGGATACTGGACCTTTATTGGTGACAGGAGGCTTGCGTCTGGATGCTTGGCGGCAGTCTGGAGCCGTTCGCCTTGAACGCGATCTGTCTACCGGGCTTGTCATCCTGGATAACCCTTCCAAAGGGGCGTCAGGGATCACGCCGACCGCGCGTCTTGGCGCGAGGTGGGTCGTGTCGCCGAAGACCTGGTTAAGAACCGCCGCCTATGCGGGCTTTCGTCCACCGACCCTTAATGAATTGCATCGACCGTTCCGAGTGGGGAACGATGTCACCGAGGCCAATCCCGCCCTCGTCCCGGAAACCCTTTATGGGATGGAATTTGGCGTGGGCGGAGATCAGGGCGTCGATTGGTCGCTGACCGTGTTTTACAACGAAGTCAGGGACCCAGTGACCAATGTGACTCTTGGTGTCGGTCCGAAAACATTTCCCGTAGCTGGCTTTATTCCCGCTGGGGGCGCACTTCGCCAGCGGCAAAACGTCGGCCTAATTCAGGCCACCGGGTTTGAGGCAGAGTTGCGGAAGGACGTCGGAACCTTAGACCTCCAATTTTCGGCGGCCTATACCATGGCCAGGTTGGACGGCGGCAGGTCTGCGCCCCAGCTCACTGGAAAGCGCCCGGCGCAGGCCCCCCGGCTCTCCTTGTCTGCCGGGTTGGGATGGCAGACCGACTCAAATCTAAGCCTGTCCCTGAATGCACGTTATGATGGTGATCGTTTCGAGGACGATCTGAATACCCGGGTCTTACCGGCCGCGCTCAGTGTCGATGGGAGGGCTGAGTGGCGACTGGACGACAGACGTGCTGTCTTCCTGGCCGCTGAAAATCTGACAAACGCCGATATTGTGGTCGGCCAAACTGGCGACGGGGTTAACAGTTATGCGTCCCCGCGCAGCCTGCGCCTTGGCTTTTCGGTTCGATAGGTCCTGATGAATTACAGACACGCTTTTCATGCTGGAAATTTCGCCGATCTCATCAAGCACGCGGCGCTGTTGCTTGTTCTGGATGCGATGACATCAGATGCTAAAGCCCTGCGAGTTATGGATACTCATGCGGGGCGGGGGCTATATGACGTTGGTGGTGCTGACGCTATTCGGTCGGGCGAAGCCAAGGCCGGGATCGGACGTTTGGCTGAAGTTGGCGCTGTTCCGGACCCAATTGCGGCCCTACGCGCAGAGATCACCAAACTGAATCCCCATGACGGTATAAGGGTTTATCCCGGCTCTCCTGTCCTCATCGCAGGCCGGCTCAGACCAGGTGACAGTTATCTTGCCTGTGAGCTGCGGCCAGAAGAACATCAGGCCCTTGCCGAGACCCTGCGAGGTCTTACCGGGGTTAAGACGGTCTGTGCTGACGGGTTTGTCAGGGCCGCTGATTTGCCGTCGGTATTGGGGAAGACCCTGTTCCTGATCGACCCGCCGTTCGAGCGTGCAGACGACTATATTCGTATTACAGAAACCGTGATGGCCGGCAGACGTCGGATGTCCGACGCGGGTTTCTTGATCTGGTTACCGCTGAAAGATCTGGAGACCCTTGATAGCTTTGTGAGGTCTTTGGAGGAGGGGTCGGGCGGCTCAATCCTGGTCGCTGAGGCGCGGATGCGTCCGCTGACGGACCCGCTTAAAATGAACGGATGTGTGCTTGTGCTCGTAAATCTGTCCCCGGCGGTAGAGGCTCCCTTGCGAGAGGTTCTGAAATGGGTTGTGGACACCCTCGGTGAAAACGGCGAGGCCCGTCTCTGGCACCCATGAGGGTCTGCCACCGGAACCTTTCTCTAATATGGTACAGTGCGGCATCATACGGGGCGGGCAGATTGATTAAGCGAAGTCTTGATATTGTCGGTGCAATTATCGGACTCGTGATCCTGTCACCGGTTCTGCTTCTGGTGGGGCTCGCGGTTCGCCTGGAGTCCCCTGGGCCAGCCTTGCATTGGTCGTCCCGGGTGGGGCGTGACAATAATCTGTTTCTGATGCCGAAGTTCCGCAGCATGAGAATTGACGCCCCGGATGTGGCTACTCACCTGCTTCCCGATCCTGACCGCTGGATTACTCCGCTCGGGAGATTTCTTCGTCGCCATAGTATTGACGAGTTTCCGCAACTCTGGAGTATTCTGAAAGGCGATATGAGCTTTGTAGGACCCCGCCCGGCCTTACACAGTCAGGCCGACCTCATGGACCTGAGAAACCAAGCTGGTGTCCAAATCTTGCGCCCAGGACTGACCGGATGGGCCCAAGTCAATGGACGGGATGAACTTCCCATCCCAGAAAAAGCTAGGTTGGATGCGGAATACCTTGCCAAGCGATCTGTGTTCTTAGATCTTTGGATTATCAGCCGCACGGCCATCACGGCCTTCTCGGGTCGTGGGATTAGGCATTAGAGTGCGTTCCGATAAGTGGGAACCGGTTATCGGAACGCACTCTAACATCTTGAATTAGAGCCTGTTTTATCCCTCCAGACGTTTCCGTCTAAAGGGAACAGGCTCTAGGG
>NMUI01000032.1 GCA_002221445.1 Phenylobacterium zucineum | reverse complement strand
TTATCGGAACGCACTCTAAAGCGTTTTGGCGAGGATGAAGTCGTCATAGGCGTTAGCACCCACAGGAAATCTGTGGGTCCCCACCTGGGTGAAGCCCTGATGGCCATAAAAGCCGATGGCGTTTTCGTTCCGGGAAAAGACACTCAACAGCAGGCGTCGATAACCTGCTGACCGGGCAGAATCTACGACGGTGGAGATCAGCCGCGCGCCGAGGCCACCGCCCTGGAAGCCCTGCAGGACATAGATCCGCTTCAGCTCCGCATCGCCTGCCTGTGGATCAACCGGCAGTTCACTCGGGCCCATGACCGCATATCCCACCGGGGCGGAGGTCGTCTCCAACTCGGCAAGCCAGAGACGGTGATCGGGCCGGGACAGATAGTCGGCATATTGCGCGACACTGTGCGGGCCCTCGCAGTGTTGCAGAATATCCTCAACAGGCACAGTTTCGGCATAGGTCGTCAGCATGGTGGCCTGACCCAACAGAGACAGGGCTCGGGCGTCGGACGCTATGCAGGATCGGATCGAAAGGTTCATAGTGGGGTGTCCTAACGCTTGCCCTAACGCAAACAAGACTTGACGTTCTGACATGCGTCAGATATTTCTGACATATGGATAACACCCCACCAACCGGCGACCAACTCTTGACCCTGCTGTCAGCGTTGGCGAACCCGCACCGTCTGCGGATCATCGCGACCCTGTCCACAGGCGGACGGCAATATATCAGCGCCATGGCCCGGGAAATCGGGATCAGCCGGCCCTTGTTGCACCTCCATCTCCAGAAGCTTGAAGAGGCCGGTCTGGTGGTTAGCCAGCTTGAGTTGTCACCGGATGGCAAGGCTTTGAATTTCTTCGATCTTACAGACTTCTCCATCAACCTCACCCCAACTGCCATAGCCTCGGCGGCGGTTACCCTCACCCCAAAATCTGAAACCTAGAGACCCATCATGTCCACCAACGTCTACGTCCTGACCCTGAGCCTTGTGCTTGGAACCGTCCTTATCGTTTTTGTCATGCGTTATGTGTCGGCCACGATCCAGGCCAAGGCCCGGTTGGCGCACGAAGACACCTTCCGCCAAATCGCTGAAAAGGCCGCCGCCGCCCAGGTGGAGACCGCCTCTGCCTTGGCCGAAATCAGATCCCGGCTCGCCGCCGTGGAGGGCATTCTCAAGACCGTCGAATAGGGGCCTGTCCATTTTCGACGCCATCGGCTACCGATCTTCCCGGATAACTAAACGCCGATAAGGGAGGACTTAACATGGCGGGTCGAGTGCAAGGCAAGGTGGCCCTGGTCACCGGCGGGTCCAGCGGTATCGGGCGCGCAGCCGCCGAGCGTCTGGCGCAGGAAGGTGCCCTGGTGGTCATCACGGATATTCAGGATGCCAAGGGCACCGAGAGCGTCGCGGCGATCAGGGCTATGGGCGGCCAAGCTGACTATCTGCATCACGACGTCACAGGTGAGCAGGCCTGGATCGAGGCCATTGCGGCCATCAAGGCCAAGCATGGCCGCCTCGACATTCTGGTCAATAATGCCGGTATCGGGATCTCAGCCTCTGTCCTCGACATGAGCCTAGCCGACTTCCAGCGACAAACCGCCATTAATGTGGATGGCGTTTTCTTAGGCTGCAAGCACGGCATTCCCCTGATGCGGGCCAGCGGCGACGGCGGCAGCATCATCAACATTTCATCCGTCGCGGGTCTGAAGGGCTCGGCGATATTGTCGGGGTATTGCGCCACCAAGGGGGCTGTTCGCCTATTTACCAAATCGGTGGCCTTGGAATGCGCTAATGCCAAGGACGGTATTCGCTGCAACTCCGTCCATCCGGGGATTATTGAGACCCCGATCTGGGACACCATCATCGGCACCGGCGAGGTCGGCGACAATGCCCGAGCCCCGCGTAGCGCCACCCTGGACGCCATGACCGCAGATGCTGTGCCACTGGGCGTCAAGGGCCTGCCCGAAGACATCGCCAATGGCATTCTCTGGCTGGCCAGCGACGAGAGCCGCTATGTCACCGGCGCTGAGCTGGTGATTGACGGTGGGTTTTCGGTCAAATAGCCGCAATCCCATGACCGCCACCCTGCATGTGATCTTCGGCCCCTCCGGTGCCGGCAAGTCCACCTACGCCCAGAATCTGGCCCGGCAGGAGCCAGCCGTCCATTTCGCCATTGACGACTGGATGGCCCGGCTGTTCGCCGCCGACATGCCTGATCCCATCGAATTCACCTGGGTCATGGCCCGGGTTGAACGCTGCGAGGCCCAGATCTGGTCTGTGGCGGCGGCCGTGATGGCAGCCGGCACAAGCGTCGTGCTTGACCTTGGCCTGACACGCAAAGGCGACCGGGCCCGGGTGGCAGAGATAGCCCGGGCCTGTGATTTGCCCCTGCAGTTCCATTTTGTCACAGCACCGCGAGAAGTGCGCCGCTCTCGGGTCTTGGCGCGCAATGAGGTTCGGGGTGAAACCTTTTCCATGGTGGTCACCCCGCAGATGTTTGACTTCATGGAAGGCATTTACGAGGCCCCCGACGCCGACGAGCTTATGGGTGCCCTGGTGTCTGAAAGCACCTAGATTACAGATAATTATCTTGGCCAAGTTTGGGTCGACGACACAAGATAGCCCCCATTCGTCGTCACCTTGAGGGTGTTCCGATAAGTGGGTGCCGGTTATCGGATCGCACTCTAGGTCTGATCTGAAGGAGCTTGTCTGTGATTGGTCTCGTCGCTGCCGTTTCGATCAGCGGCGCTCTGGCTGAACTGCCTCGTCTTCAGGATATTCCTCCCCTGCCCGCCATTCACCGCGAACCGCAGATCACCTATCTGGATCGCAGTGGTCAAGTGATCGGCGTGCGCGGCGGACGGTACGCCCCGCCGGTAGATATAGGCCGCTTGCCCGCCCACATCCCGGCCGCCTTCATCGCCATTGAGGATCGCCGATTCTATACCCACGCCGGACTGGACCCCATGGGTATTGCCCGCGCCCTGGTGGCCGACATTGCTGACGGTAAGCGACAGGGGGCCTCAACCATTACCCAGCAGACGGTGAAGAACGTTTTCCTGACCGCGGACCAGACCGTGGAACGCAAGGCTCGGGAAGCGGTTATGGCCCTACAGCTTGAGCAGACCTATTCCAAGAAGCAGATATTGGGCCTCTATCTCAGCCGGGTCTATTTTGGCGAGGGGGCCTATGGGCTGGAGGCCGCCGCCCAGCGATATTTTAACAAGCCCGCCTCAAGACTCACGGTTCGAGAAGCCGCCATGCTGGCCGCCGTCTTGAAGGCCCCGAGCACCTATAGCCCGGTTGATCAGCCCGAGAAATCGGCCGAGCGCACCGCCTTGGTCCTGGATGCCATGGTCGAAATCGGGGCGATAACGGCCGCCGACCGCGCCAAGGCCCTGGCCGAGGTCCCCAGGGTCTGGAAGACCTCGCCAACGGCACCGGCCCAGTATTTCGTGGACTGGATAGAGGCTCAGACAAGGTCGAAAATCGGGGTCCCAAGATCGGACTTGATCGTCGAAACAACCCTCGACCTCCGGCTGGAACGGGATGCGTCCGAGGTTGTTCAAGGTGCCGTCAAGGCCCACCGGAAACAGGGTGTCAGGCAGGCGGCCGTGGTGACCCTGGACGGCTCGGGTGCCGTGCGGGCTCTTATCGGAGGTACGGACTATACCGAGAGCCCGTTTGATCGGGCGGTGGATGCCCATAGACAGGCGGGGTCTGCCTGGAAGCCCTTCGTCTATTTGACAGCTTTGGAAACCGGTCGCAGCCCGGACGATCCGGTGGTCGATGAACCTGTGACAATTTCCGGCTGGTCGCCTAGCAATTATGAGCCGGGCCATCTGGGGCCGATCACCCTGGAAATCGCCCTGGCCAAGTCCATCAATACCATTGCCGCCAAATTGGCCGACGAGGTTGGGCGACCCAATATCGCCACCCTGGCGCACCGCGTCGGCATTGTCTCGACCGTCAATACGGACCCCGCCATGGCCCTGGGGACCACCCTGGTCACGCCTCTGGAGATGGCCCAGGCCTATACGACCTTTGCCAATGGCGGCAACCGGGTGAATGCCTATGGCCTGCTGCGCATTCGTTCGGTGGCCGGCAGTGTGATCTATGCCCGCCCGGCCATAGCGGGCATACCGGCGGCGGGTAATCCGGCCCTAAGCCAGTTAAATCGCATGTTGCGGGCGGTGATAACCTCTGGGACCGGTACCAGGGCGGCGCTGAAAGGCTATGATCTGGCCGGCAAGACCGGCACGACCTCAGACTATAAGGATGCCTGGTTTGCCGGATTTACCGGTCAAGCCGCCACGGTGGTCTGGGTCGGTCGCGATGATGCGCGCCCCATGGTCAGGATCACGGGCGGCAGCGTGCCAGCGGAGATCTGGAAAGGCGTGATGGGCGTCGCCCTTCGAAGAATACCGGTGACCGCAATTCCTTACGGCCCGCCTCCGGCTATGCCCCTGCCGGCAGCTGAACCTGTACCGGCTGACCCGGTAAATCCGCCGACCGAACCGGAAACGCAGACCCTGCCGCCTGAAACCCCGTCGTCGGATGCAACACCCTCACCGCCAACCTGAAGCGGGCGCGGCGATTAAACCAAAGGCAATTTTCGCGAAGCGGATACCGCCTTCGCGCAGAACGTGTCCTGATTTCAAAGTATAAGGGCGCTGAAAAGTTCAAGTGATACGGATGTCGCGCCAAGGCCTTTTTGGCCCCAAATCTGCGGATCGAACCCGCATTTTGGGTAGTGCCTCGGTTTGAAATTCAGAGCGTTTGACAAGCATGGCGCTGAACGACTTTCGGCATTATCATGTTTCCATGCCTAAAGGACCCAACGGACAAAAGCGCCCCGCCGACGCCATCGGACTTGCCGTTCTGATCGGTAAGATCGCGACGGGAGAAGTCGAAGACACCCCCACTGACCCGGCGAAGACCTATCACACCGAAGGCGGGAAAAAGGGCGGCCCGGCGCGGGCGGCAAAACTTACGGCGGAGCAGCGATCGGAGATCGCCCGGAAGGCAGCAGCAAGACGCTGGAGCGACAAGTAGCAAGCATAGGATTTTCATGTTCTGTTTTTGTGCTTGCAGATTTTGCAAGCATCTCCATGTTGGCGAAATAGCAAGCATGGAGATTCGTCATGCACGACGAGTACGAAAAGCCTTCAATCCAATCTCTCGGTGGCGATGCGCGCGCGCAGAAGCTTTCACCAGAGAGGCGACGTGAAATTGCGGTAGAAGCTGCGCAAGCCCGTTGGGCGGTCAAAGCCGACCTCGAAATGCCGAACGCCGTAGCGAAGGGCGTTCTGCCCATAGGCGAGAACGAGATTCGCTGTTTCGTCTTGGACGATGAGCGCAGGGTGATATCCGGTCGGACGATGACCTCCGCAATCGGGATGCGGGGGCGTGGCCAAGGTGTGGCTCGTATTGCCAGCAATCGGAAGATAAACGACTTTTTTCCAACGACTTAAGGGTGGCCATCGAAAACCCGATTTTGTTCAACGGGTCGACCTCCCGAAAAGCCAATCCAACCCATGGTTATGAAGGCTCAATCCTTCAGGATATCTGCGAGGCGATCCTCAAAGCCCGCGACGACGGACGCCTCAAGACAGATCAGGAACGCAGGTACGCCGTTGCAGCAGAGGCGCTGATCCGGCATTTTGCCAAGGAAGGCATTATCCGCCTGATCGACCGGGCTACAGGGTACCAAAATCTTTCTGATAAGACCCGGCTGCATGCCATCCTATTAGCATACGTATCGCCGACCCTGCTGCCTTGGACCGAAAAATATCCGGTCGAGTTTTTCCAGGAAATGTTTCGGCTCTATCAGTGGAAATGGCCACCATCGGAGACGAAGTACAAGGGACCGTTAGGCCCTCGGTACGCAGGAAAACTTCTCAACCTGCTGATCTATGACAACCTGCCTCCTGGCGTACGGGATGAGCTTCAGCGACGCAATCCTGCTGATAGCAAATGGCAGCGTCGGCAGCGCATGACTCAATTGCTGACTGGTGAAATCGGGCATCCCCACGTCGAGAAGCTGGTCGCTGTGGTGACGGCACTCTTTCGAATTTCTTCGACCAAGGAAGAATTTTGGCGGCATTTCGAGAAGAATTTTCCCAAATCTGGCCAGCAGCTAAGGCTGGATTTTCAGGACGAGCGACAAGCTCTATCACATTTTCAAAAGTGATCTTTATGCTTGACACCCAAGCAATAAGTTCATATCAAAAAGGCATGAACAAGCTGCCTCTATCGAAGCGCGTCCAAATCCTCGCCATGCTTTGCGAAGGGTCGTCCATGCGCTCGATAAGCCGGGTGGCAGACGTTTCGATCAACACTGTGACCAAACT
>NMUI01000255.1 GCA_002221445.1 Phenylobacterium zucineum | reverse complement strand
AAAGGGAACAGGCTCTAGGCGGCTTCCAGGTCCAGAGCCGTCGCGCGATCCTCAAGGCTTACCAACCCACTCACCGTGACTGATGTAAAGGCCTGACGCCGGGTGCGCGGCTGGGCGGGTTCGAGGCCCAATTCTTCCGGGGTCAGCATGATCCCTGATAGCGGAGGAATTGGCCAGTCTTGGGACGTGAGGTGAGGATCGACAGGGCCGGGGCAAACAGCAGCGGCAAAACGATCGGTGAAAAACAAATGCCAGGTCCGGACGGGCCAGGAGGGCGGCGGCGAAGACCATACCGGCCCGCAATTCCCAGGCATGGAATCGGCAGGCCTCGGCCCAGGTGATCCTGTCGGCCTCCCGCTGTTGCGGCCGCCAACCAGAATCCTTGCCGCTGAAAATTTCGATCAACATGCGCGTGTGACTGACCATCATGATCGGGGCCATAACCATGGACATGAACATCTCCATGGCCGCGCCCTTGAGAATCGAGGCCGAGCCGCCGAAACTCGCCCTTTCATGTTCACGGGACATGACCAGGATCGCACCCAACAGCTTGGGGCCAAACAGCAGCAGCCAAGTCAGGACCGTCATCCAGATCAGAGCATAGCCGTCATGCCGGGGCAGGACGATGGTCCGCCATCCGCCGAGGGTGGCAATTTCCTCAAGCTTGGGGGCTGTCTGGAATTGGATCAGCAGGGCGGTCAGCAGGGACAAAAACCACAGGGGTGAGGCCCAATAGGCCATGACACCGATCACCATTTGCAGGCGGCTCATCGCCGTCAAGCCGGGTGCCGTCAGCAGTTGCAGGTGCTGCATATTGCCCTGGCACCAGCGGCGATCCCGAGACATGAAGGCCTGAAGCGACGGCGGCGATTCCTCATAGGTTCCGCCCAGGGCAGCGGTCAGGTGAACCCCCCAACCAGCCCGGCGCAGCAAGGACGCCTCCACCACATCATGGCTCATCACATGACCGCCGAACGGCTTGCGCCCCGGCAGGACCGGCAGGCCACAGCATTGGGCAAAGGCCGCCGTGCGAACAATGGCGTTATGACCCCAATAGCTCGACTCCGACCCCGACCACCAGGCCAGACCGGCCCCGGCCACACGACCATAGAGCCGCACGCCGAACTGCTGGGTGCGTTGATAAAGCGTGCGGCCCGCAACAATGGTCGGGGTGGTCTGGATCAGGCCGATGTCCGGCTTGCGCTCCATAGCGTCCACCAGATGTAACAGGGTCTCACCGGCCATGGTGCTGTCGGCGTCCAGAATCACCATGGTTTCATAGGCCGCCCCATGATTCTGAACCCAGTCGGCGATGTTTCCGGCCTTGCGCTCGGTGTTCTTGTCCCGGCGACGATAGAAGGCCCGGCAATGGGAAGTCACCCGAAAGGACTGGAAAGCCGCCCACTCCGCCGTCGCAGCATCATCCTGGGTGGTGTCGGACAGAACAAAAATGTCGAAAGCCCCGGCGGCGTCCAGCTTGGCCAGGGACTGCTCAATGCGACTTAGTCGGCCAAAGGCGGCACCCGCATCTTCGTTATAGAGCGGCATGAGCAATGCCGTGCGGGTCTGCGGGCGACGGGCCACGGGTCGGAAGTCTAAATCATCGCGAGTCCCTTGGAGCCGTTGCAGGATAAAGCCCGCCATGGCGCTGCAGAACCAGCAGGAAATCGGAATGGTCAAAGCCCCAAACAGGACCAAGGCCAGGATTTCGAGGGTGCTGAACCCGCCCTCAGCATAGATTTTGGCTGGGGTCAGGAAGGCAAAAAAGGCCAGAACCAGGGTTGAGGCAAAGATCACCGTCCGTCGCAGGGCGATATTCGCCGGGCTGGTTCCAGGTCGGACGTCGTTCAGGGGCGTTTCAAAGGACTGACGCGGCATATTCAAGGGTGCCGGACCCGGCATCCAGGTGCGAGTTTCCGATTTAGCCATGCCGAAGGCTTCGTCGATCAGCCCAATGCTATGGTTGCTCAAAGCGTCCATATTGCCCACCCGCCGGTGTGATCACTTTTCGATCACAAAAGCGTTATGCTGCATTGCGAGGGAAACAATCAAGCCCTCTCTTACCGTCGAACAAAAATTAACAAATTCTGGGGCTTCGAGCAGAAATCGAGCATGTGGATGCAGATGTGCCTCACCTCTGGGCGCAAGCCGAAAATGATCACAAAATCGAGAGGTTGGCCTTGTAAGGTGCTCAGACCTGGGGGCTGGCCCTCACCTTGATACCGGGAACTCGCGCTCAAGAGCCAAAAGCCGCCGTTCCAGAATAAAAGCCGCCACGCCGGTCCATCCCACCAGGACGAAAGCGAAGGCCCGCTCCCACCAGCCGACATTAAAGTCGTTGACCAGACCTTTGAAGATCAGATGCTTGGTCAGAATGGTGAGTATCGCCATGACGACGAAAACCAGGCCCAAGAAGCGCCGAAGCCCCCTGAGGCCAGGCCGTGTCCGAAGGCCCCAAATGAGGGCTAGAGGTGCCAATTGTATGCCAAGCCCCAGATTGATCGCCAAATGACGCGGATCAGGCCAAGGAAATAGACTGGCAATCACCATGCCAATGCCCGCCAGGACGAAACATAGGGCAGTGACAAGGGCGGCCAGTCGGCCTCCGCCCAAGGCCAGGAGGGTCAAGCCGAAGCCGATCCCGCCGAGGGCCGCTCCGATCCCTGATACGATGACACCGGTGTTGAAAATAGCTGGATGCAGGGCGTGCGCGCCGCCGAGTTCGCTGAGATATTGCCGCGCATGATTGAAATTGGGGTAGGCCAGGACCGCCAGGGTCACCGCGCCAAACGCGAAGATCGGCGCAAACATGGCAACTTTCAGCAGGCGCCTCTGGCTCCGATACCGGGTCATTTCCGGACCTCAGCGAGCGGCTTCAATCCCCACAGGGGCCGGATCGGGCCGATACGTCGGACAATCTCATAGACAAGCAGACTCCCGCCAAGGGTGATCACCAAAAGACATGAGGCTTCTAAGGGGACCGGCAATAGCATGGGTTTCAGGACCGCGACCGCGATGACCAGAAGGGTCTGATGGGCGAGATAACACGGAAATACAGCATCGGTCAGATAGCGCAGCAGCGGTCCATCGGCCTTACGAATATGGGCACTTGCAAAGCCGAGAACCGCGCCGATCGTCGCCCACTGATCCACGGCGAAGGTAATGTTCTTCAGAAGGCCGCCATGGACGGACATGGCATTAGGGTCGGCTTCAAACATAATGAGGGCCGGAAGAGCGCAAATCGCCGTGGCCAGAAAAACCCAGCGCAGGCGCTCGAAATCGGTCCAGATTTTGTCCCGTAAGGCCAATTGAAACCCCAGCAGGAAGACAGCGAACGAGGCGGCATGATTGTACCAGTCCGTTGTCAGGTGATTTGACAATCCATAGGCGGCAAAAAGCTGCTGTCGGGCGACTGCCAGATAAATCATGGGCACCAGCCACAGCCGCCACCCGCCGAACACCAGGGCAAAGACCGCCTCCAGTGCCTGTTGCAGACGTGGAAGGGCGAGCAGCCCGATGACGATCAGGCTGTAAACCGAGATGTAAAGGACAAACCAGATGTGATTCAAAGGTATGCCGCCGGCAAAGCCTGGGGGCTGAACTGTGAGAGCCACCAGGATCCGAACCCTTGGGTCCAGGTGCCCTTATCCATGGCTTCAATCCAAGATTGGGGCGGTACCAGAACCAGGACGCCGAAAAAGAACGGCGGGGCCAAACGGGCCAGACGGGCCCTCAGGACCTCCACGGGCGCACGCCGACGGCTCATGAACCGCAGAGCGACACCGGACACAAAGAATAACAGGGTCAATCGCCAGGGATTGGTGACCAGGGCGGCATAGCGCAGAGGCTCATAGGTGTGGCGACTGTGCACGTGCCAGTCCCACGGCGCATAGACCAAACCCACATGATAAATGATCAGGAGGCCAAAGGCGGCAACCCGAATCCAGTCTATATCGGCGCGGCGATTTGCAGGCGGCGTGGACACCCTGTCCCTATGCGTCGGCCTGCATCGGTTTGTCCACGCAGGAGCGACGACTTTTTATGCAAAATCCCGGGCCAGCTCCGCCCGGGTGGCAGGGTTCAGCACCGCCATGTGAGCATAATGCTCATGATCGCAGCCCACCATCACCTGCACGCCGGGGTTCCGGAACACGGCAACATGCTCGCCCGTCAGCGGGAAATGCAGGAAATGCACAGACGAGGTTTTCCCGTCGTCCCGGGTCCGTTCTACATCGCCCTCAGGTACGGCATAGATCTTGTCCGGACCCACCTGCAGGAAGAGTAAGTCCTCAACACCCCCTAGCTTGGCTAGGATAACCGCCCGGCGGACCTCGTCTTCAATCTCAAACATCACCGTGGCCACCAGCTCACGACCCTGGGGGATCAGGGGATTATAGGCCGCCAGTTCATCGGCGATCTGAGCCTCGCCACCCTTTTCGATCAGGAGCATTTCCTGAATCTGAAAGAGCATAGTGTCGAAGCACTCAAAGTAGAAAGAGCAGAAAGGACCTAGGTCAATGCGACGAACCCGCTTCATGGGCAGGAGGGCCGCGCGGCGTGCCTTGCGGACCTTGGCGAACTCCGCATCGGGAATCAGATCCTCCCGGGTGATCAGGCGTTGGGCAGCGGGCATGATGTCAAAAGACTCCGTAGGCGCGGGCTAGAATTTCAATGGGATGTGACTGGCGGGGAGACAGGTTTGAACCGGTCTCCGCCGTGAGCATTTGGCCGATGTGTTTGCAGGCCAGTGGGCAGTCAGAGCACAGCTCGGCCGAGCCCTTTTGCGAGACCTGCCGCGCCACCGGCTTGCCCACCTTCAAGGCCAGGGGATAGGTGTCCTTCATAACACCGAAGGTACCACCGTGGCCTGAACACCGCTCAATCACCTCCACCTGGGTATCGGGGATAAGGCGCAGCATGTCGGCGGACCGGGCACCCATATTCTGAGCCCGGGCATGACAGGCATGGTGAACCGTCACCCCACCTGCCACCGGCGTAAGTCCAGGGGCCAGGCCCACGGCTTTGGAAAGATCCACCACATATTCGCAAATGTCGCGGGTGGCCGCCGCCAGTTTCAGCACCGACGCATCGTCGGGCAATAGCAGGGGCCATTCAAACTTCATCATCAAGCCGCAAGAGGCGGTCAGAGCCGCAACCTCATAGCCCTGGTCGATATAGGGGGCGAAGACGGTGGCGATCCGTTTGGCGCGTCCGGCCACATCGCTGAGATTGCCCGCCTCCAGCTGGGCATACCGCAGCATTCCGGATAGACCAGCTTGGCCTCGACCCCCTGTTTAGCCAGGACCCGGGCCGCAGCCACCGCCGCGTCAGGGGTGTTGTAATCGACGAAACAGGTGGCGTAGAGGGCGACCTTACGCTGGCCAAAGGCAGGTCCGGCGGGATCGGGTGGGATCGGGGTCGGTAGAAGGTCCGTCGCCGTCTTGGCATGATATTTCGGCAGCTCGACCTCGGCGTCGATCTCGGCAATGGCCTCCAGCAACTTGCGCAGGGGGGTGTTTTTCCGGGCTGTGGCCCAGTTGGCGATCTTGGCCACAGGCTTGGCCAATCTGCCATTACGATCGGTCTGCCCGAGTTGGTCGCGGACGACATCGCGCTCACCGGCCCGGCGCTTGGCGGCCCGATAGCGCAGGATCAGGTGTGGAATGTCGATATCGAATTCGTGCGGCGGCACATAGGGACACTTGGTGAGGAAGCACATGTCGCAAAGGGTGCAGGCTTCATCCACCTTGGCGTAATCGGCCTTATCGACACTGTCGAGCTCGCCGGTCTTGGACTCATCAATCAGGTCAAACAGCCGGGGGAAGCTGTCGCACAGGTTAAAACACCGGCGGCAGGTGTGACAGACGTCAAACTGACGCTCCATTTCCTTTTCGACGGCAGCAAGGTCGTAATAGGCCTCGTCCTGCCAGGCGATGGGATGACGGAAGGGCGCATCAAGGCTGCCCTCACGCGCGGGCGTTTTGGGGGTGTCGGCCATGGTGACCTCCGGTTCGAGATGGACACAGACGCCGGATCGACACCGGCAGGTGACCAGCCCTCCGCCAGACGGGCGAAGGGCGGCCAAAAGGTCTTAGGCCAGGGTGTCGAGCGCCCGCTGGAAGCGACCCGCATGAGACTTTTCCGCCTTGGCCAGGGTTTCGAACCAATCGGCGATTTCGTCGAAGCCTTCTTCCCGGGCAGTACGCGCCATGCCTGGATACATGTCGGTATATTCGTGGGTTTCACCCGCGATAGAGGCCTTGAGATTATTCTCCGTGCCGCCGATGGGCAGGCCGGTGGCCGGGTCGCCGACTTCTTCCATGAATTCCAAATGCCCGTGGGCGTGACCGGTCTCACCTTCCGCGGTGGAGCGGAACACGGCCGCAACGTCATTATAGCCTTCCACGTCAGCCTTCTGCGCGAAATACAGATAGCGGCGGTTGGCTTGGCTTTCGCCGGCAAAGGCGGCTTTGAGGTTTTCCAGGGTCTTGCTGGCGGCGAGGCTCATCGTCTTCTCCGATTGGGATGACCGCGCCCAGGCGCGGCTTACGTCGCTTGTCTAGGCCAAATCGTCGCATAGACCCAATCAAAAGATTCTATATCAAACATAGATCTTATCTATGAATTTGCCCTGTTGACCTGATCCTCCCAATGGCGATGGACCGACGGCGAGGCTGGACCAGCTCTATTTCTACGGCCCGCCCTTGTGGCTGTGGCGATCAGTTTGATGCTCTGAGCCGTGTCCAAGATTTGGGGCTAGGCGCTCAGACAGGCTTTAGGCTTCAAGAACCAAGGCGGAAACGCCGGCCGAGCGAAGCGCAGCCAGGCGGGCAAATCCGATGAGCAAGGCCTTGCGGCGGGCCCCGGCGAGGGTTTCCAATTTGGGTTCCCGCAAGACCGCACCGCCAAAGCCGTCACAGACCATCAAGCCGGGGCCTTCCGGCAGCAGGTCCTGGGGAAATTCCGGCGCAACGGCAAAGGCGAACCGGTCGCAATAGGGGGCATAGTCCGGCCATTTCCGATCAACACGATAGTCTTCCACCGAGGATTTCACTTCGACAATCAGCAATTCACCCTTGCCGGACAGGGCCATCAAATCTGCCCGGCGACCATTGGGAAGGGTGACCTCCGTCAGGGCCGCATAGCCCAAATGGCTTAAAAGCCGCGCCGCGCCCCGGGTGACATTACTGGTGATTTCCGGCCGACGAAGGGGCTCAAGGGTCATTCCGCAGCTTGTTCCGGCTTCGTTCCAAAATCAAGAGGCTGACTTTCAGTTTCGGGCCGCCTGAGGAAATTCAAGACTGGTCACATCAAATCCCAGCTGCTTTATCCGGGCCACAGCCTGGGACTTTGCCGCCGCCGGGAGACTGGGCTGCTGGGACATAAGCCAGAGACTACGACCATTGGGTGTCGCCACAATCACCCACCCCTGTTCGGCGCGCGTATCCAGAACCCAATAGTCCACAGTCAATAAGCCCCCAAAATAGGTGACCTTGAATTTGGTATTGGTCTTGGGATCGACCATCCGCGCCCGGGCATGCCACTCGGTGGCCGGGGCCGACAACGCGCCCTTGTGACAGGTCTGGATCACCTGAAATCCGGCTTCGGTCCGCACCCAGTCCGAAGTCCCGCCCTGGCAATCATTTTGAATCGTGTTCGGCAGGCGGGCGATTTCGTACCATCGCCCTAACATCTTGTCGCTGTCCAGACGAATGGTCGGCGGGCTGATGGGCCTTGCCAGAGCCGGTCGCGAGGCAACAGCCAGGGCGAACATCAGAGCCAGGGGAAAAAAGTGCGACTGCGCATGGCCCTTCATAACCCATCAAGCATGGCTAAAAAACGCCCGCCCCCCAAATTTATCGGTCGTCGCGAAAATATTTCCGACCAGCCCAGGTTATTCATCGGGGACGATAATATGCGGGGATTCTGGCAATCGGCGTTCGAAAAGACCGATATCCAATGGCTGTTGAGGGCGCACGGCCCTCAAGGGCTGACGGGTCAGGGCGCGCAGGGTCTGGGGGTCCAAGGCCTCTCGGGCGGCAATCCGGGCCTTCCGGGCCTGCATGTCATCCAGGGGAGGGGCTGCTGATACGGGTCGCCAATAGGTAACCTGTAGGCACCAGACGGTTTTTGGCGGCGGCGGCGGGGTCGGCCAGCGACGCCCATCCTTCAGAACAGGTATGGCTGGCGGTGGCGGATGACCGGTGGCAACCTTTTCCACCAGACGGACATATCGGTCCTCCGGCGGGATTTGTAGGGCCTGCCCCGGGCGATCATCTTCAACCCGCCCGCGAAAAGCATCGAGCGCGGCCGCCCGGGCGGCATAGGGCGGACCCAGAGTATGGGTGACGAAGCTCACCGCCTCACCAGCCACACGTTCGGCCTCCCGAAGGCGGGCCGCCCGACCCCAAGGGGCAGCCAGTGCGGAGGCAGCGTCCAGAGCCACAGGGTATAGGATTGAGGACATGATGCGATCATCGCTCAAAATCGCACTTGCGCCTAGAGCATGATCCGATAACCGGTCCCCACTTATCAGAATAAATCATGCTCTAACTTTT
>NMUI01000254.1 GCA_002221445.1 Phenylobacterium zucineum | reverse complement strand
GGTTCCCACTTATCGGAACCCACCCTAGGGTTTTTATATTCCGCCTCCGCCTGGGTGACCGAAGGTGGGGAGCGTATTGGCACCTTTGCTGCGGTCATACCGGCGTAGGCCGGTATCCAGGTGATAGGTCACAGGGTGTCCGGAAAGGCCGCTTTTCGGGCGACCGGTGGGTTCACAGCTCTAAGATCTGGACCCCGGCCTCCGCCAGGGTGACCGGTTTCATCGATCATTTTCAACAGTTTAACGGCCGCCCGTGGTGGGTGGGCGAGAGGAGGACTTATGCCCAATAGTTTGTTGTCGCCGACCACGGTGACCCGTGAAGCCTTAAGGGTTCTGCATCAGAAGTTGAATTTTGTCGGCTCGATTACCCGAGACTATGACGAGAGCTTCGCCAAGCAAGGAGCCAAGATCGGCGACACCCTAAAGGTGCGGCTGCCCAACCAGTATGTAGTGCGTTCCGGGCCGACCCTGGCGGCGCAGGATACCACGGAGTCCAGCGTTGATCTCAAGGTCCAGACCCAGAAGGGGGTGGATCTGAACTTTACCTCGGTGGATCTGACCATGACTCTGGATGATTTCAGCGACCGCATTCTCGAACCGGCCATGAGCGTGTTGGCAGCCAATATCGAGTCTGACGCCATGAGCATGTATGCCGATGTCTTTAATCAGGTGAACAATCAGGGCTCTCCGGCGAGCTTTGCCCGGGTCCTGCAAGGGCGCAAGATTCTGGTGGACAATCTGGCTCCCCTGGCCGGGCGGACCGCCAATCTGAACACCCAGGATAATGTGGACCTGGTGGATGGCCTGAAGGGACTGTTCAACGACCGGGATGCCATTTCGGCGCAGTACCGTGAGGGCTATATGGGCCGGACCGCCGGGTTCGACTTTATGGAGAACACCCTGTGGCCGAGTCATGGGCGTGGGACCGGGGCGGGCTATACGGTCAACACCCAACCTGCAGCTCTGCCGGTATCAGCTACGCCGGTCTCGGTTTTGAATGTGACCTCCGGGACCGGAACCCTGGTAAAAGGTGATGTGTTCACCCTCGCCGGGGTTTATCGCGTCCATCCTGAAACCAAGGCGGTAACCGGCCAACTGCAACAGTTCGTCGTCACCCAGGCCTTTGCCGGTGGAGCGGGCGCTCTGTCGATCGCGCCAGCGATTATCCTGGCCGGGGCGATGCAGAATATGACCGTGTCCTCGCCCAATGGCGCGGCGGCCCTGAACATAGCCGGGACAGCCTCGATCCCTCACGGGATTTCCATGGCTTATCATAAGAGCGCCTTTGCGTTTGCGACCGCCGATATGATCATGCCCCGAGGTGTGGATTTCGCCGCGCGGGAGGTGTTTGACGGCATTTCCATGCGGATTGTCCGTCAGTACGACATCAACAACGACAAGTTCCCCTGCCGCCTCGACGTTCTCTACGGCTTCAAGCCGGTGCGGCCGCAACTGGCGGTGCGCTTGGCCAATAACTAGGGGGCGGGGGTGGGTTTAAGCACCTATGGCCAGCTTCGGGCCGCTGTGGCCGATTGGCTGGAGCGGGATGACCTGACGGAGCGCACCGCCGACTTCATCGCCCTGGCGGAATCTCGGTTAAACCGTTCCTTGCGAGCCCGATGCCTGGAGAGCGACCAGACCCTGACAGCAACGCCGGGATCGCGGGTCGTCTCTCTGCCGCCGGGTTTTCGGGAGGCCTTGAGCCTGTGGCTGGAGACGGCGACGGGACGTTGTCCGCTGATTTTCCGGGACCCGGTGGCGCTGGAGGTCGACAAGACCCCCGGTCTACCCCGGGCCTTCGGGATTGATGGCGGTCAACTGGTCTTCGACCGACCTTTTGACCGGGCCTACAGTCTTACTCTGCGCATGTTGGGCCGACTGTCCCTGTCAGACAGCCAGCCCAGTAATGGGGTTCTGACCGACTATCCGGACCTTTATCTGTTCGGCGCTCTGGTGGAGGCAGCCCCTATCTGCGGGATGCTGATCTGCTGGCCCTGTTTGCCGCACGGTTTGACTCTGCCCTCACCGAGGCCCGGATCAAGGAGGGGCGCAATCGTACGCACTCAGCCCTGCGATCAGACCCCGCCGTTATGGCCGAGAGACAGCTATGACGGCGACACTTGGCCCTGGAATCCCCCCGGAACTAAGACCGATACTGGGGGAGGTGCTGGAGGGGTTACGAGAAATCGCTGCCCCGAAATCTCCGACGGCGCTGTTTGCTTGTCCCGCCGCGGCCCTGCCGCCTGCTTCAGCCTGGCGGCAATGCCTGCTCCTGGTGAGCGATCTCAACATTCTGGCCCATTCCGACGGCATCCACTGGATCCGTCAGGACACAGGAGGCGCGATCTGAATGCCATCATCCTTTACCCCGCGCCTGCGCTTGGAAATGCAGGCGGCAGGTGAGAACCTGAACACTTGGGGCGCACCTAAACTTAACGCGGTTATTGCGCGGTTGGACTTCGCCATTGCCGGGTGGATCACGGTGGCCTTGAGCGGCGATTACACCCTGAGCGTCTCCAACGGAGATGATGAGGCTCGGGCTGCCCTGCTGAAATTTACCGGGAGCGGCGGGGTCACCGTGACTCTGCCGTCGGTCAGCAAACGCTATGACGTGATGAATGCAGCGGTGGGCCCGCTGACCCTGACCACCGGTGCCGGGGCGGTGACGAGCTTGGGTGCCGGAGAACTGGCCGCGGTCATTTGCGACGGCGTCAATGTCTACAAGGTCCGCGCCACGGAATTTGGTGGGGCTCGGCTGAGCGGGACAGGAGATCCGATCAATCCGCAGGATGCCGCAACGAAGGCCTATGTGGATGCCCAGGTTTTTCCAGCTTTTCTGGTGCCCTGCCGGGACAGACCGGCAATGCAGGTGGGGTGCTGAAGACCAATGGGACGACCCCGCTCTGGGCCACCCTGACCACCGCAGATCTGACCGACTATGCCGCTGACCAGACCGCCCGCGGGACGGCGCAGCGCGCCTTTGCCCTGGCCGCAGCTCTGGCCCTTTGACTTGCCTTTTTTGATCGCGTGAGGACACATGCCGGTTACACCTAACAGCATTATCACACCCCAGATTCCCAAGGCCGCCACCGCAGCTCTGACCGCAGCCAACACCGTGCTGACAGACTCCCCGACCAATACGGTGACCTTGGTGACGGCGGGTTCAAACGGGGCCAGGGTAACCAAGATAAGTGCTATTCCCCGAGCGACCCTGACGGCCACTCTGATCCAGTTGTTCCGGTCCACCGATGCCGGGGTGACCAAGCGCCTGTTCGATTGCGCCCTGATACCTGCCTGCACCATAACGATGGGAACAGACGTTCCGACCACGGATTTCGGCTATTCTGAAGCCAGTCCGATCCTGCTGCAGGCCGGTGAATCCATCTATGCGGCCCTGGGGGCCACGGGCAATGTCTGTGTCCTCGCCGAATGGGGAGACTACTAATGCCGGGTCTGCGCGGCTGGCTGGGTCAAGCCCTAGGCGGGACCAAACGCACCCCTGAGTTCTCGGGTTATGTGGCAAATTTTGGGGTTGGAACCAATACCTGGGTCTGTCCGAAGACGGGTCGGTATCGAGTTGTGCAGTGGGGTGGGGGAGGGTGTCGAGGTGCCAATTCTGGTGGAGACGGAGCCGCTCACGCTCAAACCGTGCGCTGGCTGACCACAGGTCAGAGTCTTTCAATTACTGTAGGAGAAGTTTTCGAAGGTATTGAAGGCGGTGCAGCAACGGTCCTTTTTCCTGACTCCACGCTAGTTACGACAACAGGTGGCGCGAGTGGCAACGGAACAAGTCGACCAGGTGTGGCTACAGGTGGTGATGTCAACGTGCCTGGACGACCAAGATCCGGTTTGTTTGGCGGTTCGGCTGGGTCTTATGGACAATTTATTGGGGGAGCAGGAGGGGTTGCTGCCTTCGGATTTCAATCGGGTGGTAACCCTGGAGGTGGTGCCTATGACAGAGGGGCCGCTGGCGCAAGTGGTGGACCAGCCCTTGTCTTAATAATCTACGAAGGGAGCGCCTAGCCTATGAGAATTCCTCTCGATCTGCCACCGGGACTTTGGGCGGAGGATACGTCTTATGCGGCGGCTGGGCGGTGGGCGGATGGGTCTAATGTGAGGTTTTGGCGTGGACGGCCGCAGGTCATCGGCGGATGGGAGCGGCTGACGGCGGAGGCGTTAGCCGGAGTCTGTCGGGGGCTTTCGGGTGGACAGATCGGTCTGGGGTGCTGACTTTTGCGTTCGGTACTCACCGTAGCTTGCAGGTTTGGCGTGGCGGGGCCTTTACGACATCAGTCCGGCGGGATTGGCTTCTGGACTGGTGGATGGAGCCGGAGGCCAAGGATTTGGCACCGGGACCTATTCATCCGGGAAGTTCTCAGAACCGGCGACGGCAGATTTTTTCCCCCGCACCTGGTCATTTGGGGCCTGGGGAGAGACCCTGCTGGCAAGCCCTCGGGGCGGGGGGCTCTATGCTTGGGCCAATGATTCGTCGGTGCCTGCATCCCCGGTGGCTGGGGCCCCGACCCAGATTACGCAGATTTTGACCGCCCCGACGGACCAAGTCTTCGCCCTGGGTTGCAATGAGGAGGTCTCTGGTATCTTCAACCCATTGTGCCTGCGTCATTCATCGGTGCGCAAGAGTGCGGAGTGGACAACCGGATCAGCCACCACGGCGCGGGAATATATATTGCCGGGTGGCGGACGTATTATCGGCGGTCGGGTGATCGGGGCCTGTCTGCTGGTGTGGACCAATCACGCGCTTTTCCTCGGGAGCTTTGTCGGATCTGTGGGGCAACCCTGGCGGTTCGATCGGGTGGGTGATCGGTGCGGTCTGATTGGACCTCAGGCCGCCGTGGTTGCCGGGCAGACCGCCTATTGGCTTGGTCCGGATTTGCAGTTCTATCGCTATGACTTGGGCGGTGTGGCCGAGGTGCTGTCCAGTTCTGTGCGCCATGACCTGCTGGAGAACCTCAGTGCCTCTCAGGGGGACAAGATTTGCGCCTCCACAACGTCACTATTTGGTGAAGTGAGGTGGGATTATCCGGATCAGCGCGATGGCGTGGAGAACAGTCGCTATGTTCTGTTCTCGACTCTGGATGGGGCCTGGAGCCGGGGTGAAATGGCGCGCACGGCCATGATTGATGCAGGCCCCGCCGCCTATCCGGTTGGGGTCGATCCCAGCGGGGCGATTTTCTACCATGAACGCGGCCACAGTGCCGATGGCGCGGCCTTTAGCTGGTTTATTGAAACAGCTGATCAGGTGCTGGATGAAGATCGTACCGTGATGGCGCGGGGTGTATGGCCCGATTTGGTCGATCAGATTGGTCCAGTTAAATTAAGTTTATTCAGTCGTTTGACGCCACAAGGTGAGGTGACGACCGTCGACCCGGTGGCCCTGGTGCCTGGCCAGGATCGGGCTGATTTTCGCGCTGCAGGTCGATTTTTCCGGATCAGATTTTCAGGCAGTTCTGCCCCCACGGCCTGTCGGATCGGAAAGCCGGTATTCAATGTTGCCTTCGCAGGTGGTCGGTAGATTGCCCACCCACCCGGGCGCAGTACCCGCCGGGACATGTGGGGATTTTATCTCAGAACCCGTAGCTGAGACCGATCTGACGGCCAAGGCTCAGGGCCGGGAAATGGCCTGCCGCCTGCCTGGGTTGGACGTCTGGAATCGATGTCGGCCCTGGCTCTTGGCGGCGCTTCATCCCGGCTGCGGGACGGAGGCGACCTTGATGGCGGATCTGGCGTCGGGACAGGCCCAGCTTTGGGTGGGTGAGACCGCCGCGATGGTCACTCAGTGCGTGGACGAGCCCGCAGGTCGAAGCCTGCATGTCTGGCTGGCTGGGGGCGATCTTGCTGAGATTTTGAGACTGAAGCCCGGCGTTGAAGCGTGGGGACGAGCTCAAGGCTGTAGCCGCGTCACCCTCAACGGTCGGAAGGGCTGGGCCAGGGTGCTGAGACCGCTGGGCTTTGTAATCGTCGGGGATGAACTCGTGAGGAGACTTTGATGGGAAAGAAGAAGACCAAGACCAGCACGACACAGACCAGCCATTCCGTGGTCACACCCACCAATGCAGATTGGGTGACTCAGGGGGCGAAAAGCCTCAGTGATCGGCTGGCGAATCTCGGGCAAGGCGATCCTGGTCGGTTTGTTGCCCCGCTTTCGGCCCTGGAGACGCAGGCCGCCGGAACAGCCGCCGGGCTGGGTGCTCGACCGATCCCGAACTTAGATCCTTATGGATCAGGGGCTGGAGACTCCTGGCTCACGGGCGCGCTAAACACAAAAGCCCCCAGCGCGGTTTCAGCGAGTCTGTTGGATAATCTGGAGGCTTATCAGTTGCCTTATCGGAAGCAGGTGACTGACGCGGCCATGGCGGATTTCGATGCCGAGGCCGGGCGGACTCGCGCGGCTCAAGACCTGAGCATGGCGGGGGAAGGCGCTTTTTCCGGGTCGGGTGCTGCCCTGACCCGGTCGCAGACGGAAGGAGAGCTGGCGCGGGCGCGCAGCGCGCAACTGTCCAAATTGCTGGCCGACATGTACACGACGAGCGCCAGTTTGGCCGGGCAGGACGCCGACCGACGCCAGCAAGTCTCCCTCGCCAATGCCCAAATGGCGCAGCAGGACATGGCTCAAAAGGCGCAGATGGTGCTTCAGGACCAAGCCCAAAAAGCACAGATGGCGCAGTTTCTAGCCCAGCACGGCTTAGATCAGGACGCCAATACCCGAGCCAATATCGCGGCACAGGCAGCCCTTGGGGCCCAGTTGCGTGGGGTCGATCAGACTCAGAAACAGGCCCCAATGACGACACTGGGTCAGCAAATCGAGATGTTTTCGGGCCTGCCTGCATCGCTTTTCGCCGGTCAGGTGTCCGACTCCCAGGGGTCGGGAACATCGTCGACCACGGAAGCTGACGGAACGCTGGGTAATTACCTCAGCCTTATGAGCAGAATGTTCAACATGCCCAATGAGCTGAAGAATGCCTTACCGGGCTGACGCCATACTGCCCTCGTTGCAAAAGACCCAAATCATCACCCTACAGCAAATCGGTGAGAATCTGGCGGCTCAGACCCGACGCCTTGAAGGGCTGACCGTCAAGGTGGACGACGTTCGTGAGCGACTCGTCAGGCTTGAAGCCCAGGAAGCTGGAAAACTGGTGGAGGGCGTGCGCGGTGACTTGAAGATCGCCTTGGAGCGATTGGACGCTCTTGAGGCGCAAAGGGACCGTGTGGTCGGGGTTGCCTGGTTCTGGGGATGGATCAGCCGCAGCGCGCCCTGGCTTGCCGCCGGATTGGCGGCTGTCCTGGCACTTATGGGCCTGAAGGATCGCGCATCATGAGCCAGGAAGCGGAAATTCGCTGGGTCTGGCGGCGCATTTTTAGTTTCGCGGCCTGGGGACTGAACAGCCTCGGGATCGGGGCTGTGATCTGTCGCCTGACCGATCCTCATGCCCTGGCTGGGCTTGGTCTTGCCCTGGTCGGTTCAAATGTGGTGGTGGCAACCCTCTATCTGGCCGGGGCAACGGTCACGGATTGGGCCAAGTTGGCGCAAGCAGCGCGTGGGGGAGGTGGGGAATAATTTATTAAATCATTTCAAAATGATGGAGCTGAATATGAAAGTGATAACTGGCCTGGGGAGGGCAGGATGCGATCAGCCCTGATCCTATTGAGTCTGCTGGTGATCTTCGCCCTTGGTCTCTTTGCCTGGGGGCGGTCTGCAGGTTCGGCTGCAGCACGATCTCGGCTGACAACGGCATTGGCCGAGGCCCAGGCTGCTAGGCTGTCCCTGGAGGCGGCGAGGACGGCAAACCGGCGCATAGTCGCCCAAACCCAAATCTCTGACAGAGCCGCCGATGTCGCGGCCGATGTCGCCACGGACCTTTCGCATTCGGAGATTGCCCATGCGCCCCTTCCTGCTGATCGTCGCGACCGCTTGCGCGGGGCTGACCAGCGCCTGTGTCAGCTCTCCCCCAAACTCGACGGTTGTCGCGCCGTCCATTGACATGCCCGAGGCGGCGCGTCGGCCCTGTGAGATATATGTCCTGCCGTCGCATCCGACGGAAGGGGATCTGGATCGGGGTTTTGCCCTGCGCGGCGCGCAGATCGTGGCCTGCGATAGTGCCCGCCAACTGGCGGTGGACACATTTGAGGCTCAAAGCCGACTTTTGATCCCGCCCCGTGGTCCTTAGGGCCTGTTCCCTTTAGACCGAAACGTCTAGAGGGATAAAACAGGCT
>NMUI01000031.1 GCA_002221445.1 Phenylobacterium zucineum | reverse complement strand
CCTCCGGCGGTCGCCGAAGTCCGTAGCGACGAGGAAGATGATGGTCAGGGCGGCCGCCGCCGCCGCCGGGGACGGCGCGGCGGGCGCAGGACACGCGAAGATGGCCGCCCATTGGATGCCTTCTCTTGGGTACGCCCCTGGGTCCCCTATGGGGAGGACGCCTTCGTCTGGCATGATCCTGCCGAGGATATGAAACCTGTCATCCCAACTACGGAGCCATCGGAATCTCAAGATCGACCGGCAAGGTCTGAACGTCCAGATCGCGAGGATCGGGCCCCCGCCGATGCGGCTGTTGAAGCCGAGTCGTTAAAGGTGGAGGACGACATCTGGGTTGAGCTGCCGCTGATTGAGGAAAAGCCAAAGCGTAGCAGAACCCGCCGAGGCCGAGATACCGAGGCAAGGCCAGGGGCTGAGGTGTCCCTTGCGGAAACCGAAATCGAAGCCATGCCGGCGGTCGAGCCCGCTGCTGATCCCGCCGTCGCCTCGGCACCTGTTGTTGAAACTGCGCCCGGGACTCCCGCCACCAAACCACCCCGGGCGCGACGCTCCCGGACGTCTAAGGTGGAGATCGTAGACCCGCCGATTGCAGCTGAGCCGGCTTTGGTCATGAATCCTGAACCTGAAGCGGTTAAGGAAGCACCTAAGCCTATGGATCCCGATCCCGCAGAAATCTCCGCGCCACCGGCCTCACCGCGTAGGGGCTGGTGGAGACGCTGACGACATATCAGGCTCTTTGTTCCTTCAGGTGGAGACATCGGAAGGAATAAAAAGTTATTAATTCAAGACTGTAGAGCATATTTCGATAATCAGTTTCCACATATCGGAACATGTTTTACGATTTCTCGCTGGGGTCGGGGCATGGCTAAGGAACATCGGATGGTCACCCCGACCCGAAACGTTTTGCGATCTGTCCTCGCCACGGTCTTGGCACTCGGCTTGACCGTCCAGGGCCAACCTGCATTTGCCCAGTCAGAGCCCTTATCGCTGATCCGCGATACCGAGATTGAAGACATACTTCAGGCGGACGCCACACCGCTCTACGCGGCGGCTGGTCTGAATGCCAAGGCAATCCATATCCTGCTGATCGGATCAAAGGATCTGAACGCCTTTGCAGGTCCGGGGACCATGGCGGTTTATACCGGCCTGATCCTCGAATCGAAGGATGCAAACCAGCTCCAGGGGGTCATGGCCCACGAAATCGGCCACCTGGCCGGAGGGCATTCGGCACGGTCGGGCGATATGACCACAGCCGGGCTGAAACCCTTTCTCCTGACCATGGGTCTTGGCGTCCTCGCGGCCTTGGCTGGCAATACCGAAGCCGGTGCTGTCTTGGCCGGAAATGCGAGTTTCTTCGGAACCCTCGGGGCCCTGGGATACAGCCGCGAACAGGAAAGCCGGGCGGATCAGGCCGGGCTGACCTATTTAGAATCATCGGGCCTTTCGGGGCGTGGCCTCGTCGATTTCTTCGACAATTTCCGCTATCAAGAAGTCTTCGAGGAAGCTCGTCGCTATCCCTATTTTCGCAGCCACCCCTTGTCCTCTGACCGAATTGAGGCCCTGAAGGTTCGTGCAGAAAAACTTCCCCACTTTGAAACACCCCTAGACCCGAAACAGGAGGCTGCGCACCGGATTATGAAGGCCAAACTTCAGGGCTTCATCAATCCGACCCTTGCGATCGTAAAGTGCACCGATAAGGACCAGGACTTCCCGACCCGCTATGCCTGCGCCATTGCACAATACCAGTTGAAAGAACCTGATAAAGCGCTGAAACTGGTAGACGGCCTGTTGATCGATCAGCCGAACAATCCCTATCTCTGGGAGCTTAAGGGCCAGATCTTGTTCGAATTCGGTCGCGCGGCTGAGGCCGAAGCCCCTCAACGGAAATCCGTCACCTTGAAGCCGGACGCACCCCTATTAAGGGTCAATCTCGGCCAAACTCTGATCGCTCTGCCGTCCAATGCCAAGGTCGATGAGGGCATTGCAGAGCTGAAAAAGTCTCTTGTTCAGGACGAAGAAAACTCCGCCGCCTGGCGCCTGCTGGCCGAAGCTTATGATCACCGCGGGCTGGATGGATTGGCGCGATACGCGACGGCGGAATACAATTTTCAGGAGGGTAATAAACGCCAGGCCCTGATCTTTGCCATGCGTGCCCGGGACCTGCTGCCTAAGGGATCACCGGAATGGCGGCGATCTATCGACATCGTTTTAGCCTCCAACCCAGACAAGGGGACCCTTAAGGATGTCACAAGCGACAGTCGCAGGGACAAGCCGTCCTAAAGGTTGGCGCGGTTCATTCGCCTTTCATGCACGTCTATCAGGGACACCACATGACCTCACGCCTTGCCTTAATCCTAACCGCCGCCGTGGGGCTGATGGGTTGTCAAAAGACATCTGACCAAGCTTTCGGCGAAAGGGTTCACGCCTATCTGCGCGCCCACCCTGAGGTCATCGCTGAATCCTTGCAGAACCTTCAGGCCAAGGCGCAACTTGAAAAGGCAAGATCTGCCACCGCCTTGTTGAACACCCACCGCAAGGCGCTGGAACAAGATCCGCGCGACTTTGTTGCCAATCCGGGTGGCAAGATCACGGTGGTCGAGTTCTATGACTATCGCTGCGGCTACTGCAAACTGTCCGCGCCAGAGGTTTTGAAGCTGATCGCAGAATTTCCGGATGTCCGGTTTGTTTTCAAGAACTTCCCGATCTTCGGCGGGGCCTCAAACCTGGCGGCCCAGGTGGCCATGACCCCTCAGGCCAAGGCCAAGGGCCTGGAAATTTACCGGGCCTTTATGACCGAAAAGGCCCTGGATGAAGCCACCATCGAAAGGCACCTCGCCACCTTGGGCCTCAATCCGACCGAGGTGGTTACAGCCGGTGGAGCCCCAGAGATTCGACAACACCTTGAGGATACACGGCGTCTGGCTGAGGCATTGAAAATCGAGGGCACACCCGCCTTTATCATAGGCAATGCCCTGATTCCGGGTGCCGACATGACCGCCGTTCGACAGGCGATAGCCGAGGCACGAAACGGCCCTTTGAAAATACCGCCTCGTATCTGAAACCAGCCGCTGGTTTCAGATCCCGCCATGTGCCGCTAAGTTAGCGGTCTGATCATGAGGAGACCGATATGGCCGAAAAGGTGGTGGTCATCGGCGCTGGCATAGCCGGGCTCTGTGCTGCCCTGGCCCTGGCACCGACAGGACGGCAGGTGACCCTTTTGGAGCGAGACCCTCCCCCACCGACTGAGGATCCCAATCAGGTTTTTGCAGATTGGTCCCGGCGCGGGGTGGGCCATCTGCGCCATAGCCACGCCTTCCTGGCGCGCCTGCGGCTAATTATTCGCGATGAGCACCCCAAACTTCTGGCAGACTTGCTTGCGGCAGGCTGTAGAGAACTTGGTCTGGAAGGGATGCTCTCAGACATCCATCGCCGAACCTACAAGCCCGAACCGATTGATTCCGATTTCGTTATTCTGACGAGCCGACGTACCACCCTGGAACTGGTTATCCGGAATTATGCGGCCTCGCTGCCGGGGGTGGTTATTCGGTCGGCGTGTTTTGTCCGTGACATTCTGACCAATCCCGGAACGCCGATTTCGGTAAGAGGTGTTCGCCTGGAAAGCGGCGAGGAGCTGACTTGCGACCTTCTCGTGGATGCCGGCGGTCGTACATCTAATGTGGTTGAGCAGTTGCTCGCCCTGGGTGCGCCAATCACCGAGACCGCTGAGAACGCCGGTATTCTCTATTTTACCCGCCATTATCGCCTCAAGCCTGGCATGACAGAACCACCCCGCGGCAAGACCCCGGCCACCGGAGATCTGGGTTTCCTGAAATTCGGGGTGTTTCCTGGGGACGAGGGGTGTTTTTCCATCACCCTCTGCGTGCCAGAAATAGAAGTGGAAATGCGCAAGGCCATCGTCCGGCCCGACACCTTTGATGCCATTTGTCGGCAAATGCCGGGGCTGGTCCCGTGGATTGAGCCGGATCGGTCAGAACCGGTCAGCAAGGTGTTCGGCATGGGGGACCTACAAAGCCGCTGGCGCACACTTCTGCATAACGGGATGCCAGCGGCCCTCAATGTCTTTCCGGTCGGCGATAGCCTAGTCCGCACCAATCCGCTTTACGGTCGAGGCTGTTCCTTTGCCGCAGCTGGGGCCTATGTCCTGCGTGATGCCCTGCGGGCCAGTCCTGACCCGGTCCGCCGCCTGATCGCCTATGAGTCAGGGGTGGTTCGCGACTTACAGCCCTATTTCAAGTCCATGCTCGAACAAGACCGCAATGCCATCAGACGGGCTCGTCAAGCCCTAACACCGGGTCATGTGCCGGACCTACGCAGCAAGGTGCTGAAGAGTTTTATGGAAGATGGAGTCGGGGTGGCCATTCGCTCTGATCCTGACCTGTTGAGAGCCGCCATGCGCGGCTTTCACATGCTGGAACATCCGTCAGACTGGCTTAAGCGACCGAAGAATATCGCCAAAATCCTCAAATACTGGGCACGGGGCAAGGTGGCAAATGCTGAGGCCTATCCTCCCAAGCCCGGACCGGATCGGGAAACCCTGATGCGCGCTGTCGGAATCTCCCCCGACCTTGATATTGAGCGGCTCAGGGCCGCTTAGAGTCAGGGCCGCTTAGATTAGACCTGCGCGTGGCGAGGAAGGATCAGCATAGGTCCGCTTTGCCATGCGTCCAGCCAGGAAGGCCCCCCGGCCTGCAATGACGGCGTGTTTCATGGCTCCGGCCATGCGAATGGGATCCTTGGCTTCGGCAATCGCGGTATTCATCAGAACCGCGTCACAGCCCAATTCCATGGCCAAGACGGCGTCGGAGGCCGTACCTACGCCTGCGTCTACCAGAACCGGAACCTTGGTCTGCTCGATGATCAGACCCAAATTCAGGGTGTTCTGAATACCCCGCCCGGACCCGATCGGGCCGCGGCAGGCATGATAGCGGCAGCGCCAGCGTCCTCCAGCTTACGGGCATAGACCGGATCGTCACTGCAATAGACCATGACCTGGAAGCCTTCCGCGATCAACAGCTTCAGGGCTCTTAGGGTTTCTTCCATATCCGGGAGCAAGTGTTTGGTATCAGATAGTACCTCAAGTTTGACGAGGTCCCATCCGCCTGCCTCTCGCGCCAGCCGAAGTGTGCGGACGGCATCCTCGCCCGTAAAGCAGCCGGCTGTGTTCGGAAGAAAGGTGAACCGGTCAGGCTTCACATAATCGACCAGCATGGGTTGGTTGGGGTCAGACAGATTGACCCGCCGCAGGGCCACGGTGACGATCTCAGCGCCGGCCGCTTCAGCCGCAGCGGCATTCTGGGCATAGTCCTTGTACTTACCCGTTCCGACGATCAGACGTGAGGTGAAGGTGCGGCCGGCGACGGTCCAGGTATCCTTTGCCGGGTTTGATGGGTTCATATCATCCGCCTCCAATGAAATGCACAATCTCGACCTGGTCATGATCGGCAAGGGCTGTGGTCTGATAGGCTGATCGAGGCACGATCTCCAGATTTCGTTCCACCGCCACCTTGCGCGAGTCGAGTTCCAGGTGGGCGACCAGGTCAGCAATCGTGGCAAGGTCAGGAAATCGCCGTTCTTCACCGTTCAAAATCAGGTTCATAGGCCACTCAATTTGGTCTGTTCGTTCACCTGCGCTTGTGACCCCCGTCGCAGACCGTTACAAGACCGTTGAATCGACGGCGGAGCCGAATGTCGAAACCGATCTATGTGCTTAACGGCCCCAATCTCAATCTGCTTGGGGTCCGGGAGCCGGAAATTTACGGAAAGACGACCCTGGAGGACGTGCAAGCGCTTTGCGAAGTGCGCGCCAAGTCCCTGGGCAAGACCGTCGTGTTCCTTCAATCGAATCATGAAGGACAGTTGGTGGACTGGATTCAGGAGGCCCGGACGAAGGCCTGCGCCATTGTGATCAATCCAGCCGCCTATGGTCACACATCGATTGCTCTGTTCGATGCCCTCAAGGCCGCAGACCTCCCGGTGATTGAGTGTCACCTATCAAATCCTGCAGCCCGGGAAAGTTTCCGTCACCACACCTATGTGTCTCTGGTCGCCGCCGGCATCGTGACAGGCCTGGGTGCAAAAAGTTATGAACTCGCCGTCGAAGCTGCAGCGGCTCTCGCCACCTGACCTCGACGTCCAGAAGCAAGGACTCAATTCATGCTAGTACGCCTAAGACGCTCGCCGATCCGATTGATACGCGTCTCGTCCGCAAGTTGGCGGACATTCTTACCGATACGGGTCTGTCTGAAATCGAAGTGGAGCATGGTGAGCTGAAGATCCGCGTGGCGCGGGGACATGCCGCCGTCGCCCATGTCCAGGCCCCTGCACCCGTCTATGCCCCGTCTGCGGTCCCGTCCCCTGCACCTTCGGTCCCAACGGCAGGAGAAGCACCGTCCCCGAAGCCTAGAACCAGTGGCGACTCGGTAAAGTCGCCCATGGTCGGCACGGTTTATCTCCAGGCCCAGCCAGGCTCCCCGCCGTTTGTGCAGGTGGGCGACAGCGTGGCGGTGGGTCAGACATTGATGATTATTGAGGCCATGAAGACCATGAACCCTGTCCCAGCCACAAAGGCGGGCAAGGTGGTGGAAATTCTGGTGGATGATGCTCAGCCGGTTGAGTTCGGCGAACCTCTCGTCATTATCGAGTAGGTCAATGTTCGACAAAATCCTCATCGCCAACCGCGGCGAGATTGCTCTGCGGATTCACCGGGCCTGCAAGGAAATGGGCATTGCCACCGTGGCTATCCATTCCGAAGCCGACGCTGGGGCCATGTGGGTGCGGCTCGCCGATGAAAGCGTCTGCATCGGACCTGCTTCGGCAACCAAGAGCTATCTGAACATCCCCTCAATTATCGCCGCAGCGGAAATTACGGGCGCAAGTGCTATTCATCCGGGCTACGGCTTCCTGTCGGAAAACGCTCGTTTTGCCGAGATCGTTAATGCTCACGGCTATACCTTTATCGGTCCACGACCTGAGCACATCACCATGATGGGCGACAAGATTACCGCCAAGCAGGCGGTGAAGGCCGCAGGCATTCCGGTGGTTCCAGGCTCTGAGGGAGCCCTGACCACTGAGGAGGAAGCCATTGCCGCCGCCGCCGAGATCGGGTTCCCCGTTCTGATCAAGGCGGCCGCCGGGGGGGCGGGCGCGGTATGAAGGTCGCCCAGACCCCGGATGACCTGGTGGAAGCCGTCTCAACGGCCCGCGCTGAGGCTAAGGCGGCCTTCGGCGACGATGCTGTCTATATGGAGCGCTACCTCCAGACCCCCCGCCATATTGAACTTCAGGTCATCGCCGATAGCTTCGGAAATGTCTGTCATCTGGGTGAGCGGGATTGTTCATTACAGCGTCGCCACCAGAAGGTTCTGGAAGAGGCCCCCTCTCCGGTCATAGACGCGCTCACTCGGGCCAAGATCGGCAAGGTGGTGGTCGATGCCATTAAGGCGATTGGTTATCTTGGCGTCGGAACCATCGAATTTCTCTACGAAAATGGCGAGTTCTTCTTCATTGAGATGAACACCCGCCTACAGGTGGAACACCCGGTCACCGAAGCCATTACCGGCATTGACTTGGTGCGCGAGCAAATCCGTATTGCCGCAGGCCTTCCGCTATCCTTCCGCCAGGAAGACATCATCTTCGAAGGCCATGCCATCGAATGCCGGATTAATGCGGAAAACCCCAAGACCTTCACACCCTCCCCCGGCCTTATTACCGATTTTCATGCCCCCGGTGGCCTCGGTGTTCGGCTCGATAGCGCTATATATGCGGGCTATTCTATTCCGCCTTATTACGACAGTCTGATCGGTAAGCTGATCGTCCACGGGCGGGACCGGGAGGAATGTATCGCCAGGGTCAACCGATGCCTGGGGGAAATGGTGGTCGGCGGTATCGAAACCACAATTCCGCTCTTCCAGGAGCTCCTGGTTCAGCCGGATATACTGCAGGGCGACTATGACATTCACTGGCTGGAACGCTGGATGAAGGATCAACCCTCCGCATAGAATCCGTTTCCATGAGACCGAATTGCCTAATGGGACAAAAAGCTCAAATTCAAAAAATTATCGCGTTTTTTATCCGATAAATGGAATTCGCTTAAAGGCGAAATCATAGAACAAAGCCTGGGGAGGCGCTCATGACCGAAGCCATCACGCCCTTCACCCTCTCCGTTTCGGAGAGCGATCTAGCGGATCTGCGCCGTCGCTTGGAGGCGACCCGCTGGCCCGAAAAAGAAACGGTCGACGACTGGACTCAAGGAGCGCCCTTGGCCAAGGTCCAGGCCCTGTGTCGCCATTGGGCCACAGATTATGACTGGCGCCGCGCCGAAGCCCGGCTCAATGCGCTTGGCCAGTTCAAGACCAGGATAGACGATCTCGACCTTCATTTTCTGCACGTCCGTTCGCCTCATTCCAATGCTCTGCCCTTGATCATCACCCATGGTTGGCCGGGCTCGGTCATGGAATTCATGAAGGTGATCGGGCCTTTGACCGATCCGACGGCCCACGGCGGCAAGGCAGAGGATGCCTTCCATGTGATTGCCCCCTCCCTGCCTGGCTTCGGCTTTTCAGAACGTCCGTCTACCATCGGCTGGAATGTCGAACGGATTGCCAAGGCCTGGTCGGTCCTAATGGGCCGCCTCGGCTATGATCGCTGGGTCGCTCAGGGCGGAGACTGGGGTGCTGCCGTTACAACGGGGATTGGCGTTCTTAGGCCCGCAGGATGTGCCGCCATCCACGTCAATATGCCCCTGGTCTTCCCAGACGCGGAGGACTTGGGTGACATGTCGAAACTGACCCCTCGCGAACAATCCGCCCTAGGGGCCATGGCCTATTATCAGGCCAAGGACTCCGGCTATTCAAAACAACAGAGTACCCGACCCCAATCCCTGGCCTATGGCCTGACAGATTCTCCATCCGGTCAGGCTGCCTGGATTTATGAAAAATGTGGGCCTGGACCGATCATCAGGGCGCGCCGGAAGACGTGCTCAGTGCCGATGAAATCCTCGACAACATCATGCTCTATTGGCTGCCGGCGACCGGAGCCTCCTCAGCCCGACTCTATTGGGAAAGCTTCGGAAGTTTCGCCAGCACCGATCTCGACCTGCCCGTCGGGGTTAGCATCTATCCCAAAGAAATCTTTCGCCCGACCCGTCGTTGGGCCGAGCGGCGTATGAAAAACATCATCCATTGGAATGAACTGGAAAAGGGCGGTCATTTCGCAGCTTGGGAACAGCCTGCCCTCTATGTGCAGGAAATCAGAACCTGCTTTGCCCACGTCCGCTGATGCCAGGCCGGTAATTCCATGGACGGCTTTGGGCCACATGACCTGCTGGAGTGCTATGCCCGCGGGGTGTTTCCCATGGCCGATGCGCGGACCGATGAGAAAGTCTTTTTGATCGACCCGCAATTTCGCGGTGTTCTTCCTTTGGACGGTCTGCATATTCCAAAGCGGCTGGCACGCAAAATTCGCTCCGAACCCTTTGAAATCCGAACAAACACCGCCTTTTCAAAAGTGGTCGCACTTTGCGCTTAAGCGACACCTGATCGGCCGGAAACCTGGATTAACGGGACAATTGAGGATCTCTATGGGGAGATTCATGCCATGGGTCATGCCCATTCGGTCGAGTGTTGGCGGGGCGACACCCTGGTGGGGGATTGTACGGTGTTTCCCTTGCCGGAGCTTTTTTCGGTGAGAGCATGTTTTCCAGGGCGACAGACGCCTCGAAGATCGCCCTGATCTATCTGGTCGCACGCCTGATCATCGGAGGTTTTCAACTGCTCGACACCCAGTTCATCACCGATCACCTGAAACAGTTCGGCGCAGAGGAAATTCCGCGTAAAACCTACCACCAAAGACTGAAGTCGGCGCTGAAGGTTCCAGCCTATTTTGGGCGCGCTGACACGATAAGCGGTGCAGAGGTTCTACAGGTCACCATCCAGACGTCATAGACGGGGTGCTGGAACGGATTGAGTCCTGGTGATGAGGCATACATCCAACCCTTGAAACCTGCCGGGCCATCGGGGTCGGGTGACCCGCAATTGCCCGAGGCTGGGAGTCGATGGTCATATACGCGATGGAGTCATCCAAAGGTTCGTCAACCGCTGACTGTTCGCAGGCCTTTACGGTAATGACGATCGACTTGTAGCGTACAGGCTGACCGACTGGAGCTTCAAAACGAATGGTTTCCGCCGTGACCTTGTCCAGAGCCTGAATGATCGCGACATCGTATCGTGGTCGTTTCTGGGTGCTCTCCGCAGGTTTATCGACCACCTGATGTGATGGCGGTATGGCGGGTTTCATTTCGGACGGTGGCACACTCGGTGCCACCAAAGGAGCCGGCGCTTCGACCACGGTGGGTGGCGCTTCTTCAAAGGGAGCCCCGGGGGCACCCGCAGGCTCTGGCGGCGGGGGGGCAATGCTCGAAACCGGTTGCGCCATGACGGCCCCGGTTAGGGCCAAGGTGGCCATGAGCGCAATGGAACCCCTTAACGACATCACCCTATTCCGGACGCCAAGCCTCATAATCGCCGGCTGCCTTCGGACGTTCCCCACCACGAGCAATAGAGCCCTTTGGCCGCCAAGCATGGATGGTCCCGGTCAAGTTGGGTAGGTGATCCTTTTCCCAGGCCTGTCGTTTGAGCGGTTTCACGGTCGGGGGCTCATCAAAAGTATGATGCAGCCAGCCATGCCAATCCGGTGGGACTTTAGAGGCCTCAGCATACCCCTTATAGATCACCCAGCGCCGTCTGCGGCCATCATAGGAATCCTTGGCGTCCCGGGCCTGATAATACCTGTTCCCAGTGTCGTCCTGACCGACGAATACACCTCGGCGCTTGATATGAAAGCTGGCGCCGATGGTTGCGCCGCCCCACCACGTAAAAATTGCTCTCAGCACGTTCATACAGGTCCAGTCGATTGGAAGCGGTCGGACTATAGGTCCGGTCGCTCACAGCGTCCAGCCTTGCAAGATCTCAACATGTTGGGGAAAGCTGCACCAAGACTCGCAACATCTATTGCCGCGAGTCGGCGAGGTGCCTAACCTCGCTCAGAAGGAGTCTCATCCGTGCAGAGCTGGGCGTCAAAGATTGAGCGCAGGGCCCTGGAGCGCCCGAACGGGGTGATCGAGGTCATGGCACCGGCCGCGTGGTCAGACGCGCGTGTGGAATCCTGGTTGGAATGGGCGGGAGAAAATCCTGATCTTCCCTCTGCCTTGTTCAGACGCGCTGACTCCATAGCCAGTCAGGCTGAAGTTTTGGGGTTTATCGACACTCAAGGACATGCTGATTTTCGCCGAGACCTTGGTGCAGCCCTGACGGCCGGGCGATTGGCGGTATCCGAGCCCAAAGCCGGCGAACTGCCTAAATTAATCTCGGCCGAACGGGGCGATCTTGCTCAAGCCCTCAATAACTTGCGTAATGAAAGGCGCGGCAGGGCGGCAGCTCAGGGCGCTGCATTAGAAGTCAGCCGCCGTCTGCAGGCCGTCATGGATGCGGTCAATCGCTGCGAAGGAGACCTCGGGGCCTGTTCCGACCCTATGTCCAACCCGACCCTAGCCAGGGCGGTTGAGGCCGCGCAGTCGGTCGGCGCACCGGTGTCCTTGATCCTTGAGGCGATCACCCTGGCCCGTACCGGCGAAAGCACCTGGGCGGATGACCTGCCCCCGCTCTCTAATGATGCTCCCAAGCTTGTCGCCACGTTTACAGGCGCTCCACCCGAAGACATGACAGACAGCCTGGCGGCAGCGGTCTGGGAAACGGGTCAGATTATCATTGGTTTCGGCGGTACCAGCTCAGGACGTCTCGCCGTACGTGGAAGACCTAGTCGCGGGGCACTAAACCTGAATGCCTACGGCAGCGGACTGGGTTTTGACCGCAAGGCCTTTGAGGCAGACCTGCGTCTGTTGGCCATTACCCTAGCAACCCAAGGCGGTCCGATTGCCTTGGGACTGGCTGGAGTCGCGGATTGGTTGATGGCACAGGGGCTGGCCTATGACAGCCACTTTGGTCAAAAAGCTGCTGAAGAGATCTATGCCCGCGCCCATCAGGTAATTGGTGATCTCAACCTCTGCGACGGCGGATTGGCCGTTTTCGATGATCCTGAGATTGCCTTACGTCTGGGAGGAGTCAGTGCCGGTGCGACACCGTCTTCTGGACCCATCACCCTTGCCCAGATGGAGAGCGGTGAGACCCTTCGCGTTCTCTCAGAGCCTGCTCTGAAAGGCATTATGGCCCTCGGATTGGATCCCACCCGCTTAAGGGAACATCTGTTGGGGACCCGGGAGCTGTCAGGTGCCACAGGGATTAATCACCAAACCCTGCAAGCGCGTGGATTTACCGAGCATGAAATCGCGTCGGTGGAATCAGCCCTCCCCTTTGCAACAACGCTCTCCGACGCCTTTTCGGCAAGATCCATTGATCCGGGGTTTCTGACCGATGTCCTCGGATTGACCACAGCAGACCTGGCCAATCCCGACCTTAACCTGCTGGAGCGAATGGGGTTCTCTGGGGAGGATATTGCTGGTGCGGAGCTCTACGCCCTCGGAGCTGGTGATTCATCCGAGGCCGAGTTTTTGACCGTCGATCAGAGATTGGTCTTCCGCTCTGCCGACGAGATAGGCCCGGCACCTTACTTTCTGATGATCGCCGCACTTCAGCCCCACCTGCATATTCCACCCGTGGCGGAGATCGAGCTTGAATGGAATTCAGAGCCTTCGGACGCCAAAATTCTCATCCGTCTGGCGGCGGAAACCGGTGTCGGCGCGGTGCGGATCCGCCGCATATCCCCGCCGGCAAATCTGAAACTTGATTTGCCGAAAACCCAGGCCATACCTACTCGTGACGCCCGTACCCCTCAGGCTGAGGTCAATTCAAACCCCGCGACCTCCGAGACACCTCATCCTGAAGATCGGGTGATTGAACGCATAGTAGAGCGCGAGCGTACCCGCCGGAAATTACCTGACCGGCGTAAAGGCTACATCCAGAAGGCAGCGGTCGGCGGTCACAAGGTCTATATTCACACAGGAGAGTATGACGACGGCGAACTGGGTGAAATTTTTATCGACATGCACAAGGAGGGGGCTGCCTTTCGCTCCCTGATGACGAATTTCGCCATCAGCATTTCTATCGGTCTACAATTTGGGGTTCCGCTTGAGGAATTCGTCGATGCCTTCGTCTTTACCCGCTTTGAACCCGCAGGACCTGTAACCGGCAATGACTCGGTCAAATCGGCGACCTCGATCCTCGACTATATCTTCAGGGAATTGGGGATTTCCTACCTCGGTCGTGACGATCTGATAAATGCCGATGGCGAGCTCAATGCTGACGGGCTCGGCCAAGGCAAAAATGCGGCTGGAGGTGAGGAGGAGGAGGCCCCGGACAATGTCCCACAGCCTGCATCCCGCTTTATTTCCAAGGGCTTTTCTCGGGGTGCAGCCCCTGACAACCTTGTGTTTTTACCGTCCGCCAACCGTAGCTTCGCGGCGGGGGTGCCAGAAGCTGAGGTTTGCGCTGCCTGCGGCGACGTGGCGGTTGTCCGAAAGGGTATGAGTCAGATCTGCGAGACCTGCGGTGCGCGCGGGCCCCTTGATGGAAAGACCGGCTAGATGGCTTTCCTGGACTATGCTCACAGGGGCAGGAATGCCGGATGGCGTTACCTGCTTGGCATGGTTCTCGGGCCTTTTTTCGCCCTGGCCCTTGGAGCTGTCTTGTTGATCCCGGCCACGCTCTATCATCTTTTGCCGGACGACATCGGAAGTCAGCTGACACAGGTTAAGGACCCTTGGGTCTTTTTCCCGACGACGGCGGTGCTTTTTGGCCTGTTCCTGGGGGGATATGGTCTTGCTGTCATTATCGCGCATCAAAAGTCCCCCCTGGATCTCCTGGGGCGTTGGAGCTGGAAGAATTACGCGCTGGGTGCTGGACTTTGGCTGGCCTATCTTGGCCTATGCACGGCGATTGAGTTCGGCATAACACCGGGAGGATTTCACCTCTCACCGGCACCACCAAGCCTGAACCTTGCCTTGGTGGTCATCATGGCTCTGGCCGTGCAGACCTTTGCCGAGGAATACGTTTTTCGGGGTTATCTGACTCAGGGCCTCTTGCTCGGCCTGAAAAGTCCCTACCTGGCCTCAATTGTCTGCGGTCTGGCCTTCGGGGCTTTGCACATTCCCAATGGTGGACCCCAAGCTCTCAGTGCCGTGGTGTTCGGGATAGGCTTGTCCATTATCGCCATCCGCACAGGCAACCTCGCCTTCGGAAGTGGCCTTCACCTTGTGAACAATACCTATGGCGCAGTTATCATTGTGTCGGAACAAGATGTTTTCAAAGGAAGTCCCGGATTTTTTTATCAGAATACGCCGCAACTCAGCGGTTGGGACTTAGGTTTAGGTCTTGGGGGCATAGCCCTGACAGCCCTTGCAGTTTCCCGATTTGGGCAAAGCCAACCGACGACTATCGCCCTAAAGGCCGAGACTTAACTTCGCGGTCACCAGAGGCAGCAATACGAGATATTGCAGAAGAAAAGCTCCGTACATAGCCGACAAGCCCGGTCGCCCGCCTCGCCAGTTGATGACGACTCCGGCCACAAGAGGTCCACTGATAGGGCCGATCAACAGATAGGGCGCAACGCGTTTCAAAGTCGACATGTTAAAAAAAGTCCTAACCTTAAGGAACTTTTAACCCGCTCTATGACTGTCGCAACCGTTTTTCTGAAAACAAACTTAACGCCTCTGTGTCGTAACGACAGGCTTGCATTTGGCGCGCTCAAACGCATGGTGAGGTCTGATATAAATAATAATGCTCAGGACAATCCATGACCTCTCATTTGATCGAATCCTTAGACGACGGCGTCGCTACTCTCATGCTGAATAGGCCTGAAGCCCGCAACGCCATGACCGGTGAAATGCTGGCTGCCCTTTCCGAAGCCGTACCGCGCTTGGCCGATGATCCTAAGGTGCGCGTTTTGGTTCTCACGGGTGCTGGCGGAGCCTTCTGTGCAGGCGGTGACGTCAAGGGGTTTGCGGCAGATACCGGACGCGGCTCAGCTGGCGGCGGAGGCCCCAGCATGGAACAGCGGATCGCTGGACTGCGGCGCGGCATGGAAGTGGTCAAGGTGCTGCACGAAATGCCCAAGCCCACCCTGGCGGTTATGCCTGGTCCGGCGGCGGGTGCGGGTTTGTCGCTTGCCCTCGCCTGCGATCTGCGTCTCTGCGTTAGCACCGCCAAACTCACCACAGCCTTTTCGAAGATCGCGGTATCAGGAGACTATGGCGGCTCCTATTTTCTCAGCAAACTGGTTGGCAGTGCCCGCGCCCGCGAACTCTATTTCTCCGCCGAGGTCATCACTGGGGAACAGGCTTTGGCCCTGGGTATGGTCACCAAGATCGCCTCGCCGGAAGACTTCGCAGCTGCCGCCCAGGCCTATACGCGCTATCTTGCAGGCCTGCCGACCCTGGCCATCGGCTACATGAAGCGCAATCTCAACGCTGCAGAGCACGCCACACTGAGCGAACTGCTTGATCTTGAAGCCACACATATGGTCAGGACCATGATGACGGAGGACCACAAGTCAGCATCCGTGGCCTTTGTGGAAAAGCGCCCACCAGTGTTCAACGGGCGCTGACCCCCAAGCTCATCGCCCGGGCGAGGGCGTTCTGGCTGTCCCGGCCGGCCTGCAGAGTCACATAGGCCCCACGCATCCACTGGAAAGCGTGAAAGGCACCTGGATAGACGTGCAACTCGACCGGAACCCCACTGCGCACCAGACGCCGAGCATATTCAAGGTCTTCCTCCAGGAAGAGATCCAGGGCGCCGGTGGCAATGAAGGTGGGTGGTAAGCCCGAAACATCTTCTGCCCGGGCCGCCGCCGCATAAGCTGAGACCCCCTCCCCGCCCGGTGCTTGGCCAAGCAGGCAAGACCAGCCGAAATGATTGCTCTGGGCCGTCCATACATATTCGCCTGCATAAGGATGTGGTTCTGTTGTGGTGCAGGTACGGTCGTCGATCATCGGATAGATCAGGTGCTGGAAGGCAAGACTGTATTGGCCCCGATCCCGGGCCAGTAGGGCCAAGGCCGCGGCAAGGCCGCCGCCGGCACTCTCACCCATCACCCCCACCCGATTGAGATCCACGCCAAGGTCTTCGGCATTGCTATTGATCCAAGCCAAGACAGCGTAGCAATCTTCCACGGCCCCCGGAAACCGGGTTTCCGGAGCCAGACGATAGTCAACTGAGACGATCACACAGTTTAGATCCGCCGCCAAAGGCCGGTGCATGGCTTCATTCGCCATCAGCGAACCACCGACATAGCCGCCGCCATGGATGTGCAGAATGCAGGGCAAGGTACCCTCTGCTCCGGTTGGTCGATAGATCGCTACGCCGACCTCGGGATTCTTCCGCGGCCCAGGAACTGTTCGCTGGACCAGCTCGGACCGGTCGAGATCGGCCGGTGTCGGCGCAAACATAGGTGGACGGGCCCGCATGGCCGGCAACATAGCCTCGCTGAGCTCCAGAGGCGGCATGGCATCCAACATGGGCAAGAGCTCAGGATCAACAAGGTGTCGGCTGTCTGGAAAAGGCATGGCTGAAAACTCTATTTTGCTCGGATCTTCAAGCTAGCGTGAAGGCGGCCGCCGCGCAAAGCCATCATCTTTCAAGACAGAATATCCATGCATTGCAGACTCAGACGGCTAGAGTGCGTTCCGATAAGTGGGAACCGGTTATCGGATCGAAACGCACTCTA
>NMUI01000004.1 GCA_002221445.1 Phenylobacterium zucineum | reverse complement strand
CCGGTACGTTAGGTCGGCCCACGTATGTAAACCCCGACGGCAGAGGGTTCGGAGGATGCGGGTGGCGGGACCACCCATGGGCAGCCAGGAACTGAGGACCTCGTCGAGGAGAGAGCGGGGGGAGCCCTGTTGAAGTGTGAGTGGGTGGTTGGTGTGGGCGTGGTGGCCGAAGCAGCTCCCCCAGGTGGCCTTGGTCGTGTGGGGCCCGATGATGCGGGTGGCCGCCGTAGGGTCGGTCGGGGAACCGGAGTTGACGGCGGCCCGGTGGAGAAGCCCGTCGATTGCGTGTTGAGTTTTAGGCGGGCCGGTGGCGGCGCGTTGTATCATTGCCCATTTCCTCGTGAGCAAGGACGTGGAGAGTCGTGGGAGGCCGAGGCCACCGTATGTAGCCGGGAGGTAGAGGAGGGCGTTGGGGAAACATGGCATGTTCCGGGTGTGACGTCGGAGTAGGGCGTTGGCTGGGACGTCCAGACCCTGGAGGTCGCTCGAGGTCAGCGGGAGGAAGAGCGCCGTGTACAGCGCCCGTGGGAGGAGCGTGGTCGACGTGGCCAGAAGGACGTGGTCGGAATTCCGTTGGGCCTGTAGGGCGGCACAAGAGCGGGCGAGACGGGTCTTTGTTAATCGGAGCTGTGTGGTTTGCGGCCCTGCGATATCGAACGTGACACCGAGCATTCGGATCGTACCCTCGAGGCGGACTTCGACTTGGGTGGGGGACCAGCCGGGGCCGTGTATGGTCAGGTACATGGGATGGTGTGGGCCCGGCGGCGGCGAGAACAGTGCGACCCTTAGTTTCTCGGCCGAGATGGTGAGCCCGAAGAGGATGGTGAAGGCGGAGACCACGTCCGCTTTGATTTGTAGGCCCCGGAGGGCGGTCGCCGTAGAGGTGAGGTCGTCGGCGAAGCCGATGTCCCCGGCGGAGTAGGGCTCCTGGCCCCGACGTGGGATGAGGAAGTTGCAGTCTGGGTCCTGGTCCGCTGCTCTAGCAAGAGCCACAAGGAGGATGTCAAAGAAGGCGGCCCAATTGTGGGGGCTAGAGACATCTCCTTGTGGCGTGCCCATCCCTCTGTTGAATGTGGCCGGGGTGTCCAGGTTTGTGTGGTCGCTGAACCCTGTGGGTCCGTGCGTTGCCCAGGTGTGGAGGGCCCATGGTGACCTGATGGCTGTCCTCCCGTCAGTGTCCATGTGGGCGATCCATGCCGCGATGGTGGGTGGTACCCCGAGCCGGGTCCAGCTGATTTCCATAGCCGATCGAGGGACGGAGTCGAATGCCCGGCGTATATCCCAGCTGGAGGTGAAGAGCGGGGAGCGTGAGGCTTCCGAGTGCTCACGTGCATTGATGAATTGTAGGAGGGCCGAGTCAGTGCCGCGGCGGTGTCGGAACCCGTGCTGCGCCTCGGAGAGGGTGCCATGTTTGTCCCAGCAGGAAGTGATCTTGTTAACGATTATGCCGACCCAGATCTTCCGAAGGACCTCAAGAAGGATTAGGGGCCGGAGGCCTTGGAGGGTGACCTCTGCTTCCGGGTCCTTTGGCTTGGGGCAGAGCCAGCCCCATTGCATCCAGGCTGGGAGTTGGCCCGTGTTCCAGCATTGTGTGAGGCAATTATGGGCAAACAGAGTGACGGCGGGTGGCCAGGCCCGGGCCATGTTGTACGTCAGCCCAGAGGCCCCCGGAGAGGTGCTCGCCTTGTGGTCCTGTATGGCCGTCCGGAACTCCTCGAGTGTTGGGGGATGGGCTAGTGCCTCTGTCAGTTCTCGGCGTGGGCCATCAGCCTGGGGCACCTCCGTGAGCGCGGACCACAGGATGGCACTGAGGTGGTTGGGGATACCCTTGGCTGCCGTGTGCCGGTGGAATTGGGCGGCATCTGCCAGTATGAGAGGCCAGTCGGTGATGTCGGCGGTGGACGGAGTGTACCAGTCTCGGAAGTGGTCGGTGACAGTGTTGTGTATGGCCCGGTGATCCGAAAGGATGCCCTGATCGGGGAGGTGGAGGGATTCCAACGTGAACATGGGTGTGTCCTCCTGGAGGACCGAACGTAGGGCCTGGCCGATTTTTCCCTGGAGGCGTGATTGTTCGATCTCCGCCGACTTCGCGGAGAGGAAGGAGCGGAGCGTGCACCGGTGTCGACCGTGGAGGAGCTTGCGCACTTGACGGATTAGGTCCTGACAGAACCGAGGGTGCTGGATCGTCCTCAGGGGAGTGGTGCGCCAGAAGGAGGGGCCGTAGCCGGTGATGTCCAACAGCTGATGGGGCGTCTCGGGGTCCGCCCATGTAAAGGACCTGACGGTTTCGGTCCAATTGGTGGTGATGCCCGGGATGTCCGCATCCATGTGTGCTTGAGTGGACCACCGTCTGAACGTGCGGTGACCCCGGAGGTGTCCATCGATGGTGACCAGTGCTGTGAGGTTGGCCTTAAGCGAGATGGCGACTGGGGACCAGCCGTCAAATCTGGTTTTCCCCCTCGAGAGGTTGCCGCGGCCCGGGGGGCGAGTGAGATCCCGGGTAACCGAGGCTGAGAGGGTGGAGAGTGTGAGGAGTGCTGCTCCCGCGTTGTGGGGGTCCTGCACCTCCTGGGTGGGGAGGTGGGCCAGGAGCTGTTCCTGGTATGCGGTGACCAGAGTAGGGTTGTGCAGGTCGAGGTCTGTCGCTCGTGTAGGAGGCCGCGTGAGGAATCCCTCGGTGGTTAGTACGGGCGTGTGCGACCAGAGGTTGAG
>NMUI01000030.1 GCA_002221445.1 Phenylobacterium zucineum | reverse complement strand
TCTAAAGGGAACAGGCTCTGGGAGATGCGGAGAGGGCCAACTCAGCTCTTGTTGCGTTTAGGGCCTTTGAACGGTTTGCCACCGGGGGCCTTGCCATCGGCCCGGGGCGGGCGAGGGGCGTCATTGGCCTTGCCTTTGAAAGGCTTTCCGCCGCCGCTAGGCTTATCGCCATAGGGTTTGGCCTTGAAGGGCTTGTCCCCATAGGCTTTTTCACCCTCCGGGCGATCTTTGCCGGCCCAGGGCTTAGGACGATCACCGTCTGGCTTGCTGTAGGGCTTCTTGCCCTCGCCCCTATTGAAGGGCGGCTTGCCCTCCCCCCGTTTGAAAGGGGTTTGCCGTCGAAGGATTTGTGCGGCCCCCGTTCTTCAGATCGACCACCTTCGGGCCGGCCGCCGGGGGGTGTCGAGGGTTCGATTTTGATCTCGTCGGCCTCGGTAGCCTTAACCGAACTCGCGAACTTATCGGCTGCTATATTGGCGATCTCGAACTTGGTCTCGCGATCAAAAATCCGGATCGACCCGATGTCCTTCTTGGTCACATGACCCAGGCGGCAGATCAGCGGGATCAACCATTTGGGGTCAGCATTGTTGGCCCGACCCACCGTCACCCGGAACCAGGTGACATCTTCCGGTGCCATGCGCTCGGGACGACCCACCGGCCCCCCATCACGGTCCTCCCGCTCCGGTCGCCAAGCCTCGCCCTTTTCACCACGCGCACCGCGTTCACCCTTGGGACCCATTGGGCGCGAACCGCTGTCTCGGGGATCATCATAGAGATCTTCCGGCGAGGGCAGGCCCTTGCGATAGAGACGGATCAGGGCAGCGGCGATGACCTCGGGGGTCATGGTCTCCAACACCTTGGACGCCAGGGCCAGGTCTTCCTCAGCCGCCGGTTCGGCCAAGATCGGGTCTTCCAGCAGGCGAACCTGATCCTTGGCGCGGATTTCTTCAGCCGTCGGCGGCCCCCGGAAGACGGCCTCAATGTGGGCAGAGGCCAACAGCATGTCCACCTTGCGACGGCGGGTATAGGGTGCCAGCAGGACTGAGACCCCCTTCTTCCCGGCCCGGCCCGTGCGACCCGAGCGGTGCAGGAGACCGGCCTTGTTCACCGGCAGGTCGGCATGGATAACAAGGCCCAGATCGGGCAGGTCAAGGCCTCGGGCCGCCACGTCGGTGGCGACGCAAACTCGAGCATGGCCGTCGCGCAGGGCCTGTAGGGCGTCGGATCGCTCCCTCTGACCCAGTTCACCCGACAGACCGACCACGGAAAAGCCCCGCTCGCGCAGGGCGGCGTGCATATGGCGAACCCCGTCACGGGTGTTGCAGAACACCAGGGCCCCGGGGGCTTCGAACAGCCGCAGGACATTGACCACCGCGTGCTCGATCTCGTTCGGCGCAATGCGGATCACCTGATACTCAATGTCGCCATGTGCTTGGTTGCGATTGACCGTGTCGATCCGCAGGGCGTCAGTTTGATAACGGCGGGCGAGACCGGCGATTTCCTTGGCGATGGTCGCCGAGAACATCAGGGTTCGGCGAGCCTCCGGCGCGGAGTCGAGGATTTCCTCCAGGTCCTCCCGAAAGCCCATGTCGAGCATTTCATCGGCCTCGTCGAGGACGACGACCCGCAGGGCCGACAGGTCGAGATTGCCGCGCTCCAGGTGATCCTTGAGACGACCAGGGGTGCCGACCACAATGTGACATCCCCCCTGCAGGGCCCTTTGCTCGCGCCGCGGATCCATGCCGCCGACGCAGGAGACGACGACGGCGCCGGCATCCTTGTAGAGCCAGGAGAGCTCGGTATTGACCTGGATAGCCAGCTCCCGGGTGGGCGCAATCACCAGGGCCAGGGGGGCTAGGCTATAGGCCAGCTTGTCAGCGTCACCCAGCAGGGTCGGCCCGGCGGCCAGACCGAAGGCCACGGTCTTACCCGATCCGGTCTGAGCCGAAACCAGCAGATCGCGGCCGGCGGCCTCCTCAGCCAGGACGGCGGCCTGAACGGGGGTCGGCTTAGCATAACCCTGAGCGGCCAAAGCGCGCGCTAAGGCGGGGTGAACAGTCGGAAATGGCATGAAATCAAAGGTCCTTGGGCTCCGTGACACACACACAGGGATCACGGGCCGCGCTAGATGAGGCTTTGCAGGCGCAGAAGCAAGGATTGTTTGCGGGGTGGGCGAATTGGATGGAGCTCGAAATCAGATGATTTTCTTACCGAAGTCAGAACTTCGCCATGCCATTTGAACCCTTGGGCCCGCCGTGGCAGGCTTCTGGCAAAGGAGACCGCTCATCCATCACCCCCGGTTCATTCTGATCACCGGCTGCTCCGGCGGCGGCAAGTCGACCCTGTTGGAAGAATTGCGCCGTCGCGGTCATTCTGTCGTCGAAGAGCCCGGCCGCCGCATCGTGCGCGACCAGTTGGCGACCGGCGGAACCGCCTTGCCCTGGCGGGACGAAGCAGCCTTTCTGCGTCTGGCCATTGAAATGGCGATCTCTGACCGCGAGTCCTTGGAAACGTCAACGGATGATTGGGTCTTCTTTGACCGCGGCCTTATCGACGCCGCCTCCGCATTTGAGGAGGTCTCAGGCCTGGACACTCTCAAATCCATCAACGCCCTCCACCCGTATCATCGGATCGTTTTCCTCGCCCCCCCGTGGTCAGAGATCTACGCGCGGGACGCTGAGCGCCAACACGGCTTCGCTAAGACGGTGGGAGAATATGAGCGTCTTGCAAGGCAGTTGCCGGATCTGGGTTATGCGGTAACGATCCTGCCCAAAACCTCCGTAGCTGAACGTGCGGACTTTGTGCTCAGGCGACTTCTTCCTGACCTCGTGTGAGCTCATCGGACTGCCAAACACAGCGTCCGAGGGTATCGGACGTCAGCCATATCCCCGCGACACCCTCGCCGCCCCCTGCTAACCTTCCCGGCATGACCTCCCCTGCCCCAGACCTCCCGCCCAAACATCCGCGCATGCTGGCGCGAGGGGATGGGTTTACGGTCATTCCCATCGGGCGGCGCGGTGCCCTGTTCTCAGACCTCTACTTCCGGCTGCTGGGGGGAGTTGGCGGACTATTGCGTTGGTGCTGGCGGGGGTGTTCCTGGGGATCAATCTGGTCTTCGCCGTTGCCTATCTGGGTCTGGGTGACGGCATAGCACACGCCCGGCCAGGGTCCTTCGCCGACGCCTTCTTCTTCAGCGTCCAGACCTTCGCGACCATCGGCTATGGCGGCATGGTCCCGCGCACCCTGGCCGCCAACCTGCTGGTGACCCTCGAGGCCCTGCTGGGTTTCTGCTTTAGCGGCGTCGTGGCGGGCCTGGTGTTTTCCAAGTTCGCCCGGCCCACTGCCCGGATTCTGTTCAGCGATAAGGCGGTCATCGCCATCCACGACGGCAAGCCCCACTTCATGCTGCGTCTGGTCAATGAGCGTGACAATCGCATTGTCGATGCCCAAGCCAAGCTGACCCTAATGCGGGACGAGACCACAGCCGAGGGTCAGAACATGCGACGCTTCTATCGCCTGAACCTGGTGCGCAGCGAGACGCCCGTCCTGCGTCTGACCTGGACGGTCATGCACGAGATCAATGAGCAGAGCCCGCTCTACGGCATGGACCACGAGGCCCTGGTCGCCTCAGAAGCTGAGATCATTGTCTCTATTGTCGGCCTGGACGAGACCCTGTCGCAGACAGTCCACGCCCGAAATTCCTACATCGCCGAGGAGATCATCTGGGGCGGTGCCTTTAAGGACGTTCTGCACCGCAAGGACGATTTCGTGCTGGAGGTCCGCTATGACCGGTTCCACGACCTGAAGGACGAGGTTTAGAACAGCAGGTCAAACCCCCAATGAATACAAAGGGTCCGGGTCATCATTTGAACAATCCCAATGCCGCCGCCTCACAGCCTCCATCGACCTCGGCAGGCTGAAGGGCAGTCGGCTCTGCGCGCTCGCCTGTCCTGTCAGGACATCCAGCAAGGCCCCGTCACTGACACCGAATTCGCCATAGAGGCCATCGGCCAGGGGCGCGATATTGGTCAGGATCGCCGGACGATCCAGGTGGATGATAACAATCTTCCGTACCCCGTCAGGCAAGCTATGCAGGAGGGCGAGATCGGGGTGATCGGCCTTGAAGTCCAGATCCCCTTCATGCTGACGGCTGCCGAAGAAAAAGGTCGGGTGCAGAACCTGATAGGGAGTCGATAACCGGATCAGGGCCGCCGTCGCCTGGGCGGGATCGGTGGTGATGGCAAGGCCCCTCGCCTTTAGCGCCGCGTCTGTCATGCCATGAACGAAAATCACGTCCTCGGCCCTCAGCGCACCGTCTTTTAGCGGAACCAGGGATCGCGTCTGAGCCGCAAGACCGGCCTCTCGAAAAGCGGCTGATCCCACCAGCCTCTCCGCCTGCTCTGGATCAACGAAGGGCTGGTCAAACAACCCCAACTCGAAGGTCTGGGTCAGAACCCGAAGAACGGACTGGTCAATGCGTTCCGGGGAAATCAGCCCCCGATCAACCGCCGCCAGCAGCAGGGCCGGATCATCTTCTCCACCGAACTGATCGAGGCCTGCATTAACGCCCAGGGCGACCCGCTCGACGGCGGATAGGTGTTCTACCCCCCAGCACATGGCGATGTCGCTGGGCTTCTGAGGCGGCTGCCCGGTGAGGCAGGCCGAGTTGGCATCCTTGGAAATCGCCCAGTCCGACAGGATGACCCCGTCAAAGCCGCAGGTTCCCCGCAACAAGTCGGTGAGCAGGCGGTGACTGAAGCCCGCGCCGACGGGCTCCACAGGCTGACCGTTGATCAGCACGCCTTTCAGTATGTTGTAGGTGGGCATGACCGAGGAACCCATAGGGGCCCGTGGACGCCAGGGTGCCATGCAACATCTGTCCGACCTTTTCGGCCAGGGTCATACGGCCGAGCAGGTCCTTGGCGCGGACCGCGGCTGGCCGTCGCCAGTCCTCATAAGGTGCCACCACGCCGTCATGGTCGAGGTCGACGAACCATTGGCCGTCATGCTGAATGTGCGGGCGGGGATCGAAGGCCTGGGGCGCTGCTGGGGTTGAAGAATTCATAGCAGGGCCGTCTCCGGAACGCAGCTGAAGGGCAAGGTGCCCGGACGATTTAGCCGTCTTTTTCAGTCCTCGAAATAACATCTGATGAGGCCTAACTTCAAGAAAGATAATGGATTTATGGGTGGTCGGGCCACTATTTAGAGGCTAGACTGCGCCTCATCGCATTGAAGGCTGAGGAACGCCATGGACCGCCGGATCATCACCTATAATTCGCCCGAACAGGAGGCCCCAATAAGCCTTGAGGTGCTCGTCCGGGGTAAGGGTGCCCTGGTTGTGCTCATCGCCTCCCTCGGCCGGGGCGCGGAGGATTTTCAGGATCTAGCCGCTCGGTTAGAGACGGCTGGATACATGACGGCGGCCATCAATCCCCGCGGATTTGGTGATAGTACTGGCCCCGCAGGCCGGACCATGGCGGATTTCGCCACCGATGTGGCCCAGGTGGTTCAGGCCTTCAGCCAGGTAAGCCCGCCGTGCTGATCGGTCATGCCTTTGGCAATCGCGTCGCCCGGGCCACCGCCGCCTTCGCCCCCCAAGCCGTTTCAGGGTTGATCCTGCTGGCCTGTGGAGGTCAGTCGCCCGTTCCGCCCCATGCGGCCAAGGCGCTCCAAGAGGTGTTCGACGAACGCCTATCGGCGGACGCGCACCTAGAAGCCGTCAGGATCGCCTTCTTCGCCCCCGGAAACGACCCTGAAGTTTGGCGAGATGGCTGGAACCCTCAGGTCGCCCAAGCCCAACAGGCCGCCCTCCGGGCCACCCCTGCGGAGTCATGGACCGGGGCGGGTGCCGCGAAGATGTTCATCGTGCAAGCCGAAGACGATCTGATCGCTACCCCGGCAAATGCAGAGGCCCTAAAAACCGCCTTTCCAGACCGGGTGACGGTGGCACTCTTGCCCAAGGCCGGTCACGCCATGCTGCCCGAACAGCCTGATCTGTTGGCGAAGTTGGTGATCACGGGGCTTTCGAACCTGCTGGGGTGAACCAGAGTTAACGCTTCCCAATCCGGGATTGCGGCCCGGATGGCCTGATCTGGCAAGAGCCGCAGGCGCGCAGGGTCTCTGAGACTATTTGCCGAGGGCCTGATAGGTCAGGTTACGCAGGTCATCGCGGACCATGGCCGGCCGGGGGGAATAACCTGGGTCATGAAGACAACGACCACATGCTTGACCGGATCGACCCAGAAGGTCGTGCTCGCCGCACCGCCCCAGGCATATTCGCCGATCGATCCGGGGTCCTTGTCTGACTTGGTGTCGGTCAGGACTGAACCGCCATAGCCGAAGCCCAGACCGTCCCCTGAGCCCCCAGACCAAAGCCTGCCGTGGTCTTGAGTTCCACCAGTTGGGCCGGTGTCAGATGGTTGGTCATCATGGCCTGGACGGCCGAGCGGGAAAGAATCCGGTGGCCCTTCAGGGTGCCGCCCTCCTGCAACATTTCAGCGAAGGCGGCATAGTCATCCACGGTGGAAAGCAGACCGCCGCCGCCCGAAAAGCCGGGAATGGGTTTCAGCAGGGCGCTGGTGGCACCCACATCAGTTACCTTCAACCCACCGCCAGGTCCTGGGCCATAGAGCGAGGCCAGACGAGGTCCCTTCGCCGCTGGCATGTCGAATCCCGTATCCGTCATGCCCAGGGGGCCGAAGATCCGGTTCTGGAGAAACTCGCCGAAAGGTACGCCCGATGCCCGTTGAACCACCAGGGCGGCCACATCCAGCGCCATGCTATAATGAAACCGTTCCCCCGGCTGATAGGCTAGGGGGAGACTTGCCAGGGTCTGTGCCAGGCGACCGCCACCCGCAAAAGCTGGATCAAAACGCCAGCGGTCTCCACCCAATCCGGTCTTTTGATACATGGCCGCCACCGGTGTGGTCAGCTGGAAGCCATAGGTCAGACCGGCCGTGTGAGTCAGCAGGTTCTCGACCGTCATGGGGCGGGCCGGCTCGGTCTGCACCACCCCGTCCTTCATGCCCTTGTAGACCTGAAGGTTGGCGAACTCCGGAACGTACTTGGTGACTGGATCGCTTAGCTTAATCTTACCCTCATCCACCAGGATCATCACAGCGGCGGTAGTGACCGGTTTGGACATGGAATAGATGCGGAAGATGGTGTCACGACGGATCGGCTGATTGGCCTCCACATCTTTGAGGCCGGCTTCGGCGTAATAGACTTCACGACCATCCTTCAGGATCAGGACATTGGCCCCTGGAAACCGTTTGGTGTCCACCAACTGATGCAGGTAATCGCTGATCGCCTTAAAGCGTGCCTGAGCGGGGGCCTCAGCTGCATTTGCCGGCATCGGTGCACCCAGTAGGGACGCTGTCAGCAGTAGGTTTCGGACAGAACGATAGCCAAATTGAATCATATCAGGATCTCCAGGGGGTGCGGTCACACGGCAACAATCGGGGGAAGGCGATAGCGACCATCTCGGAATTCCGGCTTCGGAAGATAGGTTCGCAGGGACAGGGTGAACGGGCCCATAGCGGGTGCCGGCAGCCAGTTTGCGGTGCGCTCACCGCCCGGGTCAGAACGACCGATCCAGATGTCCAGGCCACCCTGGCTGTTGTATTTCAACCCGGGGGTCCGGTCGCCGATGGAATAGCGGTCCAGAACATTCTGCGTCAGGAACCGCTGCTTCTGTTTCGTGATTTCATAAAGGGTCAGGGACCAGAAGGCGTCGACCGGCGGGGGTTTGGCCAGGCTGAGTCTGAACAGCCCATCCCCATGGAACTCGCCGCTTCCGGTGTCTCCCGCCGGCTGCATGTACATGGTTTCGTCCGTCGGCAAGGCCGCCAAGCCTACCAAGGCGACGATGGCCCGATAGCCATAATCCTCGCCGAAGCGCCCGAGATTGGGGAGGGGGTAGGACCAGCCATCCACATACCGGTTCTTGCCCAACATGCCCAATAGTTCGGCCTTGGCATCGGCAAGACCCAACTCAACCTGAGCCCACTGGTCGGGGGTCAGGGTCGCGAGCGCAGAACCGCCAACCAAATTGGTCCAACCAAGATGGGCCTTGTCCCGCGCCAAAGGGGGGTCCGAAGCCATCAGGGCCGCCGCTGCGCTGAAAAACTCAGCTGCCTTGGCGTTGCGGTTTGCAAACCCCGGGGCTGGATCACATTGGACTGCGTCAAGTTTCAGGCCATCTTGGACCGCGTGCGCCGCTGGCAGGTCGGCCGGACCATCGACTAGAGTTCTGACGAGCATCCAGCCGTGGGGCGTGGTCATGTGAATGACCTTTGACCCCGTCTCCCGGCTGCCCGGTCCGACCAGTTTGAACTCGCCACCCCCGTGCCCGATGGTGCGCGGGCTGAGCACCGCATCGGCATCGGTGTACATGTTCATAATGTGGATAGATTGGTACCGGGTCCCGGTTGGGGGGACAGTCAGGGTGACGGGGCCCTTGCTCAGGTCTATCCAGGCGGACGAAAAAAGGGTGTCATTATTAGGGGCTGTGACCTCGCGATCCTGCCAGGTGGTCAGCTTGCGTTTGTGGCCAAATGTATTGGGAGTCCCGCCTTGGCTGCGGGTATTGGCCATCTCGATCAGCGGCAAGGCGAAGATCCAGGCCTGATGGGCGGCGGCGCGCAGGTCGCCCTCCGCCGCAAATACACGGGCAGCCGGACTGAGGCCGATGGCCAGGGCGGCGGTCAGAAGATCTCTGCGCTTCACGGCATTTGCCTCGTCATTTTGAACTAAAGTCCGGCATCAGGCCCGTCCCTGGAACGAGCATCGGGACACGCCCCTAGAGTGCGTTCCGATAAGTGGGAACCGGTTATCGGATCGAACGCACTCTAACAT
>NMUI01000253.1 GCA_002221445.1 Phenylobacterium zucineum | reverse complement strand
CGGATGCAGAACCGCCGGTTCACCCGACTGACAAATGGTTTCTCAAAGAAGCTCGACAATCACATTCACGCCTTGGCGCTCTATTTCACATTTTACAATTTCGTGCGGGTCCACAAGTCGCTGCGAATGAGTCCGGCGATGGCCGCTGGGGTCACGGACAAGCTCTGGTCGATGGAGGATATTGCAGAGCGGATTGAGGCAAGGCGTCCGGCTCCTGCGAAGCGTGGCACTTACACAAAGCGCGCGGCATAGATGGCAATCCGCGAGCACCCGCCCATTGGAACCATTCTAATGTGTGACTTCAACCAGGGCTTCCGTGAGCCTGAAATGGTTAAGCACCGCCCGGTCGTGGTCATAAGCCCTAGGATCGTCGCGAGACCAAAGCTCTGCACAGTCGTTGCGCTTAGCACGACGGCGCCCGATCCAGTTATGCAGTACCATTGCCAAGTTGATTTCGATCCACCTTTGCCACATTGGATGGATAGCAAGGGAATTTGGATAAAGGGCGACATGGTGCAAGCTGTGGGCTTCCACCGCCTTGATTTCATTAAGTTTGGCAAAGGTCAGACAGGCAAGCGTGAATACTACTATTCCACTTTAAGCCCCGAGAATCTCAAGAAAGTTCGTTCCGCAGTGTTGGGCGGTCTAGGCCTTACGCCCTTGACAAAACACCTTTGAAGATGTAAAGATAAGAAGTTAGCGGCTCTCGTTTAGGCGATCCGCGTCTAAGACCCTACCAAGGGCCGTCGTGCCGCCGTTGCGAACGCAAGCAACAGGAACGACGCAGATAACCCCGCTTTGGCGGGGTTTTTTGTTTCGGATTTCAAACTGAGACACTACCGCATTTTGCGTGGTCTTGAATTTGTCAGCGGGTTCGACTAATCTCTTTGCCCCGGCCGCTCACGCCCAACGGTCGAATCTGTGCTCCCAGGGCGAATCTGAGTCCCATCTGCCATGGAAAAAGTCCCGATGACCGCCGAGGGCTATCAAGCTCTCGACGATGACTTGAAGCGTTTGAAGACCATCGAACGGCCAGCCGTGATCGCCGCGATCTCGGAAGCCCGGGCGCATGGGGATCTATCGGAAAACGCCGAGTATCACGCGGCCAAGGAGCGTCAGGGCTGGATCGAAGGTCAGATCGCTGACATTGAGGATCGCATGGCCCGAGCTCAGGTCATTGATGTCTCCAAGCTTTCGGGCAATCAGGTCAAGTTCGGGGCAACGGTGTCCGTGGTCGACGAGGACACTGAGGATGAGGCGCGCTACCAGATCGTCGGCGAGCATGAAGCTGACGTGAAGGCGGGTAAGGTGTCAATCACCTCACCTATAGCCCGCGCCATGATCGGTAAAGAGACCGGTGACGTGGTCGAGGTCAACACCCCCGGCGGGGTCAAGGCTTACGAGATTCTCAAAGTCGAGTGGGTTTAAGCCTCCTGCGCATTTGGGCGGTGTCCGATGGACGGGCGGGCAATGCCGGTCCGGCCCTTGGCTTGGCTGAAGCGGTATCACGGTTACGCCCTGCAGAGATCACGACGAAGACGATTGCCTGGCAAGGGGGGATTGGGCGCCTGCCCTGGTTTCTCAATCCCTTTCCGAAACAGGCACTGACCGACGACAGCGAGATTGTTCCGCCCTGGCCTGACATCTGGATTGCAGCGGGACGCGCGACCCTGCCGCTTTCAATACGCATTCGACGGTGGTCGCGCCGTCAGTGTCTGGTGGTCCAGATTCAGGACCCCCGTATGCCCCCCTCCCCCTTTGACCTGATCGTGGCTCCAAAGCATGACCGTACCCCCGGCGAAAACGTGCTTTCCATCACGGGGTCACCGCATCGGGTGACGCCTGAACGACTGAGATCGGAATTGGAGAGGTTCTCTACACACCTGGGCCCCCTGGCACATCCACGCCTGGCGGTGCTGATCGGCGGCAAGTCTAAGGTCCATAATCTCTCGCCAGAGCGGGCGGCCTGCTTGGCGCGGGATATAGAATCGGCCGTTCGGGGGTCTGGGGGTTCCATCATGATGACCTTCTCCCGGCGAACGCCGCCGGAGGCTCAACGTATTCTGTCAGCCCGTCTGGGGCATTTGCCGGGCGTAATATGGGATGGTGAGGGCGATAATCCCTATTTCGCCTTCCTCGGCGCGGCGGATGCCATCCTGGTCACCGAAGATTCCGCCAATATGGCGACAGAGGCTGCGGCAACCGGAAGGCCTGTCTTTATCGCCAAGATGGACGGTGGTAGCCTAAAGTTCAGACTTTTTCATGAGGACCTAGAACAACTGGGCATTGCCCGGCCATTTGCAGGCGATCTCCATGCCTGGGGCTATGCGCCCTTAACTGAAACCGATAGAGCCGCTGCGGAAGTGGTGCGTCGGCTGGACGGCCATTAGAGCAGGTTCCTTTCGGTATGCGCTCCGGCAGGCGACAAGACTTACAAGGCGTTATGACCATGAGCGTCGAAATCCGCTTCGCCACCCTGACAGATGTGCCCGAAATTCTCCGTATTGATACCATAGCTGAGCGTGAAGAACGCCGGTATGACTATATCAGCAACGCCATTCGCGGTGAGATGGGCCGAACCGTGAAGGTCCTGTTTGTGGAAGGCCGAATGACGGCCTTCGCTGTAATCGGTGAGTTTTTTGGCCATCCCTTTCTAGAGTTGATAGCGACGAACCCCAGTTACCGGCGGATGGGGATCGCATCGGCCTTAATCTCAAACCTGGAAGCCGAACTTGTGGATGATCGTTTCTTCGTCTCGGCAAATGAGTCCAACACGGTTATGCGGGACCTCTTGGTGGGGCGGGGCTATCGGATTACGGGTATGGTCGAAAACCTGGATCCGGACGATCCGGAGATTTTTTCGTGATCTATAAGTCGGCAATCGACGCCCAAATCATTGTTTAACCGCCCGTGACGCAGACCAATCCTCAGTTTCTATTTGTCGCCGCACCCCAGGTGCGCGGTGGACCGGATCACCTGCTGCGCAGTCTGATTCTAGCGCAGGCGCTTGCGGATTGCGGCGGTGGCTGCACGATCATTTCGACCCCTCAGTTGGAATCGCGCCTGTCTGATCTTGCGCCGACCCTCACCCGCGCGACAGCACTCAGCGATTCTGCCGCCGACATCAGCCTTGTCGCTGGACGTCTGACCTATGATGCCATCGTGATCGACCATCCCGGGCTGGGTCTCGAAGATCACCTCGCCTTGGCCGGAGATCGCCCATCTATTGTCATGGACGACCTTGCCGACCGCCAGATCGGCGGGCGCATCATTGTGAACCCCAGTCTGACCATAGCACCTACAAACTATCTGGGCCTCGTCCCGGAAAGTGCTGAAATCCTTACGGGCCCGCTCTATGCCCCAATGATCAGCGAAATTGCGAGACGGCGTGGGGAAAGCCCTGCCGAGCGCGGAGAGGTACACAGGGTCCTGTTGTCGATCCCGGCGGATGAGCCCGCAGATTTCGCCATGCGCCTGATTGACGGCTTACGCCCCAGACTTGGCGAGACTGTCATGGAGGTACTGGTCCCCCAAGACTTCGAGAACCTGCGCAGTCTCAACCGAATTGCATCCCGCGACCCTCGACTGGTGCTCCATAAACACCCGCACGACCGCCCAACGATTGTAAGTCGGGCAGACTTGGCCATTATCCCGATAGGACCCGACATCTGGGAAGCCTGCGCCCTGGGCCTGCCGATCATTGCACTCGCTGCGTCACCCGCCGACATGATCATTGGCGCTCATTTGGCTCAAATCGAAGCGGCCATAGTCCTGGAAACCTCGGATCGGGATTTTGAGGGTCACTTGGATCGAGCCCTGGTCAGACTTCTCACCAGCCCGCCCCTGCGCCGCAAGCTCAGCGCCCATGCCGCAAGCCTGACCGACGGCAGCGGAGCTGGTCGAATCGCTCACAAGCTGATTGGGCTTTTGTCGCGCTGATTTTGCGCCTACGCCATCAGAAGGGCGCACAACCTCACTATCGTGAAGCGAATTTGACATTCGCATCTCGCGTGACATCAAGGCCGTGCGCGACTGTCGGAATCGGACCACGAGATCAGGGTTATGATCACAACGCCTCGCACTGTTCGCTGTCTAATTATCGGATCAGGCCCCGCCGGATATACAGCGGCGATTTACGCTGCTCGGGCCCTTCTGAAACCGGTATTGATCCAGGGTCTTCAACCGGGCGGCCAGCTGACCATAACCACCGATGTGGAAAACTATCCCGGCTTTGCTGATGTGATCCAGGGCCCCTGGCTGATGGAACAGATGCAGGCTCAGGCCGAGCACGTCGGGACTGAAATTATCACGGACATTGTCCTGAAGGCTGATCTGTCTCAGCGCCCCTTCCGACTGGAATGTGACAGCGGCGCGGTCTGGCTGGCCGAAACTCTGATTATCGCCACGGGGGCCCAGGCCAAGTGGCTAGGGCTGGACAGCGAGCAGAAATTCCAAGGCTTCGGCGTGTCGGCCTGTGCCACCTGCGACGGCTTTTTCTATCGGGATAAGACGGTCATCGTGGTCGGCGGCGGTAATACAGCGGTGGAAGAGGCCCTCTATCTCACCAACTTCGCGGCCACGGTGACGGTAGTCCACCGCAAGAGCGCATTCCGTGCCGAAAAATCCTACAGGAACGTCTATTCGCCCACCCCAAGGTCGAGGTTATTTGGGACTGCATCCTTGATGAGGTTCTAGGGTCCGAGGCCCCCTTGAGCGTCACGGGTGCCCGGCTGAAGAATGTCCAAACCGGGGCGGTTCAGGAGGTGGCCGCCGATGGCGTTTTTATCGCCATAGGTCATGCGCCGGCATCGGATCTCTTCAAAGATCAGTTGGACATGGACGCCTCGGGCTATCTCAAGGTTCGCCTGGGATCTGCCGCTACGGCGATCAAGGGGGTATTCGCCGCAGGTGATGTGACCGATGATGTCTATCGTCAGGCCGTTACGGCAGCTGGCATGGGCTGTATGGCTGCTCTGGAGGCCGTTCGGCTGCTGGCCGAAGAAGACCATGCACACTCAGTTTCAGAAAAAGTCGGCGCTTAGGATTGACGGGCCTCCCCGCGTCTGAGGATGGTCTTGCCCATGGGGCCCAGCCCTTGTCACCGCTGCGGAGTAGGACGCGACCATGACCAATCTGATTGTGCGCGGCGGGCGTCCCCTGCGCGGGACCCTGACGCCCTCAGCCAATAAGAATGCCGTTTTACCAATCCTTTGCGCCACCCTGCTGACCGAAGAGACCATCACCCTGCATCGGGTGCCGGATATTACGGATGTGCGCAAAATTCTGGATTTTTCCGGAATCTAGGCAGTTCGGTTGACATGGATTTCGAAACGGAAACCCTGGTCGTCAGACACGGTGCAGGTCTGGACCCCAAGGCCGCACACCTGCCCCTGGGCATGAGATCGACCCTGATGCTGATCCCGACCCTGCTGCACAGGTTCGGCGCTGCAAGCATTGAGGAAGACGCCACCGGCTGTACTTTGGGGGCTCGGGAAATCGATCCTCACATTGAAGTCTTCCAGGCCTTTGGGGCCCAGGTAGATCGGGAACCGGACGCCCTGCATATTGCCACGCCTAAGGGGTTCTCCGCCGCCGACCACTGGCTCGACTATGCCTCGGTGACGACCACGGAAAACTTCATCCTCTGCGCCGCCACGGCCATTGGTCGATCGCAGTTAACCAATGCCGCCTGCGAACCTCATGTGCAGGAATTTTGCACCTTCTTGACCCGGATGGGGGCGCGGATCGAAGGGGTCGGTGGCTCACGCATTGTCGTCACCGGGGTTGAAGCCCTCCACGGTGTCGAATTCACCTTCTCCGACGACTTCCACGAGATCGCCACCTTCCTGGCCATGGGGGCCATTACCGGCGGCGAGGTGAAGATTAAAAACGGGGCTGTAGATCAGTTCCCGCTACTTGACCGCACCTTCGCCAAGTTCAGCGTCGAGGTAACCCATCAGGACGGGTACTCCAGTGCGCGGATTGATGGGCGCTTGAAAGTCCGCAACCCCTTCACCACCAATATCCTGACCAAGATTGAAGCTGCGCCCTGGCCCTATGTGCCTGCCGACCTCTTGCCCATCTTCATCGCCCTCGGCGTTCGGGCGGAAGGGTCGGTCATGTATTGGAATAAGGTCTATGAAGGTGCCTTAGGCTGGACCTCTGAATTGGGTAAGTTCGGGGCCCATGCCGTTCTCTGCGATCCCCATAGATTGATCATTTATGGCGGCAAACCGCTGATACCTGCCACGGTGGAGAGCCCCTATATCATCCGAGTCGCTATCGCCCTTTTTATGCTTGCCGCCAGCATTGAGGGTGAATCCCTGATCCTCAACGCCGCGCCAATCCAGCGTGCCCACCCGAAATTTGTCGAGAACTTGAACGCCCTGGGTGCAGATGTCTCTTGGTTGGTCAGCGACTAGAGGTGTTCCCATAGTGGGACCTGGTTATCAGAACACGTCTTGGCACAATGCGCGGCATCAATCCCGCAACGGGCCCGGAAGGCAAGTTATGCGTCTGTTGCGGCCTTCGCCCCGGCATTCCGGACGGAGGATGGCCCCACCCCAGTGCCTGTCGCACCTTGAGTTAGAACCCCCAAGGAGTCTTCGCCATGCCTGTACAGATTGTTGATCGACCTGCCCTTAGGATCGTCGCCGTCCGCCATAAAGGACCCCCGCAGGACATCGGTGCAGCCTTTGACCGATTGATGGCTTGGGCCGGACCCAAGGGTATTGCCGTGCCCCCGGCTGTGGGCGTGGCCGTCTATCTCAGCGACATGATGACTGTGCCACCCCAGGACCAGGTCGCCCTAGCAGGTTTAACGGTCGGCCCGGAGGTTCAGGCCGACAATACGGTTGAAATTCACGATATTCCCGGCGGGAAACACGCCGTCCTGCTCTATCAGGGGCCCTATGCACAGATTGGCAAGGGCTATCAGGAACTCTTCGCTTGGTTACCCACCAGCGGTGAGGAACCGGCGCATCAGTCTTGTTTCGAAATCAACCTGAATGACCCAAGGCAGACCGCACCTGAGGCGCTGCTAACCGAGCTATGTCTTCCGTTGCGATGAGCCCTGCCTGGAACCCTTCCCCTTCAAACGGGTCGTTTGACGAGATAAAAAAAGGTCTAATTCAAAAAGTTAGAGCAAGTTTCGATTCGATAAGCGGTTCCTACTGATCGGGATAAGCTTTATGCTGAACCGATGATCCGCTATGCTAATCCCTCCGATCATCCCGCCATTCACGCCCTCGTCACCGCAGCTTTCACGCGACCCGATGAAGCCGCTCTGGTGGAAAGGCTAAGGGCCGATGGCGATTCCATGTTTGAGTTGGTGGAGATCATAGAGGACGCCCTTGTTGGGCACATCTTGTTCAGCCGGATGTGGGCTGACAGCCTGAACCTTTACGCAGCCCTGGCTCCGGTGTCGGTTCACCCAGACCTTCAACGCCGGGGAACAGGCGGACGACTGGTCCGGGCTGGCCTAGAGGCCGCCAAAGAATTCGGTGCCGCTGCCGTTATCGTCCTTGGCCATCCCGGCTATTATCCGAGGTTCGGATTTACCACCGCAGCGGCGCAAAACCTGAAATGTGCCTATTCAGGTCTGCCCGCCTTCATGGCAATTACCTTGGAGCCGGGGGGCCTGGATCAGCCATTGACAGTGGTCTATCCGGACGCCTTCGGGATCTAACCTTTTCCAAGCGCAGGGGTCACCTTGCCGTCATCAAGATCATAGCGGGCGGCGACAATTTTCAGTTTTCCAGCTAGGACACGGGCCCTCAGGGGCGCGCTTCGGGAAAAAATGTCGGCAGCTGCATAGGCGGCGTTGAGCGAGACAGCGGCCTCCAATCGATCTGGAACCCCGACCGGGACAGCTTTCACCGCCGGGGCGATCAGATTGGCCAGCATACTGATCAGGGTGCCGCGATCCTCTTCCGATGGGTGACCATCCAAGGCGTCTATGGTCGCCTTAACAGCCTCGCAGCGCTCATGACCCACCACCATGATCAGGGTCGAACCCAGATGGATGACGGAATACTCCAGGGAGGCAAGGACAGCATCATCCACCACATTGCCTGCCACCCGGGTCACGAAAAGATCGCCAAGTCCCTGATCAAAGATCAGTTCGGGCGCGACCCGACTATCTGCACAGGCCACGATTGAGGCGAAAGGTTTTTGCCCCTTGGCCACCTCCGATCTGCGGATCATGTCCATATCCGGATGAGCGGCAAAGCCAGCGGCATAACGGGCATTGCCCTGCATCAGCCGTGCCATGGCCAGTTCGGGATCCAGGCCTGGTTCAGGCTCAACATGGGCTGGCATTGAGGCTTCAGTCGGGTGCGGTGCCGCTTTGGTCTTAGGCTTCACGACGCGGCGCTTCGGCCTAGGTGCGCGTGGCATTTCGGTGTTCGGCGTTCCACCAACCAGATCCTCGGCCATTGCCGCACCGGCGACCAGCAAGGCTGTACCAAGACCCAGCACCAAAGCGCGTCGGGAAGGCGTGGATTGGCTAAGACTCTGGCGCGTCATGAGGAACTCCAGCTATGGCGGCCAGATTGCGGTAACACCGAAGTCCTAATGGGCCGTTCACTCTAATCGAGCCAGTCTTCAGGGTTGCGGTGCGGTGACAGGGCCCATCCCCCCTCGCCCCGCTCGATTGTCGCTAGGGCGGCATTGATGCGTTGGATTTCCTCTGGGGTCGGTCGGCGGCGACTGGGACTCAAGCCCCCCTGACGGTATTGTGGCACGGCCAGACCTGCCGCAGGTCCGACAATCCTATAGGTGCGGGGCTCGCCCGATGGGCCCAGAATAACGTCTCGACTCGCGGTTCCTGGAATCGCGTCGTGGAGAAACATGCCTTGGGTGCGCAAATCAAGACTGGCCAGAATTGAGGGCGAGACAAGGGCTTCTGTGCCTTCATAGGCCCCATTGAAAGCCGCCGGTTCGCCCCCTGGTCCTGTCCGACGATAGAATATGTGCTGGCCCAGCTTGACCACCTTCACCAGGGTCGGGGCCCAATAGGGGACCACATATCCAGCATGATAGTGGGTCGCCGTCCCAACCTCCCGGACCACATGCCCGCCAAGCGCCTGCCGTGCTACCGTTTCCGCCTCACGCCAGAGGCGCATGTCTGGACGTCCCTTCATTGACCCGTCACAGGTAAAGGTAAATTGACAACCCGTTGATCGGGCGGCCCCCTGATAGACCACGCCGCAAACCGATTTCGGATAGGCCGGGTGGCGCAGGCGGTTCAGAATCACCTGGGCAATGGCCTCTTGGCCAAGTCTCGGCTCTAGCCGAGCCTCATAGTAAATGGCCTGAGTCATGCACACCACAGCGCGCGCCGTATCATCCGTCGATGCGGCCAAGGCGAAGGGTGGCATGGGACGGCTCGGCAATTTTGAAAAAGGCCGCAGGGCATTTATGGCTTCGGCAATATCCGGGGTCGGATCCAGCATGAAACCAAGATCCGGCAACTGCCGAAAATCCAGAATAGGCCAGCCTATAGGGCGTCCCCAAAAGTCGGTCCGCCGCCCCGGCAGGTGATGCAACGCAAGATTTCGTGCCCCGGCCGACATCGGCAAGATCATCTGGTTAAACTGGGTCTCCGAAAAGGTTTCATGCAATTGCAGGGAGGTATTCTCCCCACCTCCCTGGACCTTTCCCACCGTTCCCGGGACAAACCCGGCCATGGCCGCAACCAGCCCGGCTAAGATCCGTAGATGTCGTGAAAAGAACAGGACGCGAATTTCCTTTGCCGCCGTGCAAGGCCTTAACACATAAGAGGCCTATTCTGGCCTGTCCCTAAGATCAAAAAACGGCTTGGCACCCGCAGGGGTGAGGTCTATATGACGTCAGTATGGTTTTGCTCATTTCGAGCATATCCTTCCGCGCCGAAGGGATAATAAGTCTCAGGCGCTTTTTTGAGGCGGGTGATTTGCTCACTATGAGCATATGGAGGACCCAGGCGTGCAGCTGACATTCACCCTCGAGGTTGAAGCCTCCACCCATGCGACCTGGGATAAGGTCAAAAGCCACATCACACCCATGGAATGGCGGATTCAGGCCCCGCTGATCCATGCGATCAACCGCCTGAAGCGCGAGAAGAATGCCGTCATCCTGGCGCACAACTATATGACGCCGGAAATCTTCCATGGGGTCGGAGACTTTGTGGGCGATAGTTTGGCCCTGGCCAAGGAGGCTGCCCGCTCGAACGCCCAGATCATCGTCCAGGCTGGCGTTCACTTCATGGCCGAGACGTCGAAAATCCTGTCGCCGGACAAGCGGGTTTTGATCCCGGACCTTCGGGCCGGTTGCAGTCTGGCGGCATCTATCACCGGTGCCGACGTCCGGCTGATCAAACAGCGTTACCCTGGCCTGCCGGTGGTGACCTATGTGAATACCACCGCCGACGTGAAGGCCGAGACCGATGTCTGCTGTACCAGCGCCAATGCCGTACAGGTGGTCGAGCATGTGGCACGCGCGTGGGGCGTCGATCAGGTGATCCTGATCCCCGACGAATTTCTGGCCCGGAATGTAGCGCGACAAACCTCTGTGAAAATCATCGCTTGGAAAGGCCGGTGCGAGGTGCATGAGCGTTTCAATCCCGCCGACATCCGAGATCTGAGGGCGATCTATCCCGACGCTGAAATCCTCGCCCACCCCGAATGCCCCGCTGAGGTTATTGAGGTTGCAGACTTCGCAGGCTCGACCGCCGCCATGAACGACTATGTCCTGACCCGAAAGCCTAAGCAGGTGGTGCTGATTACCGAATGCTCTATGGCCGATAATGTCGCCGCCGATGCCGTGGACACCCGGTTCATCCGCCCCTGCAATCTGTGCCCGTATATGAAGCGGATCAGCCTTGAGAACATTTATGAGGCCCTGCTGCACGACCAGTATGAAGTGACTGTTGACCCCGCCATCGCCGAACGGGCCCGTCTGGCGGTCCAACGCATGGTCGACCTGCCGCCGCCAGCGGTCCCCGCCCGATATGACTTGGTGAAGGCCCGTTATCACGTCGACGTGGAGTTGATCTGATGGCCGAGCGGCGTCACTTCGACGGTATCATTGTGGTCGGTGCCGGACTGGCGGGCCTTTCTGCAGCTCTGGCCGCGACCGAGCGCAAGGTTCTGGTCTTGACCGGTGCCCCCTTGACCCAAGGTTGCTCATCAGCCTGGGCCCAGGGCGGCATGGCTGCGGCGCTTAGTCCCGGCGACCTGCCGGCCCTTCACGCGCAAGACACCGTGCTGGCGGGGGCGGGCTTGGTGGATCCTGTCATGGCGGCTTTGTTGGCTGAGGAAGGTCCTGAGGCGGTTCGGCGTTTAGCAGGCCTGGGCGCCCCTTTCGATCGGACTGAGGACGGCGATTTCGCCCAAAGTCTTGAAGCCGCCCATAGCAGGCCAAGGGTCGCTCGGGTGAAGGGCGACCAGGCGGGGCGGGGCGTGATGAACGCCTTAGTCAAGGCCGTCCTGTCCGCCGGTCATGTTGAGGTTCGGAGCGGCGCGGTCCTCCGCGGCCTTCTGCAGGCCGTTTGCGGTGCCGTTTGCGGCGTCGTGGTGCAGATGGACGGCCGCCTCGTGGAAATCACCGGCCAAGCAGTCATCCTGGCCACAGGAGGTATTGGCGGACTTTATGGCGTCACAACCACACCGGCTGAGTTGCAAGGCGACGGCCTCGCCCTGGCCGCCCTAGCGGGCGCGCAGATCGGCGATCCGGAGTTTGTGCAGTTCCACCCGACGGCCATCGATATCGGTCGCGATCCGGTGCCTCTGGCGACGGAAGCCCTGCGCGGCGAGGGGGCGAAGCTGGTCAACAACACGGGTGAGGTGTTCATGACTGCCTATCATGCCGAGGCTGAACTCGCCCCTCGCGATGTGGTGGCTCGCGCCATCCACGCAGAACGCGCCGCGGGTCGAGGGGCATTTCTGGATGCCCGTGCTGCCGTAGGAGATCACTTCCCCGAAGCCTTCCCGGCTGTCTTTGCGGCATGCCTCTCGGGAGGTATCGATCCCCGGATTCAGCCGATCCCCGTGGTGCCGGCCTGCCACTATCACATGGGCGGCATTGTCACAGACGCAGTTGGGGCAACGTCCCTGCCCAGGCTGTTTGCTGTTGGGGAATGTGCATCCACCGGAGTCCATGGTGCCAATCGGCTGGCCTCAAATTCCCTGGTGGAAGCCGCTGTCTTCGGCACCCGGGCCGGTCGAGACGCCGCCAACCTTACCCCAACTTCGATCACGGCCCTCCACCGCATCCTTCTGAACCCACTGCCTAGCCCAACCTTGCTGGAATTGCGGCAGGCTATGAGCCGGGATGCCGGGGTATTGCGGGATGCTGAGGGTTTGCTTCGGCTCCTGGGCCTTATTGGTCGTCTGGAAGCTTCCCATGGCCCTTGCGGTGCGCTGGTGGCAGCACGCCTTGTGGCGGACTGCGCGCTCGCTCGCCAGGAAAGTCGAGGCAGCCATTTTCGGCAAGACTATCCCGGACAAATGGAACCGGCGCGAACCCTGATCACCCTTAAGGACGGGGTTATGGAAAGTCGCGCCGCATGATTACCCCCCTGCCAGACCTGCTGATTGAGCCTATTGTGCGCGCGGCCCTGTCCGAAGACCTCGGGCGGGCGGGCGACCTCACCGCCATGGCCTGTATTCCGGAGGAGGCGCGTATGAACGCAGTTTTCGCAGTGCGCCAATACGGCGTGACGGCGGGCCTAGCCTGTGCTCGTTTGGCTGTACTCGCCATGGACCCTGCGGCCAAATTTAAGCCCCTGGTGGAAGACGGAACTCAAATTGAGCCGGGGACGGTATTGGCAGAGGTTTCGATACAGGCTCGCGCTCTGTTGTCAGCCGAACGGACAGCCCTCAACCTACTAGGACGCCTGTCCGGGATCGCGACCCTAACCCGGCACTATGTGGACGCTGTCGCCGGAACCGGCACCCGTATTGTCGACACCCGTAAGACGACGCCAGGCCTGCGCCATCTTGAGAAATATGCCGTGCGCTGCGGCGGCGGAGTCAACCACCGCTTTGGTCTGGATGACGCCATCCTTATCAAGGACAATCATGTGGCGGCCTGCGGCGGGGTTGGCCAAGCCCTGACCCGCGCCCGGGCCTTTGCTGGTCACCTCATCAAGATTGAGGTGGAGGTCGACAGCCTTGATCAGTTGAGGGAAGCACTCCCCCACCAGCCTGACATCATCATGCTCGACAATTTCAGCTTGGAAGACCTGCGCAGAGCCGTCGACATGGTTGGGGGGGCGATAACCCTAGAAGCCTCGGGAGGCGTCAACTTGACCACCGTTCGCGCCATCGCCGAGACCGGAGTTCAAGTAATCAGCGTCGGTGCCCTGACCCACTCCGCTCCGGTGCTGGATATAGGTCTGGACGCGGTTTAGAGCCTATTCCGATAGGTTAAGATCGGTTCTTGGAGCGGGGGCCTATCACTAGGTGTTTAGTGCCGGAGTTTGATGGATTGGATTGAGCCTGAATCGTTCTGGCTCTTTTGTCCACATTTTGCAGATGAACTCGTAGGGGGTCAGGCCTTTCAGGGTCTTCAGGCGGTGCCCGTAGTTGTAGGCGTCGATGAACACCGACAGGTGGGCGTCGAGTTGCTGGTGGCTGTCATAGTGGTAGCGTTTGACGGTGCCTTCCTTGATCGTCCGGTTCATCCGTTCGACCTGCCCGTTGGTCCAGGGATGCTTCACCTTTGTCAGCCGGTGCTCGATGCCGTTCTCGCGGCAGCGCATGTCGAACATGTGCGTGATGTAGCGAGCGGTTGGGCCATCGGCGTAGCGTGGCGGGAAGGTGAACTGGATGCCGTTGTCGGTCAGGACGGTGTGGATCTTGTAGGGAAACGCCTCGACTACCCGTTCCAGGAAGGCCGACGCCGAGGTTCGTCCAGTCTTCCTGACCAACTGCACGACGGTGAATTTGCTCGTCCGATCAATGGCGACATAGAGATAGAGCTTGCCTTCGGCGGTCTGAACCTCGGCGATATCGATGTGGAGATAGCCGATGGGATAGGCCTTGAACCGTTTCTTGGCGGGCTTGTCGCCCTCGACCTCTGGCAGCCGGGAGATGCCGTGGCGCGCCAGGCAGCGATGCAGTGACGACCGCGTCAGATGCGGGATTGTCGGCTGAAGCGAATAGAGGCAATCGTCCAGCGGCAGAAGTGTATGCCGGCGAAAGGCGACGATGATCGCCTCGTCCTCATTGGACAGCACCGTCGATCTTGGTGCCTTTGGACCCGTCGGCAGATCGGTCGCAGAGGTCCGCTTCTTCCACTTGGCGACCGTCTTCTGGTTGATCCCATGACGTTGGGCCAGGACCCTCAGGCTCTCTTGACTATGCTGTATCGCTCGACGGACTGCCTCAGTCGTGCGGGCGCTTCCGTGAAGAACCTGGCCCATAGTGCTTCCTTCCATTCGATGGAAA
>NMUI01000252.1 GCA_002221445.1 Phenylobacterium zucineum | reverse complement strand
CCACTTATCGGAACGCACTTTAGCGACACACCTTATGGACTCCAGTCATGACCACAGTTTACGACTTTTCAGTGCGGGCGGGAGATGGTTCAGAGACCTCACTTCGGGCCTATGAGGGACAGGTCCTCCTGATCGTCAACACTGCATCAAAGTGTGGCTTTACCCCGCAATATCAGGGGCTTGAATCCCTTTATCGCGCGCATCACGCCGAGGGGTTTTCGATTTTGGGCTTTCCCTGCAACCAGTTCGGTGCCCAGGAGCCGGGGGATGCTCAGGATATCGCCAAATTTTGTTCTCTGACCTATGATGTGACCTTTCCGGTCATGGCGAAGATTGAGGTCAATGGCCCTCGGGCCGATCCTTTGTTTACCTATTTGACAACACAAAAGGGCGGCCTGCTGGGCAAGGCGATCAAATGGAATTTCACGAAATTTCTGATCGGGCGGACGGGCAAGGTCCTGAGGCGCTATGCACCAACCGTGACACCTGCGGCTCTGGCCGCTGATGTTAGACGAGCCCTCGTCGGGTAGCGCCGGGGGGAGGGCCTTAAACTGCGGCTCGATTCATGAATAGGCTCAAGCCGCTACGTATGTCTTCCACTGCTTCAAACGCCGGACTTCCTCGTCCTTAATGTCGGTATCGAATTCAAGGCCGCCGGATAGCGAATCTTTCAGGCGCCTGAGAAGGGGAACAGCCACCTCCAGAAGATCCCCCGTCTTGGCGAGATCAAATTCCGTCATGCAGGTAACATAACGCAGAAATTCCTGCGCCTGCTTCACCATAGCAGAATCACTCATCCTGGTGCCCAGATCCAGGAGGACTTCCGACTGGGCCCGGAGCGCACGCAGGGCCTGGGACGGGTCCTGGTCTTTGAAAGCAATAGCAAATTCGACGATTTTAAGCGTCTGCTGTAGGCGGGCGGTATCGGTGATCCCGCCATCCACAAGGCGTTTCTTCGGGCCCATAAACGACGCCGAATTGAACCGCCGCCGGTCAGGTCCCACATAGAGCACACCTTCCACCCATTCCCGGGAGCGCAGGGTCACGACCTGCAGACGGTTGGAGAGGTCTATCGGCTTGAAGGGGCGCACCAGAAATTCGTGAACCCCAGCGTCCCGTGAGGCGAAAATGACCTCTGCCGTCGCATTGGAGGTTGCGGCGATAATCGGTGCCCGGCGACAGGGCATGTAGCTGCGCCGAATGTCACGGACAAATTGCAGGGCATCGCTGGTGTTTTCGGTGAAGTCTATGAGAAACAGTTGCGGATTGAAGGCCTTCACGAACTCAAAAGCCTGCCCGGGGGTTGCGAAACAGTGGATCTCGCCCGATGCAAACTCGCGCATACCATCGCGCAAAACCCGAGCCCCACCAGGGCTGGAATCCACAATCACCACCCGCTGAAGGTGGGGGGCCATATCGAAGATCAGCTTGGCGTTGTTGCGCAAGATTGCCACCATAGGTTAGGTCATTTGACCCTAACCATGAATGATGAACGGCATATTGACGACGATCGGGCGTTCGCCTAAGGAATATTATCGGAAATTATTTCTTCGACTCGTCACCATCCAAGGAAATGCGTGTTAGCTGATCTCGCCGTAGCCTCGCGCCATAGCGGCGGCGAAAATCGGCAGTAAGGCGAACAAGAACAATTCGAGCCAGATCAGCCGGCGAATACCAGCAACTTCACGATCTGCCGGGGAAGCTGCGCCGGCGCGATTCCAACGCAGATAGGTGAAGGTCGGAGGGACAGAGATCAAACCGACCACCACAAACACCCCTATCTTCGACCAAAATAGCGAATTGTGCTGATAATATGCCCAGCCCTTAGCTGCGAACATCGCACGCCCAAAGCCGAATGCTAAAATAATCGCTGCAAGAATACCGTACCAGAGATCAACCGCTGCGAGACGGCGCACTGCCGCAGCATCCATTGCGGGCTTCAACATCACCAGTTCAGCCGTCAATACGCCAAATAGCGCAAATATGGTGAGGTGATGGCCAACAGCCAAAACCAGATCAAGCATATTTCCACCTATTCCATAAAAGTAGTGCAGCTCTCCAGAGCACTGCCTCAATCAATGAAGATGTTTTGAACAACATTTTGCGGATCAACAAAAATTTTTAATTCAGACCAATTCGGAGCGCGCATATTGATCTTTGCGTTGTTTGAGAATGCGACTGGCTCAGTTGGGATGCCAAAGACATTCATCTCCAATTTCCCGTTTCCATTGAGGTCGTGAAACGCCTTAATTCCATAAGTCCCAGCCTTGAGCCCGCGAACCATACACCGCTCAACGCTGGCCGAGACATCGATACGGCAAGATCCGGCGGGCTTTTCACCGGCGGTATAGGACGCATTATTGTCGAACACGCCGACGATCACGCTGCCGCGGTGATGCTTTTGCACATGCACAGTCAGCATCAGGTCAATGATCGGCGTGGGCTCTGCGGCTTGAGCCGTCGCCCCATAGAGAGGCGCACCAATGGGCATTAACGCTACCAACGGAATGGAAAGCGCCCTTGCAAGGCGGCGTGATGAAAACAGGGACATGAATTTCGACCTCTAAATCTTGACGGTGTCACGTTCCTAATTTGCTATCTTGTCGCCGTCAAGATTGTTTGGCGATCACCGAAGAATTGTGTTATCGACGGCTCCATGAATAAGACGAGGTTGGACAGTTCAGGGACCCCAGATCACACGGTGCAACGCTATCATCACGGAGAACTGCGACCAGCTCTGATTGATTGCGCCCGACGGATCTTGGAAGAGGAAGGTCTTGAGGCTTTAAGTCTACGCGGGGTCGCACGTCGCGCAGGAGTTTCGAGGCAGGCACCATACCATCACTTCGTTGACCTAAACGCTTTGCTCGCCGCAGTTGCAGCAACAGGATTTCGGGAGTTGGCAGAAACGAGCCTGGATCGCATGAACCGCGTTACGTCGATGGAAAGCCGTTTTAAGGCTAGCGGCATCAGCTACGTCATGTTCGCGACATCAAACCCTGCCCTCTTTCAATTAATGTTTGCTGGGATGCGCGGGAATTTCAGCAACGACCAGGAGCTACAAGCCGCGAGATACGCCGCATTTGCTGTCCTCAAGAACGCGCTTTCCGATACAGGTCGGGCCGACGCCACTGACCTTTCCGCGCTTAAAGCTTGGTCCTTAGTTCATGGCCTGGCAGATTTGTTGAATAAACGTGCTGTCAGACCTGAAGATTTTGGGCTACTGATTAACGAAGACCTCGTCGAAAATCTGTTACGCTAAAGAAATTATAGTCGTTCGCAGTTTAGGCGTGCAAATTTCTATTCTGGTAGAACAAGGTCGCCGGATATGATGCGAGATAGAACTGAAATATAGGCACTTGGCTCTAAATACGTCACCTTGGCTTCGAGTGAAGCGACGTTTTCATCGGGCGCAATCTCAACCAGGACTCGATCCAGAACCATCCCGTGATCATAGATCTCATCCACCAGATGAATGGTCGCGCAGCTCTCGGAAGCCCCTGCGGCGATCACCGCCTCATGAACCCGGCGACCGAACATACCCGCGCCGCCGAATTTGGGCAGGGGGCCGGGGTGAATGTTGAGGACCCTGTTCCGAAACCGGTTCAGGGTTACTGGACCAAGCTGGCGCAGATAGCCCGACAGAATGACCAGATCGACATCAGCCTCGGAAAGAGCCGCACAGAGCCGCCGGTCTGCGACCTCAGCATTGGTCGCTGTGGGAATGATGCGGGTCGGCAGGCCCTTGCCCCTGGCAAAATTGAGGGCGTCGGCCTTGGCTGTATTGGTGACCAACAGGGTGGGCACGGCCGCCAACACACCGGCTTCACAGGCCTCGACAACAGCACGAAAGCTGGTGCCGTTGCGGCTGGCCAGAAAGCCGAGTTTGATGGGGGTGCGCATATCAGCCCCTGACCGGCAACTGAAATCTCAGGCCGTCATAGGCTGGTTCGATAGAGTCATTCAGTCGGGATCTCAGGTCTTCATAGTCCAGGTCGATGTGCATATTGGTCAGGATCGCCCGGCGCGGCTTTATCCTTTCGATCCATTCCAGGGTTAAGTCCAGATGGGCATGGGTCGGATGAGGTTTCCAGCGTAAGGCATCGACAATCCACACATCCAAATCCGCCAGGGCCTCAAAGGCGGCCTCGTCCAGCCCAACCACATCACTGGAATAGGCCACATTTTCAAATCGATAACCGACCGACCTGATCCCCCCGTGATCCTGGTCAAAGGTGACGACCGGAATGGCCCCAGATGGCCCGTCAATGGCCCAGATCTTGCCGTGGTCTGGGATCAGCCGAGGCTCAGCAATGCCGGGATAGCCGCCCTCCCCCTCAAATATATAGCCAAAGCGCCGTACCATTGAGGCCCTGGTTACGGCGTCCATATAACAGGGAATGCGCGCCCTCTGCCGGATGAAGAAGGCCCGGATGTCATCTATGCCATGGGTCTGGTCGGCGTGATCATGGGTCAGCAGGACCGCATCCAGACGCCTGGCCCCGGCCTGAGCCGTCTGGAGCCGCAGGTCAGGTGACGTATCCACCAGTATGGTGGTCTGTTGCTCCGGCGGCCCCCCCGTCCTGCGGACCATCATCGAACACCGGGTGCGTAGGTTTTTCGGATTGGTGGGATCGCAGGCTCCCCAATCGCCGTCGGCCCTAGGCACGCCGGCGGAGGAGCCACTGCCAAGAATGGTGAATTCCAGGGCTGTGGTCATACGGCCGGTCTCGAAATTTTGTCAAACAGGGCGAAGAAGGCCGCTTCGGTCCGCGCCTCAGCCTCGGCAAAACTCCAGCCCCGCAATTCTGCGGTCTTGGCCAGAACCGTCGGGAGATAGGCCGGTTCATTGCGGCGGCCTCGATGGGGAACCGGTGCCAGATAAGGGCAATCGGTCTCGACGATGATCCGATCTTCCGGCATGGCGCGCACCAGGGCTCGGACATCCTCAGCGACCTTAAACGTCGCAATGCCCGAGACCGAGAACCAGGCCCCCAGGGCCGCCGCCCGCGCCGCCAAGTCCGGGCCCGACGTGTAGCAGTGCATGAGCATCCGAAACGGGCCTGTGGCAAATTCCTGTTCCAGGATATCACCCATGACCCCATCGGCCTCTCGGGTGTGGATCACCAGGGGAAGCCCCGTGACCCGCGCCGCGGCAATATGGGCGCGAAAGACCTTGGCCTGAATGTCGCGCGGGCTTAGGTCATAGTGAAAGTCCAGCCCCGTCTCGCCAATGCCGACAATCCTGGGATCGGCCGCCAAGTCGATCAGTCTTTGCGGCTGCAAGTCTGCCTCATCCTTGGCTTCATGGGGATGGACGCCAACGGTACACCAGATGTCAGCATGGTCGGCCAGGGCCCGCACCTTTTGGAAATGGCTGATCTTGTCGCTGATATTGATCATCAGCGCGATGCCCGCCGCCCGAGCCCGGGCGATGACCTCATCCCGGTCCTCATCAAACTGCGGCGCGTGAAGATTGACGTGGCTGTCGATCAGCATGGATCAGGTCCGGGCCGCCGCACGCAGTTCGGTCAAGGCGGTAAACAAGGCGTCGGTGCGGTCGAGATTGACCCCTTCCACCTCCCGAGGCAATCGCTGGAGGCTTTCCCAGGCCCGGACCCAAGGATCAAGACCGGTAACACTGTCCTGCGCCCAGTCCCGCACGCGACTATGGATCCGGTCGGCAAGGCGATCGAATAACAGGTTGAAGGTCGCGGCCCCCTCTGCGCCACGGAAACGATCGGTAAGGGCTAGGGCCATGGCCTCATCCAGGTCAGGCAGGTCCGCCAGCAGGGTCTTGGCCGCGTCATCAAGGGCCACGGCTCCTGCCCTGGCCAGACGCCAAGCGCGTCCGGGCGCGCCACCGGACATGGTGCCCAAGCGGATGGAATCTTCCACGGACACCCCCGCCCGATCGGCCACGAACCGGGCGGTCTCAGGCCCACCCAGAGGGCTGAAACCCAGACGACGGCACCGGGAGCGGATGGTGGGCAGCAACCCACCGGGCGCATGAGAGACCAACAACAGAACCCCCTGCGGCGGCGGCTCTTCCAGGGTCTTTAGCACCGCATTGGCCGCGTTCATATTTAGGTCGTCGGCGGCGTCAATAATGGCGACCCGATGCGGCGCTGTGGCCGGGGATTTAGAGAAAAACTCAGAGAGCTTGCGCGCCTCGTCCACCGGAATAATTCGGCGGGGCTTGCTGTCCTCGCCAACCCGTTCCAGCACCAGCAGGTCGGGATGGGCCCGGGCCATGACCTGCCGCGACACCGCATGACGCGGGTCGACCCCCAGAATCCCAAAGGCAGGATCATGCGGGGCCCCTAACAGGCGACGGGCGGCGCGAAAGGCGAAGGTCGCCTTGCCAAGACCCTCAGGTCCGGTCAGAAGCCAGGCATGGTGTAACCGCCCTCGCGCCCGGGCATCTTCAAAGGCGAGCTCGGCCTCGTCATGCCCCTGGAGGTCAAAGACATCTCGGGGGTGGGGAATATCCTCAGCCATGCCACCGTTCCTGAACGGCAGACCAAATCAGAGCCTCGACCTCGTCCGGCGATCCGGAGGCCGGTATCACCGCACAACGGGCGGGCTCCTGGGCGGCAATATCCAGGAAGGCCTGCCGCAAGCGAGTATGGAAAGCCGCTCCCTTGGATTCAAATCGCATCTCACCCCCGGCCCGTTCCGTCGCCCGGGCCAGCCCGACGCTTGGGTCCAGATCCAAGACCAGGGTCAGATCGGGGCGGACATCTTCCAGGACATAGGTCTCCAGGGCCGCAATGAATGCCGGATCGACTCCGCCGGCGGCACCCTGATAGGCTCGGGTGGAGTCGGCATAACGGTCGCAGACCACCCACCTTCCCGCAGCCAAAGCCGGCGCGATCACCCGCTCAATATGATCACGACGGGCGGCATACATGAGCAGGGTCTCGGTTACCGGACTCCAGCGGTCGGCCGTGCCGCGCAGGACGAGGTCACGAATAGACTCAGCGCCGGGTGATCCCCCAGGCTCCCGGGTGGCCACCACCTCCCGGCCTTGATCAGACAGGCGCGCAATTAGGCGTCGGATCTGGGTGGATTTTCCGACCCCCTCCCCGCCTTCCAGGGTGATGAATTTTCCGCGCTGCACGCCCGGCAAATTGGCCGGTTCGCCGGGAATGTCCAGTCGCTGTTATCAATTCGGCTTCAGGATCCACGCATTGGGATAGCCAAGGGCCGCAACCTTTTCCCGCAGGGCCGCAGCCTCCGAGTCCTGGTTACCCCCTGACACCAGCACGCGATATAGGGTGGTGCCATTGACCGTGACCGGTTCCACTGTGGCCTCAGCGGTCTCTCCCAGTTGGGCAGCAATCCTGGCGGCCTTACCCGAATCGGCAAAGGCACCGGCCTGAATACGATAGGCCTGGGGTGACATGATCCCAGCCTTTGGACCCACCTCCGGCCCTGCGTCCGGCTCCGCCGGTGCCGGTTCGGCAAAGGCACCGGCCTGAATACGATAGGCCTGGGGTGACATGATCCCAGCCTTTGGACCCACCTCCGGCCCTGCGTCCGGCTCCGCCGGTGCCGGTGATGAGGCCATCGCCGGTGCGGACGAGGCGAGGGCCGTTGAGGGGGCAGCCGGAAGGGCAGACGGCAAGGCGGCGGGCAGGGTTGCAGACGCCACCGCAATCGGTGCCGCAGCAAGCCTCGCTGCCGTGGCAACGGTCTCTGATGTCTCTGCCATAGGCTTCAACAGGTCCTGGGACGGCGGCAGCGGTGCCCGGGTGGCAGTCTCACCCAGGGCGGCGGGGCCCACATAGCGCACTCTCACATGCGCCAATCCCCTCTTGTCGTAGCCAAGCTCATGGGCCGCGGCGTGGGACAGATCAATCAGCCGCCCACCCACATAGGGTCCCCGATCGTTGACCCGAACCCGCAAGGTCTTGCCATTGTCCAGATTGGTCACCTCGACCATGGACGGCATGGGCAGGGTCGGATGGGCCGCTGATATGGCATTCATATCGAAGATTTCGCCATTGGCTGTGGGCTTGTTGTTAAAGGCATCACCGTACCAGGAGGCGATACCCGTCTGGTCATAGTCCGGCTGTTCCTTAGGGACATACCAAATGCCCCCACCTGATAGGGATCGCCGACCTTATAGCGCCCGCCCGCCCCGCTTGGCTGAGCGCCATGGCCTAATTCCGGCTTCCAGGCTGCGTATTTCGGTTGAACGCTCGCACAGGCGCTGAGCGCCGCACCGGCCACCAGGACCAAGGCCAGACTTCGGCCTGCTGTGTCCGGGCGCGCGAAAATAACGGACATGGTTCTCGCTCCAGTCAACTTAAGAGCGTCATCATGATCGACGAGGTTTGCCCGAGGGTTAATATCTTGGGCAGACATGTTAAGCATAGAACCCCTTCCCCGCCGCCCCGAACCCCTGCTATAGCCCCCTCCCGGACGGGTGGCCGAGTGGTTTAAGGCAGCGGTCTTGAAAACCGCCG
>NMUI01000029.1 GCA_002221445.1 Phenylobacterium zucineum | reverse complement strand
TGTTCCCTTTAGACGGAAACGTCTAGAGGGATAAAACAGGCTCTCATTCAAGATGTTAGAGTGCGTTTCGATCCGATAACCGGTTCCCACTTATCGGAACGCACTCTAGAACTGCCCTCTCAGGCCCATATAAAACCCGCGGCCCGGCGCACCATAATTTCGGGTCGGCTCGTACCGGACATTGAGGGCATTTTCCAGACGGCCATAAAGCTCCCAAGTCGAACTCAGGGATATGCAACCCGAAGATCAGCAAGCGCGTAGGCCTTGAGCCGATAGGTATTCGCCGCATCGTCAAAACTTTCTCCCACATAGCGAAGACCCAGGCCTAGGGTGAGGCCGGACTTGGCACCATAATCCGCATTGAAATTGGCCTGCTGTCTCGGCCGCCGGGCCAGGATCTTGCCCCGATTGGGCGATGTCGCCGCTTGATTGACGGCCTCTACAAACGTGTAATTGGCGTTGAGGGTCAGGTCGGCAATTTTCGCGCCCACAATCAATTCGAGACCTTGAGCCCGGGTGCGAGCGATATTGTCGTAATAACCGTAGCGACTGATCCCCCCCGGATGACAAGCCACGCTGGTGGCCTGGAAGGGGCAGGATACGAAATCAATCTGGTCCTGGGTTCGGCGTTGGAAAATGGTTGCCGAGATTGTGGCATGAAGTGCGCCAAATCTGTGCTCTACCCCCAGATCGGCGCTGTCGGCGGATTCCGGGCGAAGGTCGGGTGTCCCATAGGTGCTGTAGAGCTGATAAAGGGTCGGGGCCTTGAAGCCCTGGACGAGACTGGCGCGAAGGATGGTCGCGTCATCCCTCAGGTGCCAGGCAAGCCCGACCTGACCTAAGGTATGATTGCCAAAGGCATCGTGCCGATCATGACGAAGGCCCGTGGTCAGGGTAAGGTCGGGGGTCATGTCACCGATGGCCTGCAGGTAGAGGCTGGTCAGGCCCGTGTGCGCCATGGCGGTGACCGGATGGGGACTATATGAGCTCGGTGCCGCCGTTTGGGCGCGCGAGGCCTCCCGTTCCGCCCCAAAGGTCATCTGCCCGTTGGGAATAAGATCCATCACCCCTTGATATTCCAGCCGCCGGGTCTCGCCGCGGGTCTGATAGGTCAGGGGCGTTACGGCCTGGGTCGGATCGAAGCTGTCCGTCTCCGTGACGGTCTGGGACAGGCCAAGGCGGTTCTTCAGCAGCCCGTCCGCTAAGGGAAAATTCAGGCCCAGATAGCCGAGTTTGGTGTCGGTAAGGCTGAATTCGCTATCATCGGCGAAGCGATAGTCTGGTGGCGGAAAACCGTCGATTTTCACCCTCCCCCGGGACCACAGGCCACGCAGGTCCACAGCAATGTCACCGCCAAGATCATAGCTCATCCGCCCAGACACCCCCCGATGACGGTAGCCGTCAGCCTCATGACCGTAGCGAAAAGCTGAAACGCCGGTATTGGCGAAGCTTTCGCCGGACAAACCCCATGACAGGCCCTTAGACCTACCAGCGAGGCTCAACCGGCCTTCGGCCTGTCCGAAGGACCCCCCTTCCACCGTAGCAACACCTTCGAGGTCTTTGGTCGGCTTGGGCGTTACAATATTGACCACACCGCCTATGGCTTGGCTGCCCCATAGGGTCGATTGCGCGCCGCGCAGAACCTCGATCGTGGCCACGGGACCCGTCAGCAAGTTTGCAAAATTATAGGCCCCGCCCGGTGAGGACGGATCATTCAGCTTAATCCCATCCACCAGGACCAGGGTTTGGTCAGTTTCAGAACCGCGAATGCGAACAGAGGTCACCCCGCCAATCCCGCCGTTACGGCTGACACCGACCCCCGGCAGGGTTGCCAGCAGGTCAGAGATCACGACCGTTTGGCGGCTCTTCAGCTCGGCTGCCGTCACCACCGAGACCTGTTGACCAAGCCGGTCAACCGACTGAGGCGTGCGGGTTGCGACGATCACGATTTCGGAGATGGGGGTTTCAGCCCAGGCGGCTAAGGGAATGATCAGTATGAGGGCGGCGGCAGCCGACAGAAGGGTCTTCATGGGTCTATCCCGGTCAAGCGATGGCGAACCCGCGCTTGCGCGAGGGCTCAAGGAAACATCGCCGCTCGGGAAATCCCGTTCGCCCGGCACACCCCGGCCGGTCGAAGGACGATTGCGCCGGGCAGGTCTCCTGGCTTGCAGGTCAACACCCCTTGCACATCGCCTTCCCGGACTTGGACTATGAAAGTCCTCGTCCAGTGACATATGACGTGCGGGCTCGCCGCTTACAGTTGCGGGGGCAGTCCGGGATTTTCACCCGAGTTCCCTTTTCATCCCCGTTACCGGGGAACCTGACGCGAGGATCAGTTAGCCGCAGGTCCCCCATGGGCACAACGAAAAAGGCCGCCCCTGCGGACGGCCTCTATAACCTCGGAGCTAAGCTCTAAATTTAGGCGGCGGCGGACTCAGCCAGCTTGGCCTTAAGTTCACGCTTGATCTTCAAGGCGCGGGGCGAAAGCACCTCGTCGTCGGCCTTGACCAGGAAAGGATCCAGACCGCCGCGGAAGTCAATGGTGCGCAGGGCCGCATTGGTGATGCGCAACTTGAAGCTCTGGCCAAGGGCCTCGGACTGCAGGTTGACCTGAGCTAGGTTTGGCAGGAACCGGCGCTTGGTCTTTACATTGGAGTGGCTCACATTGTGGCCGACCATGGGGCCGACCCCGGTGAGTTCGCAGCGACGCGACATAGCAGTCATCCAGGCAAAAAATGGGGTTCGAGCGAGCAAGCCCGCGCGGAAGAGCGGCGGTATAGGGCAAGGCTGATCCCCGCGTCAAGGCTGGGCCGACAATCTGCGCAGAGAGTGCGAGTCATCTGCCCCAATACCGCAAACGATCACATGCCGACCTGTTTGTAGTTAACGCCCGTTTAGCTACCACATGTCGTAGGGAACATATCCTGAATTGGCGGAGGTCATCGATTCGGTCCTGATTCGTTTCGCCCGCGTTCCGGAAATTAACCATAGACGTTTACGGCGCAGGGATCGGAAACTCATTTTCCGCATAAAATATTGTTTTAATTAGCAAAATAGAGATATGCTCGATTTGAGATTCACTAACGGCTAAAAAAGTTCTTATTTTGTTCTTTTAACAAATTGACCTGAATGGTAGAGCCGTGATGGCTTCATCCGAAGGGGGTTTAAGAGAACATGCCGCAACAATCACGATCACATAGAAAACAAGAACAACCCGACATTCGGACGTGGATGGCCTTGCGCAATAGCGAAGTAAGGGGGCCGGATTTTCGGCCGACGGCGCGGAAAGCGCGCGAACTCGTAGCTCCCACCGTCGTGGATCAAGCCCTGGCCGGGGCGCGTGGAGCGCAGGATGCCTTAACCCTTGGTTTGGGTGACAGGGTTTGGGCCGGAGGCCGTGCTATTGCCGACGCGGCGAACGGAAAGAACTTAGCCACCGCTTACCGAAACCGCATGGCGCAAGAAAAGGCACGGGATAGGTTCGACGAACAGTATTTCCGCACAGCCCGGACCCTCGGTGAAGTCGCCGGAACCGGCGCGCAGATCGTGGCCCTGGGCCCGGCAGAGGGTCTGATTGCGGGCGGGGCCAGAATGGCAGAGGCTGCGCCCATGATCGGCCGTGAGCTCGCCGTATTGGGGGCCGCAGGCGGGACGAGCGGACTTGCCGGGCAGGCGGCATCTGATCTGCAAAATCTTAGACTGGGTAGCGCCGGCGATTATGCCGGGGCCGCTTTGGGCGGAGCGGCCGGAGCCTTAACTGCCAGGTCCGGCTGGGGCGGCCGATCCGCAGCGGTGGACGGGGCAGTGACCTCTATTGCGCAGGATGCTTTCAATCGGCGGCTCTCAACAGCATCCGTCGATCGCGCCCGTGAAGCGGCCCTCGTCGGCGGAACCTTGGGGGCGATGGGCGGATATTTCGGTCGAAAATGGTCAAGCTCCCTGTCCAGGAGGGAGAAAGGGGCATTGGGCGAAGACCTCTCAATGCTGCGAAGCCGGGCACGCGGGCAAAATATCAAACAAGGTGAAGGAGCCCGGGCGCGACAACAAGTTCCAGGCGGCTATACAATCCCAGATCACATCAGTACGGACAACGCGGGCAATATCATCGATATTGTCGAGGCCAAATTCGGACCGTCAGCAAGACTGAGCAAGGGTCAACGGAAGGCCTATGATGGAGCCATTCCGAACTTTCGAGTCGATCATTTCCTACCGCGCGACATAGGTGCAGCCATGGGTGTAATTTCAGGCGATATCGGGCGTAAACAACGTCCCTCTGGGCAAGCGACTACATCCACCGACCTGCAATCCAGGAGGAAATAACCATGGGCGTAAAAGCAAGCTGGCTGGCCATGCAGAGGCCAGACCGGGAGGCGGTTCTGGAGGCCTTGGGTCTTACCGAAATCGGGGACTGTAGCTATTGTCTGACCGGTGATTATACCTGCGCAGACCTGCCGAATGGGTGGTTTGTCATTGTCGATAATAAGCAGCAGCTCGATCTAACTCCTGCCCTTGGGTCAGTTTCCGCAAAGCTTTTCGCCCTAAAGGGTGAGATGAGCGAGACGGTCATGGTCAGCGAGCTCATCGGCTACGAGGGCGGGGCTCAGGTCTGGTCAGTGGTGCATGACCCGGATGTGGACATAAATGGCGCGCAGGTTGAGGGTGTCCCGCCACCGGCCTTTGCCCAGATCAAGGCTTTGCTGACCGCGCAAATGGAAGAGGACGACGAGGAGGTAGATTTTATGTTTGATCTACCTCTGGATCTGTCTGAGGCGATCTGTGGCTTTCGCCCAGATAAAATCGCGTTTTCGGAGTGGACACAGCTGAGCCTAAAATCCCGTCTCGCAAACGCTCGCGCCCAAACCAAGGTCTCCCTGCGGGCAGAAATGAAAAAGGAGCTGATCCCCTTCATGCTGGCGCGCGGTTGGGCGGCGCAGACGGATTCGGAGTCTGGCGGTTCAGGCAACAGCTTTGACTTCCACCGTCGGTTCGGGCCCTATAATTGTCAGCTCGGATTTGAATATGCCAGCTCGCCCGATTTGTGGATTAGTCCTGCATTTTACATTCAAGATGTGAGCACCCCAGACAAGCGGAACGTGGTCAGCGGCCGCCCGGTCTATAAGACACACCACATACCCTTCTGGAAACGGCTGCTCGGCCTGGAAAAGCCACCACCGCCGATCCCCGACGATCCGGTCGCAGATCAGATCGAGAAGACCAAGGCGCTTGTTATGGATATGGAGGCCTATATCGAGACGGGCGAATTGCGCGCGACGATCGGGGTCAGTCTTACGAAATTCGCCAAATCTTGGCCCGAAAAGGCCAAGACTCCGCAGACCTGATCATCCCTTAGCGGTCAGAAGCCCCTTCCAGCGAGCCACCTGCTGACGCACCTGGGAGGGCGCTGATCCACCATAGGAGGTGCGTGCATCACACGAGGCTTTGGCAGAAAGCACCCGATAGATGTCTGACGTAATGCCAGGATTGAGACTCTGATACTGTTTGAGGGTGAGCTGAGACAACTCCACCCCCTTGGTTTCGGCCATTTTTACAGCCGCACCGGAAATATGGTGGGCTTCACGGAAGGGGATGTTAAGATTCTGCACCAACCAGTCGGCTAGGTCGGTAGCCGTGGAGAAGCCGGAGGCCGCCACAGCGGCCATGCGAGCCGTATTGGCCTTAAAGTCCAGCACCATGCCGGTCATGGCCCGGACGGCGAGGTCAAGAGCATCGAAGGCGTGGAAGACCGGCGGCTTGTCCTCTTGCAGGTCCTTGTCATAGGCCAGGGGCAGGCCCTTGAGCACGGTGTTGAGGGCCAGGAAATCACCGCTAATAGGGCCGGACTTGGCGCGAACCAGCTCCGCCGCATCGGGGTTGCGTTTCTGCGGCATGATGGAGGACCCGGTGGAATAGGAGTCCGAAAAGGTGATGAAGCCGAACTGTGGATTGCACCAGATGACCATTTCCTCCGCGAGCCGGGACAGGTGCCCGGCACACAGGGTGAAACAAGAGAGGGCCTCCAGGGCGAAATCCCGATCAGCCACCCCGTCGAGACTGTTAGCCGTAGGTCGGGCAAAGCCCAGGGCCTGTGCCGTCTGGGTCCGGTCAATGGGAAAGGAAGATCCGGCCAGGGCCGCCGAGCCCAGGGGGCACTCATTCATCCGCGTCCGGGCATCGGCCATGCGCGACACATCCCGGGCGAACATTTCCACATAGGCCATGAGATGATGACCCAAGGTGATGGGCTGGGCCGGCTGCATGTGGGTAAAGCCGGGCATCAGGCTGTCAACATGTTGCTCGGCCCGGGTCACCAAGGCCAATTGTAGGTCCTTGACCTTCAACTGCATGTCATCGAGGGCGTCGCGAACCCAGAGCTTGAAATCGGTGGCCACCTGATCATTCCGCGAGCGGGCGGTATGCAGACGACCGGATGCGGGGCCGATGAGCTCCCCCAGCCGGGCCTCCACATTGAGATGGATGTCCTCAAATTCTCGGCGAAAGGGAAAGGTCCCGGCCTCAATCTCACCGATAATGGTCTTCAGTCCGCCCTCAATCTTAGCCCCGTCCTCGGCGGTGATGATCTTCTGTTTGACCAGCATGGCGGCATGGGCGCGAGAGGCGGTGATGTCCTGCCGCCAGAACCGGCGGTCCATATCAATGGAGACATTGATCTCCTGCATCAGCGCCCCCGGCTTTTCCGTAAACCGCCCGCCCCACATGGCCTGACCGCCTCCGGATAAGGTTTGGGCAAGCGCCCGATTGGGGCGCAAAATACTGGCAAGGCCAAGGCCCGCCGACAGAGCCAGGCCAGAGATCAGATTGCGACGGCTGTGCATGACAAACCCTTCACGGATTTAAGACCCCACCTTGCTATGTTAGCCGCAACCTGGGAGGCCAGCGAAATTGCGGGTGTCGCTCATGAAAATCCGGCAAGGTCTATTCTTCAGGCGTCATGGGGATAGTTGGGGCAGACAGCCGTCATCATCCGGGGCTAAATAGACCTCAGACAAATTCAAGGACGCGGGGGGAATATGAACCTTAAGGATCGCATTATTGTCATCACCGGTGCCGCGAGCGGTATCGGTCGCGCCATGGCCCAGAGATTCGCCTTAGAAGGTCCAAAGCTGATTGTCTGTGCCGACCGCGACGAGACCGGTGCCCAGGCCACAGCCACCGGACTCGGCGGCACCGCCGTTAAGGTCGATGTCTCCCGGGAGGACGACATCAAATTGCTGATTGAGACGGTGGAAGCCGAGCACGGCCCTATTGACCTGTTCTGCTCCAATGCCGGGATCGGTGTCGGCGGCGGAGCTGAGACCCCCAATGCCGACTGGCAAAGGATCTGGGACATCAATGTCATGGCCCATGTCTGGGCCGCCCGGCACCTCGTACCTCGGATGGCGGCTCGCGGCGGGGGGTATCTGCTCAATACCGCGTCAGCCGCTGGCCTGTTGTCGCAGATCGGGTCGGCTCCCTATGCAGTCACCAAACACGCGGCCGTCGGCCTAGCGGAATGGCTGGCCATTACCCACGGGGATCAGGGTATCAAGGTCTCGGTCCTATGTCCTCAGGCCGTACGCACAGCCATGACCGCCGGCAATCCTGACGGCGTCGCCAGTATTGATGGCATGATGGAACCCGACTTCCTGGCAGAGGTGGTGGTCAAGTCCCTGGAGGCGGAGGATTTCCTGATCCTGCCCCACCCCGAAGTGCTGGATTACATGCGCAACAAGACCAATGACTACGGTCGCTGGATCGGCGGAATGCGCAAGCTTAACCGACGATTCCAGGGGTAGGGTAAGCCACCCAGCAATTGATCTCCTCCTGAAACCTCAGCCGCGCGGGCCTGTCTTCGCCCGCCGGGTTATACAGCATGATCCTGACGCCGGCGGCCAGATCATCCCCCATGGCGTGGAGATCTTCCACAGACCTCGGGTGATGCAGCCAGTAGTCCAGTCTGTCGAATTCAGCGCACGGGACAAAAATGCGGTGCATGACCAGCTATCCGAAAAGCCATCGGGTTGGTCAGCGTTGGCTGGCGATCCAATCTGTGACCCGGCGCTCCAGTACAGACAATGGCATGGACCCTGAGCCCACCACCAGATCATGAAAGCTGCGAAGGTCGAACCTTGATCCCAGCTCAGCTTCGGCCTTGTGACGAAGCTCCATGATTTTAAGCATTCCGATCTTATAGCCTGTGGCCTGCCCCGGCAGGGTGATGTAGCGACGGACCTCAGAGCGCGCCTGATCCGGTGGGCGGCGACCGGTTTTCATCATGTAATCGACAGCCTGATCCTCGGTCCACCCCATGGCGTGGATACCCGTATCGACCACGAGACGGGCCCCGCGAAACAATTCAGCATCAAGCCGCATGAAGTCGGCAGCAATGTCCGGATAGACGCCCATTTCCTTACAAAGCGCCTCGGTATAGAGCGCCCAGCCTTCGTTATAGGCTACATAACCATAGGTCCTGCGGAACTTCGGCGCATCGGTCTGGCGAACCTGAATATCCCCCTGCAGAACGTGCCCGGGAATGCCTTCATGGCACATCAAATTATAGAGGTCCGCAGGGTCATCCGTCATGCCCAGTAGGTGAACATAGACCCGTCCCGGACGGGCCCCGTCAGGGCTGGGACCGCCAGCATGAGCCGCACCGCCCGCCACCTCGCTGAAGGACGGCTCCCGCACCACCTCGACCCGGTAGGCTGGTAATTGGCCAAACCACTGCGGCAGGAGCGTGCGTGTATGGGCGATGGTTTCATTGGCGCGGCGCAAATAGTCTGTACGCGCCTCATCTGTCCAAGGGGTCGGTGGAAACTGCGCAGCCCGCGCCGCATAATAGGCTTGGCGATCCTTAAAGCCGGCCTGCACCGCTAGGGCATCCTGGGCCGCCTCAATCCGCGCCACCTCGGCCAGACCGACCTTGTGGATCTGTGCCGCCGTCATATCGGTGGTTGTGTTGAGCTTAAGGGCTGCCGCATACCACCCCGCCCCGCCGGGGAGCGAAATCGCCCCCACCCGCCCAGAGGGCGCCGTCGGAAGCTCTGCCTCTGCCCAGGCCATTACCCGCCGGTAGGCTGGGGCGATGTCTGACAGGGATCGGCGGCCTTCGTCGAGCAATGTTGTGGCTTCGGCTTCCGTAACGGTGCCGGTTGTCTGAAGTTTACCGACCTTGGCCTTGATGTCGGCCCAGAGCGGAGAGTCCGGCCCGTTGTCGAAGGGCGCGCCGCTGATCAGGTGACCACTACCGGATATGACCCGCTCAATTTCGAAGCGGGGCGCACGGATTCCCTCGGCGGTCGAAAGGCGACTTTGTGCGATGGCGGTGTCGAGGACGGCCGGGAGGGCTCGGAGTCGCGCACTATAGGCCTTCATGTCAGAGGCCGACCGGACCAGATGGGTATTGATTAGGAAGTTCGGCAGCTCGGCATGGACGGAATACAGGAAAGAATAGAAGGGGGGTTGATAGCGCCGGTATTTATAGGTGAGCTCCGCGCGATCCAGTTCCTGGGACCAGATGTCAAAATTTGCCTGCGCCGCCGGTGAAAGTTTTGCGCGAACAAATTCAGCCTTCATCTTGGCGACACTGGCGCGGCGCCAGCTCAGACGTTTGAGGAGACCCGCATCACTGATGTCGTCGAGTTTGTCCTGCCCGTCCTTCAATCCCAAACGTGTCGCCAGTTGCGGACGCAACTGAATTTCCTGAGCGAACTCAGCATCAAGGAAGGCGGTAAAACGGGCATCCTCAGATGACGCTGGGATCGCTGCCCCACTTACCGCCACATCCGCCGCCGCGCCGGTTGTTCCCGTCAACAGCAGGACCGCCGCAGAGGCCGCACAGAACAGTTTGAAATCAATACGCATGGAAAGCCCCTTGGTATCAGGGGACACTAAACTGCCCGAAGCGCATGACAAGGTGCCAGACGGACACCAAAGGCCTTGTGCCTGCTCACCAATGAACCCCTCCCCTTAGACGGACTCGTCTATGGGGATAACCAGGGCTTTCATTCAAAAACTAGACCATGTGCCTTTTCTATAACCGGTTTCCACTTCTTGGAGCAGACTCCAACACCAAAGCTGCGGGATCAAGGGGTGCGCGCAGCGGATAGTGGTCGCCGAGCCATTGAATGCCGTTCATGGTAAGGCTTGTGGAGAGAATTACTCTGCCAGCCTCATCCCGAGTCATGGCTGAAATATCCAGCCCAGCCACCTCGGTTCTATATTTCCGTGACGGGGTATCGGCCACAGTCAGGACCGCCGGGTCGCTGGCAAAGTCCAGGATCGGTTCAGCCAGGAAGACCGAGAGCATCCCGCCATGGGCCTTAAATGTGACTTCACCTCGAAAGGTCGCTCGGCCCTCAAGGTGACCTGATGAGCCCAAGGTGAGGGAGGTTTCATCCACCGGAAATTGGAAACCACCATCGGGCGTGCGTTCAGCACCGCCAGCAACCGTGATGGTGCCGCCTGCCCCTTCCACATAGCTGCGAAAACTTTGCTTCACGCCCCACTGGAGATAAATGACTTTAAGGTTAGCCTCAGGTTCCATCGTCGTTTTCCCCACCTTGTGCTCGAATTAAATCCTGCGAATGACCTATGCCATTGGGGCCTGTCTGACCGGATCGGGTTCCGAGATGGGTCTCGCCACGGACGACGGCGCGCGCCATCTGATATTGGCGTTCCTTATATCTGGCCTGCTGTTCTGGACCTCGCCGATCATAGCAGGCGGGGCAACTGACCCCTTCCTGGTAGGTGTCTGACGCCTTGTCTTCGGGACTGAGGGCAACCGGCAGGCGTGACAGAGGCTGTGGGTTCCGGGCACCAAACCATGGCCGACAGCGACCCGCTGATCAAAAACAAAACACTCCCCCCGCCAGAGACTTTCAGATTTTGGGGTAGTCTCCAGATATTTCAGAATGCCGCCGTCCAGGTGATAGACCGCGTCGATGCCCTGTGACTTGAGAAAGGCCGTGGATTTTTCGCAGCGGATGCCGCCGGTGCAGAACATGGCGATCTTGGGTGAGGCTCGCCCAGCGAGCAACGAATCACGATGCGTGCGGAACCAGTCCGGGAACTCTCGGAAACTGGCTATGCCTGGATTAATCGCCCCTTCAAAGGTCCCGATCCGAACCTCATAAGCATTGCGGGTGTCGATCAGGAGGGTGTCAGGATCACCGATCAAGGCGTTCCAATCCTCAGGTGCCACATACTGACCCACCGATTTCAATGGATCGATGTCCGGTTGACCCATGGTGACAATCTCACGCTTTAGCCTCACCTTCATGCGATAGAAGGGTGGGGTTGCGGCACCGGAAAACTTGACCGAAAGCCGCTCAAAGCCAGCTAAGGCGCGGATATAGGCCACCATGGCATCAATGTCCTGCGGCGACCCGGCCAGGGTGCCGTTGAGGCCCTCCCGCGCCACCAGCAGCGTCCCGAGAAGGCTGTGCTCCGCGCAGATTGTGATCAAATCCTGCCGAAGGGATTCACAGTCGGCGATGGGTGTGAACTGATAGAGGGCCGCCACCCGGATCGGCAGGGAAGGGTCGGTCATAATCTGCCTAATTCGCGCGATAAATGTCGCAAAGGGTATCGAGCACCCGGACAGCGACGGGATCGACCAAGCGATAGAATATGGTTTGGCCATCGCGGCGAGTGGCGACCAGACCTTCGGCTCGCATTTTCGCTAGATGCTGGGAGGCCGCAGACTGGGCCAGCTTGGCGTGATCGGCAAGATCACCCACAGAGGCTTCCCCCTCAATAAGCCGACACAGCAATAGCAGTCTCTGCTCACTGGCCAGGAGCTTGAGCAGTCGAGCTGCTGAGGCAGCGCGCGCCGCCAAATCTGATACTTCGATGGGCGACGGCGGCCTAGTGAGAACGGTGCTCATTTGCTGAGTTTAGAAGATACCTATGACGGATCAAGATTCAGGAATGTTCAAGACCCGAGGCGGTCCTTTCGGGGACCACGGCACCGTCATCGCTCAGAACCACATAGATGGCCGGAATAACCAGAACGGTCAGCAGGGTCGATGAGGCTAGGCCGAACAGCAGGGAAATAGCCAGCCCCTGAAAGATCGGATCTGTAAGGATCACGGCGGCACCGATCATGGCGGCGGCCGCAGTCAGGACGATGGGCTTGAAACGGATCGCCCCAGCCTCCAGCAGGACCTCACGCAGGAGACGACCGTTACCATGACTGTGGCCGATGAAATCTACCAGCAGGATGGAATTTCGGACGATGATCCCGGCCAGGGCGATGAAGCCGATCATGGAGGTGGCGGTGAAAGGGGCTCTGAATAGAATATGGCCGATAACAATGCCTATCAGGGTCAGGGGGATGGGGGTCAGGATCACAAGCGGCAGACGAAAGCTTTTGAACTGAGCCACCACCAGCACATAAATGCCAAGGATCGCGACGCCAAAAGCGGCCCCCATATCGCGAAAGGTTACCCAAGTGATCTCCCATTCCCCATCCCAGAGGACCGATGGCTTACGCTCGACCGTCGGCTGGCCGTGCATGAGAATGGCGGGTTTGGCCACGCCCTTCCAGTTAGTCTGTTTCAGGATCTTGTCCACGGCCATCATGCCGTAAATCGGCGCTTCATAAGCTCCGGCGAGTTCGCCCATGATCATGTCGACGTCTCGTCCGTCACGGCGATAAATATGGGTGGAGCCCGGCTCGTTCGACGCGGTCACGACTTCACCGAGGGCGATCAATCGTCCGCCGTCGGGACCCTGAGAAATAGCCACGGGCATGGCTGACAGACCTTCGCCCCAGCGGCGGGCAGACTGAGGCAGTCGAACCGAAATTTCCAGGGGATCCCGACCGCCACCCCGGTGAGCATATCCCAGCACCTGGCCATCCAAGGTTGCGGCGATGGAATCATAGATCTCTCCCTCGCTGATTTTGAGCGCCTCCAACCGGACGCGATCCGGGACAAGGCGCAAGCCCGGCCTTGGCTGGCCATAACTGTCGTCAATATCGACAATATAGGGCACGGCGTGGAAGGCGGCCTTTACCCGCTCGGCAACCGTTCGGCGTGTTGCCGCATCGGGGCCGTAGATTTCGGCCAGAAGGGTCGCCATGACCGGTGGACCAGGCGGGGCCTCAACAACCTTGATCGCCGCACCAGGGGGTAGATTCAAACCGGCGAGCCTGTGACGAAGGTCGAGGGCGATAGCGTGGCTGGAACGGTGGCGGTCGTCCTTGGCCGCAAGCCCCACGGAGAGGTCGCCCATTTCCGGGCGATTGCGCTGGTAGTAATGACGCACCAGACCGTTGAAGTTGAAAGGTGAGGCCGTCCCAGCATAGGCGTCAACGGCGGTGACTTCAGGCAGGCTGCGAGCGATCGCTGCTGCCTCTGTCAGGGCGCTTTCAGTCGCTTCCAGCGACGACCCCTCCGGCAGGTCCAGCACCACCTGCAGCTCGGATTTGTTGTCGAAGGGCAGGAGTTTTACGGTCACGGTCTTGGTGGCGAACATGGCGCAGGCCACCAGGGTGGCCATCCCAACGCCAATCAGGAAGGTCCAGGCCGACTTGCGGGTTCTGATCACCTGGACAGCGACCTTTCGGTAGATGGCCCCAAGCTTGCCCTCGCCATGATGGACGCCAGGGCTCAACGTCTTTCGGGCAAAGCGGACCATAAGCCAGGGCGCTATGACCACAGCGACGAAAAATGAGAACACCATGGCCGCCGAAGCATTGACCGGGATCGGTGCCATATAAGGCCCCATCAAGCCCGAAACGAACAGCATGGGTAGCAGGGCCGTAACCACCGTCAGGGTGGCGACGACGGTGGGATTGCCCACCTCGGCCACGGCATCGACAGCGGCGTCCACCCGGCTCCGGTCATCGGCCATGGCCCAGTGTCGGGCGATGTTCTCAATCATGACAATGGCGTCATCGACCAGGATGCCGATGGAGAAGATCAGGGCAAAAAGGCTGACCCGGTTGATGGTATAGCCCAAAAGGTTCGAGGCGAAGAGGGTCAGGAGGATGGTGGTGGGAATGACGACCGCTGTCGCACCCGCCTCCCGCCAGCCGATGGCAAAGCCGATCAGGACGACAATGGACAGGGTCGCGAGCCCCAGGTGGAAGAGAAGTTCATTGGCCTTCTCATTGGCTGTAGCGCCATAATCTCGAGTCACGGCCACACTGAGGCTGTCTGGAAGGAGTGTGTTTCTCAACGCCTCGACCCGGGCCAGCACAGCCTGAGAGACCACCACCGCATTGGCCCCCTTTCGCTTGGCGATAGCCAGACTGACGGCCGGGGTCTGGCTCCACCCCGGGCCAACCCGGGCATATCGCCAGACGCGGGCCTGATCCTCACGGGGGGCCTCAATCACCTGGGCCACCTCGCGGACATAGACAGCCTCACCCCTGACAGAAGGCAGGGCGAGAAGTCCAATCTGGGTTGCGCTGGCAAGGGTTCGCCCCGCCATGACATCCACCGCCTCGCCGCCATTACGGACCTGACCTGCCGGGAATACCCGGTTGGCCTGACGGACTGTGTCCATCAGGGTACTTAACGACACCTCATGCTGGGCCAACCTTGCGGGGTCAGGTTCAATTCGGATCTCCTGGGGGCGACCGCCGACGATAAAGGTCAGGCCGACATCATCGACCTTAGACACCTCGGTCCGCAGTTTTCCCGCAAGGTCATAAAGCGCCTGATCCGTCCACTGACCGGCCGCGTCAGGCTTGGGCGATAGGGTGAGGACAAGGCTGGGTACATCATTGATACCCCGGGTCTGGATCAGAGGCTCAGGAATACCTGCGGGAATCCGATCATAATTGGCACGGATTTTCTCGTGGATGCGCACAGCGGCGGAATCCGGATCGACACCCACCTTAAATCTGGCCGTGACCATAACCTGATTGTCGTCGACGAAGGTATAGACATGTTCCACCTCAGCCACGCTCTTGACGATGGTCTCCAGCGGCTTACCCACCAGTTCCACGGCGTCCGGCGCGCGAAGGCCAGGTGCCGCCACCATGATGTCCACCATGGGTACACTGATCTGTGGTTCTTCTTCCCGGGGGATGGAGACCAGGGCTAGCAAACCGACTGCAATCGCCGCCAGCAGAAACAAGGGAGTCAGGGGCGAGCCGAGGGTCGCCCTGGTTAGACGTCCGGAGAGGCCGAGAGTCATCGGGCACCTTCGGGCGCGGTCAGCACATCGCCGACCTGCAGACCCGACAGGACCTCAACCGTATCGACGGTCGGGCCTGCAGACGTCTGGATGGGAATTTCAGACACCGAACCATCGACCCTGACCAGTCGGATGTAATCCATACCAAATCTCGGCCCGACATAACGTCGTGGGATGATCAGAGCCCGGCGTTCACCGATCCTGACCTGCGCCCTCACCCGTTTGCCGATTAGGTCTTGGGACAAACCCTCGGCGCTGACATCAGCGATCACCTGTCCACCACTGATCGCCGGATAGACTTGGGTAACCCGCCCCTGACCGACGAGATCTTGAAGGTCGTCTGCGGCCAATTTGACCATATCGCCGACCTTCAAGGCCGCAGCCTCGCCTTCCGGTAGGGTAATCCTCACCACCACAGGACCAGCCGTGATCCGCGCCAAGCTTTGTCCCGCCGTGACCGCCGACCCCACGGGCACGGGCGCGATCAGTACCTTACCCGCAGCGGGTGCGAGGACAGTGCCTTGCGCGCTAAGTTCGGCACTTGCCCCACGGAGGGATCGGGCCGAGGCGAGGTTGGCATTGGCAGCCCTGGCTTGTGCCTCAACCTGATCCAGTCGGGCCTGGGCATAAATGCCCTGGGCATACAGGGTCCGTGTCCGGGCCAGATCGGCCTGGGCGCGGACAGCTTCCGCGGCCGCCGAATTCACCTGAGCGTCAAAAGCACCGGTTTGCAGGGTCAGACGGTCATCCTTAATGCGGGCAATGACCTGGCCCGGACGCACACGATCACCTTCCTTAACCTGGAGACTGACCAATAGGCCGGAAATCCTGGCCCGGGCGTCGGCCATGTTGCGGGTCGTGAGTGTGGCCGGTACTGACCGGACATCATCGATAACTTGCAGTCTTACCGTCAGGCGATCGGCGATTGGGGCTGGCCGAACCACAGTCCCGGACACCTTGGGGTCTCCACATCCTGATAGCAAAAGGGATAGGCCGAACAGGTTGAGCAGAAACGGTCGAACCGCCATGGCAGGCTTCAAAATCTCGTCGTACACGTTGAGTCGACTTTCTATCCCTGGCAGGCCTGTCCCGGTTGCCCGTCGAGATCTTTTGAATTCAGGGCACCAGACATGCAGATTGCACCTCAAAAATGCTGCCCCTCAAAACTCGGGCGGATTATGATTTTCCAGGGTGAGATTTGATTCCATAGAATCGAGAACCATTCATAAGTCTCTGAAAATAAACAATTTTATTCTCCGATTATTACCAGATTCTGCAGAAACCTCTATAAATTCGTATATTCATGTATGTGCATGTTTAGTCAAGCGACATTGAATCGCGCCAGGGGTAACATGCTTGGCAAGTCTCTGGACCTTGAGAGAATCTCACTCCGCTTCTGAGCCGGATCGTGTTCCAATAGGCGGGAACCGGTTATCGGACCCAAGAACACTAACTTATTGAATTATATATATTTTACCCTTTTAAGCGATTTCACCTGAAGGAATAGGGCTCCCGACTCATACCGGTTGTGCAGGTCGACGGGGCGTTTCAATGCGGCTATAGCGCCCCGGCCAGCGGGGTTCAGGGACAGGTTTCCGGGTCTCGGCGGATCGGTTGAGTCTTGCCCTCAACCTTCCGCAGGTCGCAATATGAATGTCTGAAACAGAGGCCGACCATGCAGTTTGACGATGTAATCCTGGGCCGGCGAAGCATTCGCGGTTACAAGCCCGACCCAGTTCCTAAGGCCTTGATTGCTGAAATCATCAACCTCGCCATGCGCGCGCCGTCGTCGATGAATACCCAGCCCTGGAACTTCTATGTGATCACAGGCGAACCCTTGGATCGCATTCGTGCGGGCAATACCGAGCGCATGGTTTCGGGTGTACCGCAGTCACGGGAGTTTCGGACCGGCCAGGCCTTTGCCGGCCCGCACCGGGACCGTCAGGTGGGCGTCGCCAAGCAGCTGTTCGCCGCCATGGGGATCGCGCGGGACGATAAGGATGCCCGTCAGGACTGGGTCCTGCGCGGCTTTCGGCAATTTGACGCACCGGTCTGTATCATTGTGACTTATGATCGCGTCCTCGATGGCAGCGATGATACACCGTTCGACTGCGGTGCCGTCACCACGGCCCTGGTCAATGCCGCTTGGTCCCGAGGACTGGGAACCGTTATCAACAGTCAGGGCATTATGCAGTCCCCGGTGGTGCGCGAGCACGCTGGAATAGCCGAGGATCAGATTATTATGAAAAGCGTCGCCCTGGGCTGGCCCGACGACAGCTTCCCGGCCAATGCCGTGGTATCAGAGCGCAGATCCGTTGAGGAGGCGGCGATCTTCGTAGGTTTTGACCAATAGCGGGGGTCCGGCTCTCCCAGG
>NMUI01000251.1 GCA_002221445.1 Phenylobacterium zucineum | reverse complement strand
AACATGCTCACCACCGGCATCGAGGTAACCGTCAAGCCTGTCGGTAAGCGCATCGAACGCCTATCGCTTCTCTCGGGAGGTGAGCGCTCGCTCGCCGCTGTGGCCCTGCTCATCGCAATCTTTAAGGCGCGCCCTTCGCCCTTCTATGTGCTCGATGAGGTTGAGGCTGCGCTCGACGACGCCAACCTTGGCCGCCTGCTGACCATCTTCAAGGAGCTCAAGGCCAACTCGCAGCTCATCATCGTGACTCACCAGAAGCGCACCATGGAAATCGCGGATGCCCTTTACGGCGTCTCGATGCGCGGCGATGGCGTGTCGGCCGTGGTCGGCCAGCGCATACCTGAAACTTCGAAAGCCTAGTCATGGGTTTTCTTTTCTGGCGCAAGAAAAAAGGCAAGGATGACGTTGAGCCGCAAGCCGTCGAGTCTGAGCAGCTAGTCGAACCGGCTGCCGAGGAGTCTGCCGTAGTTGAACCTTCGGTTGCCGTGTCAGAGGTGGTCGAACCCGAAGTCATCCAGCCTGAACCGGAGTTGGCACCGGAGCCTGAACCGGAACCCGAGCCGGAACCCGAGCCGGAACCCAAGCGGGAACCAGCAGTGGTTGCCCAAGTGGAGGAAATCTCTGCTGTGGAGCCAATTGTGGAGCCAGAACCCGCCATTCAGCCCGAAATCGCGCCTCCAGTGGAGGAAACTCCCGAACCGGAGCTCGAGCCAGAACCTGAACCTGAACCGGAACCTGAGCCCGAGCCCGAGCCCGAGCCCGAGCCCGAGCCTGCACCTGAGCTCGAAGTAGTTGAGCTACCTAAGCGCTCGTTCGTCAAGAACATCAAGAGCATCTTCACGAGGGTTAAGTTCGATCTTTCGAACCTCGATGACCTCGAAGACACTCTGCTGCAGGCCGACTTTGGCCTCGACGCCGCTGAGGCGATAGTGCAAGGTGTTCGCGAGCGGGCAAAGAAGTCCGGCGCGCAAACCGAGGCCGAGCTCAAGCAGATTCTCGTCGACCTGATTGCCGAAAACCTAGAGCGAAGCGACAAGGCTTTAAGTCTGGACTCGGGCACTCCGCCTTACGTCATCCTGGTTGTCGGTGTCAACGGCGTGGGTAAGACGACCACCATCGGCAAGCTGGCCAACTGGCTAACCGAGGGCAAGGCCAATGTTGTGATTGGCGCCGCAGATACATTTAGGGCGGCCGCGGTCGAGCAGGTTGCTACCTGGGCAGGTCGGGCCGGCGCAACCCTGATTCGCCCAAAGGTCGAGGGCCAAGATCCGGCATCCGTGGCTTTTGAAGCAACCGAAATCGCGGTTCGAACCCAGGCCGACGTGCTGATTATCGACACCGCCGGTCGCCTGCAAAACAAGGCTGGCCTCATGGATGAGCTCGGCAAGATTCGTCGAGTGGTCGAGAAGCAAGCCAAGATTGCCGAGGTACTTCTGGTGATCGATGCAACCACCGGACAAAACGGACTTCAACAGGCCAAGGCATTCAGCGAGGTTGCTAACGTGACCGGCGTTGTGTTGACCAAACTGGATGGCACGGCCAAGGGCGGCATCGTCTACTCGATTCAGCGCGAATTGGGCATTCCGGTGAAACTCGTCGGTGTTGGTGAGCAGATCAAGGACTTCGCTTTCTTCGATGCGGGCGAATTCGCGCGCGGACTCGTTGGATAGTCTTAACTAACAAACTTCAGGAGCCAAAAGCTTGTTCGGAAACCTCTCTGATCGCCTCGCGCAAACCTTCAAAAACCTGCGCACCAAGGGCAAACTCAGCCCAGCCGATATCGATGCAACGCTGCGCGAGATTCGTCGTGCCTTGCTCGAGGCCGATGTGGCGCTCGATGTCGTCAAAGA
>NMUI01000250.1 GCA_002221445.1 Phenylobacterium zucineum | reverse complement strand
TCGATGCCTACCTACTCCTATAAATGCAAGAACTGCGAGCACGCCTTTGACGTGCAGCAGGCGTTTACCGACGAGTCGCTAACCAAGTGCCCTGAGTGCGGCGGCGAATTGCGAAAGGTTTTCGGCCAAGTTGGCGTGACCTTCAAGGGCTCGGGCTTCTACCGCACTGACTCGGCCAACCCGAGCAGCGGCTCAAAAGACTAGGCCCAGTGCGGCGGCTTATCGTCGCGAAGACGGCGATCGTTCGAACTATCCAAATCGCGCGGACTCTTGGCCTTGTCATCGCTGTGTGGCACATCGAATAGCGGCACCGGACGCTTCGTTACCTGCATGCCAAGCGCGTCGCCGATGCGCACGGCTAGGGCCTGGGGGTCGGCGAACATCTCAAAACTGTGAACCCGCAGGTAGCTCCAGCCCATGGTCTTTAGCAGGGCCGGATACAGTCGCAGCTTTTCGGTCAGGTTAGTGCCGTGCAGGCTGGCGTCATCGAACACAACACCGGCGGTGTTGGCGTAGCCGATGGTGACCGGTAGTCGATCGCCGAAGTTCAGCTTCACTCGAGCACCAAACTTACGGATGCGCCCAGCGAGGTCGCGAAGCATCGGGCTGATTGATTCTTCGTCGGCGTTCCAGGTTGCAGCTGGCGCGTTCAGGAGTTCGCGAAGGAGCACTGCGCCGTGCGAGAGTCTGTCTGCCGGAAGGTCGTCTGGGCCGAAGCACGAGACCACGGTAACCTGGCGGCGCGCGCTCACCAGCAGATTGGCAAGGTACCTGCGACCGTGCGGCTCGCTCAGCTGCCCGAAGTTACTGAGCACCGAACCGTGATTGGTGCGACCGAAACCGATGCTGAAGATGACTCGATCGGCGGTGCGGTGACGCATATCTGCGATGGTCACGACCTCAAAGGCCTCTCGGCCGTGAGCCTCAAAGAAGGTGCCCAGGTCGTTGCGCAAACCGATGGCCTTATTAACCTGCTCGCGAACCCGTTCGGCGTGCAGCGGTGAGGCGCTTGCTACCAGGAGCGATTCGTCAGGTGTGTTGCGGGC